>NZ_CAKKLN010000004.1:0-548415 GCF_918698065.1 Peribacillus sp. Bi134 | reverse complement strand
ACTTTGGATTTCTGATAAATCAAAACCATTTTTTACAAGTGTTGCTCTTGCCTCTTTTCCTACTCCATTTAATTCTATTATGTTTTCACTTGTATACTTAAATAATTTTCTTAATTGGTCAACATTCTCATTTTCAAATAAATATCCGTTTAGATTATGTATTAATAAATCAGTATTACCTCCAACTTCACTTGCAATTATTATTTTTTCAGTTGCCATTGCTTCAAGTAAGGAATTAGAAATCCCTTCATATCTTGAAGGTAAAATAAAAATATCTATTTCATTGAGCAATTTTAAAACATCATCTACTTTCCCTAGATGTTCAATTGAGGAATCCGTATTCTTTAAAAGATGTGTTTCTCTTCCGTTACCTGCAATGAGAAGTTTATTTTTAGACAAAAATTCTTTACTCATACTTTCCCATGTATTAAGTAAAACATCTATCCCTTTAATCATTTCTAACCTTCCAATAAAAGCGAATTTATTTATTTTTTCATTCTCTAAAATATTATTTTTTATTGGTGCAAACTTATCCAAATCTATTCCATTTGGAAGAAATATAATCTTTGATTCAGGAACCTTAACTTTCAATAAATCTTTTTCAATCAATTTACTTATAGCAATAAATTTTGAAATATTCTTTTTCATAAAATTGACTTTTAATTTGCCCAAAATTCCCGAATGACTTATTCTAATAATTTCACAACCATCTTTATTCCCACCACCAGCAATTTTTGCAATTGATGGGATTTTAAATAGACGAGAAGCAACAGCAGCAGTCAAACCCGGTGCACTTAGAGCGTGAGCATGAATGATATCTATATCATTTTTATTCTCGCGAATGAATTTAAGAGTTTTGATTAAAAATATAACCGGTGCTAATTTAGGATTTTTTGAAACCTTAATTCTATTAACATTTACCCCATTTATCTTTTCTTCTTTTCTTAATCCTTCATGCCATCTTGTTAAAACGGTAACTCTAATTCCACTATCTACTAACTTCTCACTTAATCTTAGTGCTTGTCTTTCCGCCCCACCTATCAAAGGATGAAAACTAGAAATTAACATGACTATATGCATCTCATTCCCCCCAAAATAAATTGGTTAAATATTCCCTTTTTGAAGTTTCTAGAACTTCGGGGAATATTGTCCGATTCTTTTCGCTCTTTTGTATATACTCCTCTAAAGACATTATTACTTTAGCAGGGCTACCTACAGCAACACAATTGTCTGGTATATCTTTTGTAACAATAGATCCCGCTCCTACAACACAATTATTTCCAATTTTTACATTTGGCATTATAATTGAATTAATGCCAATAAAACAATTACTACCTATTTCAATTCTTCCATACTTCTTTATGTGATTATATTGAGGCTCTCTTCTAAAGACCCAAGTCCCTCCATCATGATTTACAAATTTAACTCCACTAGTAATAGTACATCTATCTCCTATTTTTATTAAATAAGGTTCACTCCCAAAATTAGGAACCCCTAATATTCGACAATCACTTCCCAATTTTAATCCTTTTTTTATAGACTTGTTCAATAAATATTTTAACATTATTTTTCTTATCACAGTGCACCTCATCCTTAACTAACATTTTTAAATCTCGGTATTTCAATATTCGTAATATATAAAGCAAGAAAAAAATAGTACACACTAATATTAATTATGTTGTGAGTAAAAAATCCATTTAACAAGATAAAAAACAAGAATACTGTTAAATATAAAATTATTTTATTTTTCATACCTTGTTTAATCTCTTTGAAACTAAGATATATCAAAATAGAAACAACAACAGGAAATATTAAATAAATCATAATGCCTGCTTCAGAAAGAATATGAATATAAAAATTATGAGAAGATAAACCTAGTATATTCTCATTAGTATTGCCAATACCTACCCCAAACAGAGAAGAAAATCCCAACTCAATTCATTTATTTAATGCGTCAATACGATCATCAATTTTCATATTTTTTATAAAAATCACCTTGTTCTTTTTTATAGTTCTGATAGAAGTGTTTTACTAAGAAACTTTTCTTTTCACCATAATTTAATTTTTTGGTATGAAAGGCATTACGTAATACTTTTTCTTCATAATCAGCCGTTTTCCTTATTAATCTCGCTGGTACACCCGCAACAATAGAATTCGCTTCAATATTCTTGGTAACTATTGAACCAGCAGCAACTACAGAGTTTTCACCTATCTTTACATTCGGCATAATTATAGAGTTAATACCTATAAAACAATTATCACCAATTTCTATAGGACCAAAAACATCAATATCTGGATACTTTTCACGAAGGATCCATACACCACCATCATGAGTAACGAATTGAACGTTAGCTCCCACAGTTACATGATTACCAATCGTTATTAAGTAAGGTTCTGAACCAAACTTTGCATTTTCAATTCTACAATCCTCCCCAATTTTCACACCTAAAGTTTTCAATTGTTTTTCTCTTAATTTATAAACTTTTTGAGCATATTTCTTTCTGTTGATTTTTTTTAACAATACTAGATATATTTTCATTAACATTATCTTTTCACCCTTAATAATTTAAGATCGATACCAAGTTTTTTATGGAATGATATATAAATAATAAAAATCATTCCTAAACCAAATAATATGTTCAACCTATCACTAAAATTAATAAAAATTGAATTTTTTAAAGAGTATATACTCACCAGTGAAATTAGTAACATTAAGGAATATTTAAAGGTAATTACTAAGATTAATTTTACATTTTCAATTACATTAAATTTATTTAAATAATATAACAACACAAAACAATTTATAATCACACTTATTGTTGTCGCTATTGCAATACCAATATGATAAAAATAATAACTTAGTATGAAATTGAAAACTAAATTAATAATTAGAGATAAAATTGAAACCAATAATGGAAGCTTAGTATTTTTTGCAGCATAGCATACCTTTGTAAGTACTTCTTTGATTACAATGAAAAATAGGCCCGCTGAATATGCCATTAAAGCCTGAGATGTCATTTCTACACCTCTTTCAGTAAAAGCTCCTCTAAAATACAATAATCTTACTATTTCTTCACTATATACAAACATCATAATAAAAATTGGAGAAATAAGGAAAAGTAAGTATTTTATTTGTTCTGTTATAAAAAAGTTGAATTTTTCTTTATTTTTTACATAGTAAATTGACAAATTAGTAAAAAGTATGTTGGTAACTACTAAAACTATTATATTCAAAGGTAAATTTTTCAAAACATTTGAATAATGTAAAGCAGTGATACTTCCTTGATTTAAAAATGATGCTACAAACTTGTCCGATAAAACAGTTAGCTGAGAAACCATACTACCAAATAAAATATATTGAGAATTTTTTATGAATTGCTTTATTTTATGGTAATTAAATAAGTTTTTTTCATTTTTAACTTTGTATCTTTTTATTCTTTTATGTAATCTTAATTGACCATACAATGCCTGGATAAAAGCACCAAATAGTAAACCAAAAATTACAGAATTAATTCCCATATGTTTATAGAATAAAAAAATAAAAGTTACAATAACCATGTTATTAAACAAATTTCCGTACTCAACTGTTTGAAATATATTCATAGACTGTAAAAAACCCGTAGAGATAAAAAAGACACCATATAAAAATATTATAAAAGACAAATATTTTAGAAATATTAATGCATAGGTTAGAGTTTCCCCACTTAATCCTGGAGTAATAATTTTTATAAAAATTCCAGGGAAAAAGAAAACTAATAAACTAGTCACAAACATAACAAGAATTAAAAATCGTCTAATTTCTTTGTATTCTCTAATTACAGTTATTGGATCTTGCAAAAAATTCGCAGAAAACATTGGGGCGAATGTAGTCCTAATTGTGGTGTTAAATATTGAGAATAAGAGGGTACAGATTGAAATTGCAACAAATATTGCATCGGTTTTTTCATTGAAACCAACATAATTTGTAATGAGAATATCTCTGAAGAATCCTAAACCTTTACTACCTAATGATAATATTAAAACCACAATTAATGTTATTTTTAATTTAGCCATCCTTAGTTCCTTTTGTGTATATTTTTCCAAAAATAAAAAAGTATACCACTATTTTTCTATATTTAACGCATTCCTTTTTAGTTACTTATCTTGTTAATATATTTTCAATTGCTCTCAAATACTCATCTATAATTTTAACCCTGTTAAACTCGACTTCAATTTTCTTTCGGGATTTTTCCCCCATTTCTTCTTTTTCTTTTGAATCAAGCCCCAAAAATTGAATGAGTTTATATTCTAATGAAGAAACTGACTTAACTTCAAATAAATACCCATTATAACCATCTTCCACAATTTCCTTACAACCTGAAATATTGGAAGCTATTAGTGGTTTACCCATAGCTGCTGATTCTAGCAACACATTAGACATTCCTTCATGATAAGACGGATTAACTATACAATCAGCTTCTCTGATTTCATTTCTAACATCATTAGAAACACCTAAATAGTTTATTTTTTTATTGTTAGAAATAATATTTTTATAATTTTCTTCTTCAATAAGACCTAAAACCTGAAATTCTATATTAGGGTATTTTTCAGTTAGATTCCCCGCTGCTTCAAGATATTCATCAATACCTTTTTCCTTCATCACTCTTCCAATAAATAAGAACTTTATTTTATTATCATCACCTATTTTTTTTTGTGGTGTGAATCTTGTTATATTTACTCCTGAACCAGGGATTAAAATCGCCTTATCTGGATGAAATATTTTTTGAGAGATAAAAACCCGAAAATTTTCTTGGTTTTGAAAGAAAATCGTATTTACATCTTTACAGGCAAATTTATACAAATTAATAACTAGATGCTTTAATTTGGATGTGGTTAAAGACGTACCTACTCCAGTTATATTCATAATTACTGGTTTTTTAAGTTTTTTTGCCGCATATGCCCCATATATATTAGGTTTTATTGTATAAGTTAAAACAATATCCGGATTTATTTTTTTTATTAATTTATAGTATTTAGTAAATAAGATTAATTCATTTAGGGGATTCTTCCCTCGTCTTTGGTAATTAATAAACTCAATCTCTACACCCATATCTTTAAAATATTTTAATTTGAATTCAGCTCCACTCACAGGCACACAAAGTACTACTTTATAAGATTTATTTAACTCTTCTATTAGTTCTTTTCTTAATGAATAGACCCAATCAAGATGATTAGCTAAAATCAATACTTTTTTCATGACTTAACACCTTTTACTTTGTTTTGTTCCGAATTTTCAATGGAAGTTTTTAAATTTACAACAGAGTATGATAAGTTTTTATAATTGGATAAGCTCGGATCAATAATTAAACTACCAAAAACTTTATTCAATAAATTTATGCGATTTCCAATTAATTTTATACTGATACCGAGAATTACTGATAAATAGACTTTCTTTGAATTTTCTTGCGCAATTAGTTTTACCATAGTTGAAGGATTAATCAACTCTTTATTTTGTGGAAAAAATAAACCAGCCTCTTGCTTTTCTATTAATATTTTTATAAACTCCGATAAATTATCAATAAAAATCATACTTCTTAAATTATTCACTAATGGAAATACAGGTACTTTTATAGCCAGTTTTCTTAATCTTACATAATTACCTGGACATTTCGGACCATAGATCATTGGTGCCCTAATAATAGCGACCTTAAATTGTGAATCATTTAAATCATTTAACGCTATTTCGGCTTCAAGTTTACTCTTCCCATATAAAGAATTAGGAATACATGGAGTTGAATTATTAATTATTACCTTTTGATTCATTTTACCTTCTATTCCATAAACAGATAGCGTACTCATAAAGATAAATTGCTTGACTCCTGATTTTTTTGCTTTTTCCGCTAACTCAATTGTTAATTCTTTATTAACCTTGTAATATATATTTTCGGAATCAGGCTTTTCTTTCTTATGTACAATTGCTGCTACATGAAAAATCACATCATAAGTAGATAAATCAATACTTCTCCAATTTTCATTCCTTAAACTTACAACGTCTATATTATATGGTTCATATGAATGCATTAACCAATCTTTTAAACGCAAGCCAACATAACTTTTTTCACCAGTGATTAATATATTCATAGTAACCCCCTCAACTCTAGATTAATAGACTTAAATCCTTTTATTATTGGTTGCTCCTTCTTTGACTCCCTCACTTTTAAGAACCGAGAAAACTGTTTTAATGAATACTTCTAAATCGAAAAGAATCCCCATTCTTTTAACATATTCACCATCTAGTCTTGCTTTAATTTTTATAGGCAATTCATCTCTGCCATTTATTTGTGCCCAACCTGTTAGACCCGGGAATATATAGTTTGCTCCATATTTATCCCTTTCTTCAATTAAATCATATTGATTCCACAATGCAGGGCGTGGACCAACAAAACTCATATCCCCTTTTAGAATATTTATTAGCTGTGGTAATTCATCTAAACTTGTTTTTCTAAGGAATTTCCCGATACTTGTAATAAAGGTAGATGGATCCTGCAATAAATGTGTTGGCATATCTTTTGGAGCTTCAATTCTCATGGTTCTAAACTTCAATATATAAAATACACGCTTATGTCTTCCAATACGTTTTTGCTTAAAAAGAACTGGGCCATCTGAACTTAATTTAATCATGATTGCTATTATTAAAAAAAATGGCCACAATACAAATATTGCAAAAAAAGCTAATAAAAAATCAAATCCACGTTTAACTTTAGGGTATACTTTCATCTAATCACCTTTTCACAAACATTAGTTTGCACAGATTTTTTCCACTAGAAGTTTAATTTAAGATAGGTATTTTAATATACTCATTTTTGTTTGCAATTTTCAAAACACAATCTCTTATCTCTTCCACTGTTAAATCATCCCAGTTTTCTAACAACTTCTCAACCAACTCGAAATTACGAACTATGGCGTTTCCAATAAAAATCATTGGAAATACAGCCTCATTATGAATCTCGTCTTCATTCAATAATTCCTCAAACAGCTTCTCCCCTGGTCGAATACCAGAAAATTCAATTCCAATTTCATCTATAGAATAACCTGATAATTGAATAAGGTTTGTAGCTAAATCTACAATCTTGACCGGTTCACCCATATCTAGTACGAAAATCTCTCCACCTCGTGCAAGAGAACTAGCTTGAATAACCAACCTAGATGCCTCAGGTATAGTCATAAAATACCTCGTCATTTCGGGATGCGTAACAGTTACGGGTCCACCTGCCTGAATTTGTTTTTTAAATAAAGGAATTACACTCCCTCTGCTTCCTAAGACATTTCCAAAACGGACAGCCACAAATTTTGTTGTGCTGTTTTTAGCCATCTGTTGTATTACCATTTCAGCAATCCGCTTAGTTGACCCCATTACATTTGTTGGGTTAACTGCCTTATCAGATGAAATCATGACAAACGTTCCTACTCTAAACGTGTCTGCAGCTTCTGCAACATTCTTTGTACCAAAAACGTTATTCTTTACTGCTTCACGAGGATTATATTCCATTAGTGGGACATGTTTGTGTGCAGCCGCATGGTAAACTACATCAGGTCGGTAGGTTTCCATCACTTCAAAAATTCTATCTCGATCTTGAATATCTGCGATGATAGGGATGATTTCAATTTGATTGTCATATAACTTTTTCAGTTCCATGTCAATTTGATATATACTATTTTCTCCATGTCCTAATATTATAAGAGTTCCTGGAGAGAATCTGCATATTTGACGGCAAATCTCGGAACCAATAGATCCTCCCGCTCCAGTAACTAGGATGGTCTTACCAGTTACATATTCCGATATGCTATTAATATCTAATTCAACTGGTTCTCTTCCTAATAAATCTTCCACTTCTACTTCTTTAAACTGATTAACGGCTACTTTCCCTAACATAATATCTTCAAGCATCGGCATGATTTGTGTTTTTGCATTCGTTTTTACACATTCATCAAAGATAACTTTCAATTCTTTCTTACTTAATGAAGGAATCGCAATGACAATATTATCTATATGATATTTTTCAACCATTTCGGGAATATGTTTTGAGTTACCGACAACGGGTATTCCTAAGATGTCTAGCTTATCTTTTTTCGGATCGTCATCAATGAATGCTACTGGTTTAAGTTCCGTATCATGATTATTGAGGAGCTGACGTACAACCATGGTTCCAGCAGATCCCGCCCCGATTACCAATGTGTTTCTGGTTTCCTTTTGATTATTTATCAAACGGTCACGCAGCATTCTCCACGAAAAACGGGAACCGCCAATTAGGATAACATGCATCATCCACGTTAATGCCATGGCCCTTACATAAACATCTTGAAAAACCATTAACTGGATGGCAATAACAGTGATAACCGATAAGCTTACGGCTTTAACAATGGAAAGTAACTCTCCAATACTTGCATACTCCCAGGCCTTCTTATACAGTTTATAAATAGAAGCAAAAAAATGATGGCTGATTAATAGAGATACTGATGTGACTAAGAGCGTTGGTAATTTAAATATTTCTAAATAGGGATACAAGAATAAATAACTTACATAAATGGCCGATAATACTATTAATGAATCTAATAGGGCCAGAAGTGTTAATCGTTTTCGGTAGGCCAACCACATTTCCCCCTTTAATATAGTTTTGATTTACTCTCTATTATAAACAGTTTTAATGAATTGTATTCTATTTCACAATGTATTAATTAGTAATATAAGAATGATTTATCTTGTATATCTACTTTACATTTTTAAAATATTCTTATAACCTAAGGGTTATTTGTCGTTGAACAAGTCACTAATCTAATTGGAGGTAATTTACAAACCTATATTTTTCATCTTTACATGAAGACAAATTTTTTATTTTTTGTAAGCGTCCCCTAATTATCTACTTTCTAAAAGATTCCTAAAATTTTCTTTTTGAATGGCACTGGTTTTTCAACAACTGGGCTTTGGTCCTTTAATAGTTGTTCAGCGTTTTCTTTGAAATGAAATGTACGCTCTATCCCATATACTTTTGTAATTGTTTCATAGGCTTGTTGTAACGTAAACCCTCTAGAACCTATATTATGTGCATCTGTAGCAATAAAATGAGCCAGATTATGTTCGATTATCTTTTTTGAAAATGATTGTATACTTTTACCGAAGTTCCCGATGATACTGCCAGAGGTAATTTGTACTAACGCGCCCTCCTGGACTAATTCAAATAATAGTTTATGATTGGCTATCAATTCTTTATTTCTCTCCGGATGTACAATAATCGTTGTTATTCCTTTAAGCAGCAACTCATATATCACTTCTTGCGTGTATGTAGGAACCTTTCCCGACGGAAGCTCTACCAGTAAATACGTACCGTTATCATCCAGTGTTAGGATTTCTCCCTTTTCAAGTGAAGTAAATATGTCCCTGTGTATTCTTACTTCTTGTCCGGGATGAATGGTAAGTGGAATATTTTCTAATTGAAAACTCTCATTTAACCTCACTGTACGTTCTATTATGTCATTTTTTACATTTACATATTTCTCATTTAAGTGATGTGGCGTGGCAAATAAATGGGTGATTCCTGCTTCTACCGCTTTTCTTGCCATATTCAAGCTTTCCTTCATATTTGCAGACCCATCATCCAACCCTGGGAGAATGTGACAATGTATGTCGATCAAATTTCATACACTTCCTTTATAATACAAATAGGCAAAAAGGCCTTATTTTCAATAATAGGAATTAATACCCTGACTAATAGTAGCATATAAAACTTCCATTAAACAGGGTGTTATTTTGTCGAAAATTGTTTTATTTCATTAAGAATGATAGTAATAATAATTGCTGTTATCCGTTTCAACGCCATTCAAAACGACTCCAAGCAAGGGTGTATTAGCTTTCACTAAAAGCTCCTTTGCTTTCACTGCACTTTGTTTGTTTGTCTTGCCGCTCGCCACTACCATGATCACGCCATCACATTTATTGGCTACGATTTGGGAATCCGGTACTACCAGAACTGGCGGTGTATCAAAAATGATATAATCATACATTCCTTTTAGTTCATCAATCGCTTTTTCTATCGCTTTGGAATTCAATAATTCCGAAGGGTTAGGCGGTATTGGTCCACTTGTCAGAATTTCCAGATTAGGCACATTCGTTTTCATGATTGATTTTTCTACACTCATTTTCTTTGTTAGCACACTCGTAAGCCCCTCTATATTACTAAGGCTAAAAGCATAATGAACGGATGGTTTCCTTAAGTCAGCATCCACTAGCACAACCTTTTTCTCTTCCTGTGCCAAAACGATGGCGAGGTTTGCTGCTGTCGTCGATTTCCCATCATTTGGTTCCGAAGAAGTTACCACTATGGTTTGTATTTCTTTATCAACTGAGGAAAATTGAATGTTCGTTCTAATTAATCGATATTGTTCAGTAATAGGTGACTTAGGATTAGTCTGTGCAATCAAGTTCACCTGTTTTTTTTCTTTACTTCTCAAAAATCCCGCTTCCTTTCATATTGCATCTTATCCGGATTATCCTTTTTTATGTACCTGTGTAATCTTTTGAATCGTTCCAAGGATGGGTAATTCTAGAAGTCTCTCAATATCATCCTCGTCCTTAATCGTATTATCCATATACTCTAGGAGGAATGCTAAGCCGACTCCTGCCATCAATCCGACCACTACCGCAATAGCCATATTTAATACTGGATTAGGTTTTACAGGCGAAGGATTTTCCTTAATTTCTGCCTTTGCAAGAACACTAACATTATCGACGTTCATGATATCCTTGATTTCCTTTTGAAAAGTTTCAGAAACCGTGTTTGCTATTACGACTGCTTGAGATGGATTACTATCTTGTACAGTTAAAGAGAAGACCTGGGAATTTTCTTGACTGTTAATCGTGATTTTTTGACTAAGTTGATCTACGCTTTGGTTCAGTTCAAGATCATCAATTACCTTCTCCAAAATCGCTGGACTTTTTATGATCACACTGTATGTATTGATCATATCGATATTAGACCTTATTTGTGTCGAGTCCAATTGGTTCTCTGATTGTTTTTGATTAACCAGGATCTGTGTTGAAGATTGGTATACGGGTGTTAATAAGAAATAAGAAATTGAGCCACTAATCAAAGCAGCAATTAATGTTAGCAGTATGATTAGCTTCCAACGTTTCTTTAATGTTTTAAAAATATCTTTAATACTAATAGTTTCTTCCATTTCATCCTCCTGATATGTTAAAAATGACCTATTGCATTATACCATAATATTACCTATTATTATGTATTTTCAAGGAAATTTACATGAAACTTACAATGAAAGAATACTTTTCAAATACCAAAGTAATTTTACAAAAAAGAAAATGGTAATACAAAGGAAATAATTTCTAATTTTATAATTGTTGCATTAATAACATATATATAACCATTTCCCAGAATATTTGTGACTTAAATTTCAATAAATCTAAGTATACACTAAATCCCAATCTTTCTTATATGCATTATCATATTCACAATATTTTCTTGAAAGCAACCTATCTAAATGCCTACCAAAACAGAAAAATCCGTTTATATATATAATAATGTCAAGTATTTTAGTGCCTAGTTATCATTAAAAATGAAAGGAAAATGTGTACACTGAAAGTAATAGTTTAAATTAGTATATTATTTTCATATTAATGGTTAGGTGTGGTCTATATGATAGGTTACCGAGTTAAGTCGCTTAGGGAAGAAAGGAAAATGTCAATAAGTGAACTCTCCGCAAAATCCGGCGTTGCCAAATCCTATATAAGCTCACTGGAAAGAAACCTTCAAACAAACCCTACTATTTTAGTTTTGGAAAAAATCGCTAGAATCCTTTGTATTAAAGTGGATGCTCTGTTGTTGAATGAACAAGCAGACAAGGTCATGGATGAAGAGTGGCTTGAAATTATGCAGGATGTTATGGGATCAGGAATATCGAAAGAGGAAATGCGAGAATTTATTCAAGATAGAAAGTGATGTCTTTAAGGATTGAGAAACTTTGATAACGCTTTCTTTTAGAAGAAGCCAAAAAAAAGGGGAAAAGTGGTTATAGCCATTTTTCCCCTTTTACTACTTCTTCAACTTAATATATTCCTGCAAAACTTCGAACCATATGTAATGCCCTTGGTCATTGGGATGGATGTTATCATTAGTCAGGATATCAGCCAATCTCATATTCTTTTTACTTAGTTTCTTTTCTATCTCTTCTTTGCTATTCAAATAAGACCATTTATTCGTTTTGATTACCTGCTCGGAAGCTTTAATATATTCTAAATAATTCAACCCTAAACTATTCTCTGTTTTACCATTTGCGACTGGGTTTGGTGAAGTGATAAGAATTTTTGCATTCGGCAGCTCATTTTGTAACTTTGTTATGATGCTTTCCAAATCTTTTCCGTCTGTTCTAAAGCTAAGTGTTTGCTAGAAAATCCAGCATCATATCAAGATCCTTGTAAGAAATATTTAAGTTTATTTTAATTTCATGAGAAAGCTGACTGATTCAACTTGTCGGCTTTCTCTTAAGGATTACATTGTAAAGTAATTGCCTTAAATGCCACATATAAAAGGAAATCGTTTATATTTATAATTATCACAAGAAAACCTAGCCGAGAGCTGTGTTCAATATGTTAGGTGAAAATGAGGGAATTTCTTTAAAGGACTTTTGTTTGGTACATCTTATACGACGTGCCGCCTTTTGCGTTGGTTACTTTTCGGGCCCACCGTCGTCCGTCACTTCGCATACAATGCGTTCTGTTCCGCAATGGAACGGTAAGCCTGCGCCATAATGATGTCGATCCCTTTCTCCTTACATACTTCGATTTGTTTCTCCGTGACTTCGCGAACAATCGGGTGCAATCCGTCTAAATTTGCCATTTTAACATTCCCCTTTCGAATTGTACGTGCTATACTTACTTCAAGGTCGGCGCCCTAATTTGATTCGTGTCCAGCGAAGAGCTACGGCATGCCGACGTCCTATTGAAAAAGGATCGTAACCAATAGCCCAGCGATGGTTAAAATCGCCAGCACTATTAGCCCGGTCGCACATATTGTCAACTTCTTCATCCCATCGATAACCTTCTCCAATTCGGCCGTTTTGACCAGCGCCAAATCCGCCTTTGCCTCCGCACGTTCCGCAGTTTTCTTCGAATCCATTACGAAATCCATTTTCGTGTTCATTACGCCGACATCTACGCGCATTTGATTATAATTTCGTACAGTTCACGAGTTGTAGGTTCCGCCATATGCCACACCTCCCTTCGATGAATTTAAGACAACGCCAAAAAGCCGCTCCGTGTTAGTGGGTAGCTCTTTCTTCCTATTGAAAGTTTGATTTACAATATTTATTTTTGACGATACAATAGTACAAAAACACTAAAAATAGAGAGTGGTATCGTTATATGATTAAAAGAAAACTTTTTTTAAGTTCATCAATTATTTTAATAGTTTCAGCTTTTCTTTTATTAGGTTATTCATTAATAAGTTCAATTGGGTCAGAGGAACTTATCTCATTTTTTCTAATCCTTATTTTATTGTGCGGTTTTTTGTTCTTTTTCTCCTTAGAAAAAGAACAACCTGTACCGAAAACAATTTTATTTTTAATCTTTTTTGGGTTTATACTCAGGTCTTACTATGCATATACTTTATACACGTCTATGTTTTCCCCTTTTCCAGACAGCTTTAGATACATTTCAAATTTAAAAGACCTTGTAACTGTTGGTAACTTGGATTTTTATACGATGGAATCAGTAACAGGAACTTCTCAATTTTTTTATTATTATTTGTTGTATTTTGCGAAATACATTTTCGAAACAAATTTTTCGCTTTACTTAGTTAATATTTTTCTTTTTAGTTTGTCTGCATTACTTTTTTACAGGATTATTTACAGTGAATTCGGCAAAAGAATTTCATATGTTTCGACAATATTAGTTATCCTAAGCGCTAATTTTTTATTGTTTACTAGTAACATTCTAAAGGATAGCCTAGTCTTATTCTTAATGATTTTGATTTTCCATATCTATAAATTCGGAAACAAAAAACACATATTATTAATTACTTTATTAATTGGGTGTTTAATACTTACGAGAATTTATGCTGGGTTCTCTGTACTAGCAGCAATTAGTTTTGATGTAATATTTAACAGAATTCATTTCAAGAATGTATTAAATAAAGTTATATCAACTTTATTTTTGATTGCAGTTGTAGTAATTGTGTTCAATTTTACTTTCTTGTCAAATTACCTCACTCTCAGCCAAGAATTTTTATCAAACCAATCTTTACTCGGATCTATATTAACTATCCCGTACGGATTAATTAATATGTTTTTTGCGCCATTTCCTTGGGGAGTATTCTCTGGTGAAAAAACAACCTATAGTTACGTTCAAATTGATTCTGGATTTGCTTTATTATTCAGTTTTACATTACTGATGTTTGCTTATAAATTCATTAAATTCAAATCATTAAGAAAAAAAATGTATTTATATTTAATTCCTATAATAATTCATGCTTTAGCATTGGGTATTGCCTATGAAGGAGGATCCACTCGCCAAAGAATTGGTGTTTACTGTTTTATAATACTAATATTTGTTGTCGGTCTTTTTTATAAACCAAATAAGAACAAGTAACATAGAACCCGAGAACTTATTCTCGGGTTTATTCTTATACTTTAAACGATATTCCCCATAACATCCCGCCATTGAGCACTGTCGTACCAAATTTGCTTGTTGATCGTATCAATAAAAACCTGACCTTTGAACGGTGCACTAGGACGAGCAGTTCCATTTTCTATTCCTACGTTCCTTAATGCTCCGGTTACTCCATCATACATGAAATATTTCCCGTTGTTATAAAAATACAATTTTGTTCCACTTTTAACTCTCCTGTTATTGTTATCCAAAAACGACATCACTAAAGTTCGCATCTTTTAAATATATATTCCCGATAACAATCAGTGCATATTGCAATGGCTGGTAATTGTATGTTTTTGTTTGTATAAAAGAGACCGCTTCACCGTTGAGGTATTTTTCCGTAAATGAGAGGTTGATTTTCTTGCATGACATTTAAACGTCATTTGAGTTATCAGAGTCAATGATAATATTATTCGCTCTAATTTTTGAAGTTGATGATATTAATAGCTGTGTTATATAAGAAAAAATACTGCCATGTTACGGTACCGTCTGTAGCAGTTCCACTAGTATGAGAAGGTGCAACGGTTCCACCTACTGTGACCTTATATGTGTTCTGCCCAACCATTACATAGTCGCCAACATTATAGACAGTTGAAGCTACCCATGCTGGTCTTTTTACTTGGTTTTCTATATAAAGGTTGTTTTTGAAACTATTCCTTGTTTTAAAGTTACTAAAATATATATAAGTTGTGGGTTTAGTTTCGGACGTAAGGTAAACGTATGCCCCTGAGTATACCGCTATGGATTTCTTTTATTGGATGGATAAATTTCTCATTAATAGTTTATTTTAGAGCCCTAGGGCTCTTTTTATTTTGTTGTAGTCAATATTACTTAGATTTATAGTGATCTCTTAATTTTTATAGATTGTTCTTTATAACTTCAGTAAAATGAGAATGATAATTACTATCAATTAAGGAGAATGACTGTTATGGGTGTACCTTTGTTAAAAGCAGAGCTTCCGGTTGTAAATAAAATCTGGTCACGAGATTTTATTATGATTTTCTTGGCTAACTTTTTTGTTTTTTTATCCTTTCAGATGACTTCCCCTACCCTTCCGCTTTTTGTAAAAAAGCTTGGCGGAAATGAACGGTATATAGGGCTAGTTGCTGGCATGTTTTTATTTTCTGCCCTGATTGTCCGCCCTTTTGCTGGACAGTCCTTGGAAACAAAAGGCAGACGTTTTGTTTTCCTGTTCGGGCTAGCTCTTTTGGCTGTAGCGATTGGTTCGTTTGGATTTATGATGAGTATTTTCCTTCTATGCGCCATAAGGATTGTACAAGGGATTGGCTGGGGATATGCGACTACGGCATCAGGTACGATTGCCTCCGATCTTATCCCAGCAAAGCGTCGGGGTGAGGGAATGGGATACTTCACTTTATCGGGTAATTTGGCGATGGCTTTTGGTCCTTCATTCGGGCTTTTCTTAGCGGATGTTTTAACCTTTCAACATTTGTTTTTATTTTGCGGAGTATTAAGCCTGGCAGCTTGGATCATGGCTTCAACAATTACGTATAAAAAAGTAGATCATGCTTCGGCCCCAGCTAAAACTAATAGGATTGACATGTATGAAAAAAGCGCTGTTGCTCCGTCCGTTCTTGTTTTTTTCATTACGGTAACTTTTGGCGGGACAGCTACCTTCTTACCACTTTATACAATCGAAAAAGGTCTGACTGGTATTCAAGGATACTTTTTTCTTTACGCTTTAGCGCTTATTTTCACACGTATGTTTGCTGGAAAGATCTATGATCAAAAAGGACATCAAGCTGTCTTTATTCCATCCACTCTTTTTATCGTAGCGGCGATGCTGTTGCTAGCCTGGATGCCAAGTAATATGATTCTGTATTTGGCAGCTATTTTTTATGGCATTGGATTCGGTGCTGTCCAACCGGCTCTTCAAGCCTGGTCTCTTGAACACGCTGCCCGAAACCGAAAAGGCATGGCCAATGCCACTTTCTATTCCTTCTTTGACCTTGGAATCGGTTTCGGTGCCATCCTCTTCGGACAAATCGGCTATCTGTTTGGGTATATAAGCATTTACATAATGGCAGCAGTCTCTGTGGGGATTTCAATAGTGGCTTACCTATGGATTTTGAGAGAAATGAAGTAATTACACATTAAAGGACATCTTTGTGGATGTTCTTTTTTCCTGAAAACAGAAGTGATTTTGTAACAGTTTATTGCATTTGCATCAGCACTTTTTTAACCCCATGTAAACTATGTTATGGTTTTATTTGTTTTAAGTAATGTTATTGTATCCCCTGTTTCCTTCTCTCATTTTCGTTGTATGATAGAAAAAAAGGAGTTTTGGGAATGATTATTCTGCAGTATATTGGAAAGGCTTTTTCATTCATGCATAAGGATATACCGGAAACTCATGTTAAATGCCATGTTTGTGCAGGTACAGGTGCTTACGATATTTATACAGATTGTCTCACCTGTAATGCAAAGGGATTAATTAGTAAAGTTGAGTATAATAGGAGGCTTGAAGAGGGTGAGATTTAAAGAATTTCATGAGGTCGATATATGTAAACCAGAAGCAATATTGGCTATTGCTTCTTTTTTTTGTCCAAAAACGGCAACGTTTCCCCCTCAGCTTAAAAGGGAATTATTAACAAATGGCATATAAAGCTAATAAGTGGGCGTAGCACAATAATAGAAGAGTGATTATTGAAAAGCGCTTAAGCCTACCACATATCAGATTAGCTCCTTATAGATTTTGTTAATTTAACAAATGATAAATCAAAGGAGTGATAAATTTGAAAGTGGAAGGTGTATATACTTATTTATGTAAAAATTGTTCAACACTGTTTGGCGTAGTATCTCGTTTTTCTGTTATGGAAGATAAAGTTGATACACTGACATGTCCCAAGTGTTCTAAGAAAGTAGCAGTATGCATTGGAGAAGGGCATATAAATTACGTAAATCATGAAAGAAGGGAGGAAATAATAACGAACGAAACGGTTGAGATATCACAACTACCAGAATTATTAACTGTGGAGCATTTGGCAGATTATTTGAATGTTAGTGAACGAACTGCTGATGAATACATGGGAAATCCCGATTTTCCTTTAATTCGTTTAAAAAGGTCCAAGAGGGTTTTTAGGGATGACTTTTTAGATTGGTTAAAATCAAAGAAAGAATGAAACAAGAAGGAGTCGTTTGGAAATTTTATGGCTACTAGAAATTTTAATATAAGCAAAGGTGCTACATAATGGCAGCACCTTATTTATATTTCTATTGAAAAGAAAATAGCTATTTCGATAAGATCTGATTTATTGAATTTCTGTGGTCTGCGAAGCTATCCAGCAAGACTAAAGGTCCTTAACTTGTGACAAATGCCTTCCGCTTATTCCTGCACCATCTGCTTCATAAAATCATTTTTCCTCCACTACTTATCTTGTTTATACAATTTGCTATCGCTTCTTTTTTGTCCAAAAACAGTACCGTTTGCCCCTCATCTTAAAAGGGTATTTTAATGACCAGGGGGGATACATATGACAGCAATTACTCATGTTGGATTGGCTGTACCTGATTTGGATGCGGCGATTAAGTGGTATGAGCAGGTGTTGGGATTCAAATTATTGGCGGGTCCCTATTCGTTTGATGCGAGTGATGAGAATGAACATAATATGACGAATGATCTTCTTGGTGATGAAGTTAAAAAGATGCGTAATGCTCACATGATGGCGGACAATGGAGTGGGGATTGAGCTTTTTGAGTTTGATGAGCCGAGAATGCCTAAAGGTGAAAGTCGCGGTTATGAGGGCTTTTTTCATATTTGCTTAGTATCGGATGATATTGAAAAGCTGGCTGATGATATTGCTGCTTCTGGCGGAAGAAGGCGAAGCGATATATGGAATACCTGGGAGAACAAGCCCTATTATTTAATCTATTGTGAGGATCCTTTCGGCAATATCATTGAGCTTTACAGCAGAAGCACGGAATTGATGTATGGAAATAAAGATTGATATAAGATCAGCCCCCAATTTATTATTGGGGGCTGTTCTTGTTTTTCTATTACTTTTTAACCGTTACTTTTCTTGATTCGCTTACGTTTTTCGCTTTGTCTTTGGCATAGGTATAAAGGTTCTGCCCGGCTTTTTGCTTAGGAATTCTTACCGAGAATGTGCCTTTAGTCGTTGCTGTGGCAGAGCCGATCACTTTTTTTGATGCTTTGATGGATACTGTGGAGTTGGCCTCTGCTTTGCCGGTTACTATTGTCGTTTTTGTCGTTACTGTGTTGACCGTCGGTTTACTTGGTGCTGTTTTGTCTGCAACGGTCACGGTTTTGATCGAGCTTATATTTCCTGCTTTATCGGTTGCTGTAACGGATAGGACTTTTCCGGCTTTTTGTTTTTTTGACATCGTTACGGTGAAATTCCCTGCGCTGTTCGAATTTGCTTTGCCTAGAACCGTACTGCCAGTTTTGACAGTGACGGAAGAGCTCGCTTCCGCTTTGCCGGTTACTTTTACGGTATTGTCACCTACCGTATTTACCGACGGTCTTGCAGGAGCCGTTTTATCTGCCACTTTAAATGAAACGGGTATACTTTTATTTCCCGATTTATCGATGACCCTAGTAGAGATGGTCGTTCCGGCTGTTTGTTTTGCGATAGTCGCTGTAAACGTTTTTTCGCCGTTGATCTTCACTGTGGCGAGTTGTTTATTACCGGTATAAATGGAGACGGTCCCCGTTTTGAAATCGGTAGGGATTTTCCCATTGATCTTGGTGTCCTTATCGGATATTGCTGTCACGGCCGGTTTGGTCAGCGTCTTCATTTCCAGTGCTTTTTTGGCATTGACCCGCCCGTTTCCATAGTAGATGTCTTTCCCTTTTACACCTAGGTCCACGGCTGAATCATAGAGGCGGTATTCGACCTCCTTTGTGTTGAGTTTGGGCTCATGGGACCAAATCAGGGCCGCTACACCCGCCACCATCGGCGTGGCCATCGATGTTCCGCTCATCCAGCCGTATTTACCATAAGGCAGGGTCGAAAGGATATCATCTCCAGGGGCCGCAATATCGACTGTTGAATGGTAGTTTGAATAACTGGGACGCTTGTCACTTGAGTTAGTGGCAGCAACGGAAATGACATGGCTGAATGCGGCTGGGTACACACGCTGTACACTTTTCCCCATATCCCCTTCATTCCCGGCAGCCGCGACGATCAGGACGCCTTTTTTATAGGCTTCCTGGACAGCCTTGTTCAAGGCCTCCGAATAACTGGTGTCTCCTAAACTCATATTGATGATGTTTGCCTTTTGCTGAACGGCATAATGTATCGCTTCAATGATATCGGCGGTATCGGCATACTCCCCATCAAAGACATTGATCGGCATTAGTTTAACGTTCGGGGCAACACCCGTTCCGCCTATGCCATTGTTCGCTGAACCGGCAATGATGCCTGCGATATGCGTTCCATGCGCCCCTTTTGGGACGATATACTTCCGATTGCGTATCGTATCATAGGCATTGACGATCCTCCCTTTTAAATCTTCGTGGTTGCGATCGATTCCGTCGTCAATGATGGCCACGATCAATTCCTTCGAGCCCATTGATTTTGTCCACGCAGCACTCGTACCAAGCCTTTTATGATGCCATTGGTCTATGTAAGCTGGATCGTTAGGACTTTCCATCTTCTTGAAAAGATAGTTTGGTTCTGCATATTCCACATTCTTCTGTTCTTCAAGTTCCTCGATCAGGTTGTCGGTTGTTTCCCCTTTAGGAACCTCCACCTTTTCTATCAACTCGTTGATCGGCTCATCGTTTTCCTCTTTATACTTGACGATGACGCCATCAGATTGCGGCGTTTCTTCTGCAGAAGCAAAATCTGGCTGGTAGATTGGCAGAATCATAAACAATAATAATACCGGCAATATGCCCTGAATAAATTTGTGCATGCAATCACTCCAAAAAATATGATTAAGAATAGCTAACGATGAGGTTTGATCATGAACCAATTCTACTATTATTCCTAACTAGATTGTATACCGTCTGATTTGGATTTACTAACCTTTTTATCTAGTTAAATTAACTTATTTGCATAACAAAAAAACCGCTATAAAGCGGCTTCAGTTTGTCGACAAAATGGGGTCTACCTAAATCTTAAAACAAAGCGGTTGACTGTAGGTAATAATTTTACTGTAAAATTTGCACTTTGATTTCCACTCCAGGCACTCGCTTTTCCCGCAGGAGTCTCGTGCCTTCCGTTCCAATCAACTTCGTTTGAAAAATTCAGACAGAAGCCCTTTTGTCTATAAAGGCAGTTCCGATTGGTCTAATCCTAAACTATGATTTTAAAACAAGACTAAATTATTCTTCATGTTTTTTTACTGTAATCCTTAATAGATGGAAGAAATTTGCGACACTCCTGCCGAATTAACTGGCTAGCCGAGACACCGCAGCCGCTAGGCGAGGAGGCTTGGCAGGCAGTCGGCGGAAAGGGAGCGGATTTCTGAAATCAACTGGTACTTTTTTCAATAAAAAACTGCAGGTAAACTCGCTTTTCCTCGAGTTCATCTGCAGTTTGTAACCGCTATAAAGCGGTTTAATGTCCTCCTAAATAGGCATTCTTGATTTCTTCGCTTGCGGTCAGTTCCTCTGATTTGCCTGATAGGACAATTCGGCCGGTTTCGACAACATAGGCTCTGTCCGCGATGGATAGTGCTAAGTTGGCATTTTGTTCGACCAGCAGAATCGTTGTACCCGTTTTGTTGATTTCTTCGATGATATTAAAGATTTGCTTCACCAATAATGGCGCAAGTCCCATGGATGGCTCGTCCAATAACAGAAGCCGGGGCTTGGCCATGAGTGCCCTGCCCATTGCGAGCATTTGCTGTTCCCCGCCGGAAAGTGTTCCGGATTGCTGTTTCAGGCGCTCTAGCAAACGCGGGAATAATTCATAGACTTTCTCCATATCCTGCTTGATACCTGCCTTATCCTTACGTAAATAAGCACCAAGCTGAAGGTTTTCTTCGACGGTCATGTTAGCAAATACCCGCCGGCCTTCAGGGACATGGGAAATGCCCATTTTCACGATGGATTGTGCTGCCTTTCCACCGATGGATTGCCCTTCGTATACGATCTTCCCTTGTTTTGGTTTTAATAGGCCGGAAATGCTTTTCAGCAGCGTGCTTTTCCCGGCTCCGTTCGCCCCGATCAGGGTTACGATTTCGCCTTCGTTAATAGAAAGCGAGATTCCTTTCAAGGCTTGAATGTTTCCGTAATAGACGTTGATGTCCTCGATTTTTAACATTATGAAACCTCCTCGCCCAGATAGGCCTCGATGACTTTTGGATTGTTACGGATTTCCTCTGGCTTTCCTTGAGCGATCAGTTGTCCGTGATCGAGTACATATATGCGTTCGCAAACACCCATGACGAGCGGCATATCATGTTCTATCAATAATACGGTCAAATCAAATTTCTCACGGATGAGGGCAATCAGGTTCATGAGCTCATGCGTTTCCTGAGGGTTCATCCCCGCAGCTGGTTCATCCAGCAAAAGCAGTTTCGGGTTGGCTGCAAGTGCACGGGCGATTTCCAAACGTCTTTGTTTACCATATGGCAGGTTCTTCGCCTTTTCATCCTTATATTGATCGAGGTTGAAAATCTTCAGGAACTCAATCGCCTTTTCATCCATTTCCTTTTCGCCTTTAAAATGGATCGGCATGCGGAAGATCGAACTTAAGATATTATGTTTCGAAAGCGAATGATAGGCAACTTTTACATTATCGATCACGGATAGCTCACTGAATAAGCGAATGTTCTGGAATGTCCGGCTGATACCTTTTTGCGTGATTTTATATGGAGGCAGTTTTCTTAAGTTCTCACCTTCCAAAGAAATCGTGCCCTCCGTCGGGACGTAAACTCCTGTCAGCAAGTTAAAGAAAGTCGTTTTTCCAGCGCCGTTCGGCCCGATCAAGCCAATCAGTTCTCCTGGATATAACTCGACGTTAACATCAGAAACGGCTTTAAGCCCACCGAACTGGATGCCGACCGAATCGACTTTAAGCAGCGGTGTTTTTATTTTTTTCATGGCTGCTTCCTCCTTTACGTTTGAACATGGATGTTATTTCTTTTGTCCCCATTAAGCCTTGTGGGCGATAGAGCATCATCACGATTAGCACAAGGCTGTAGATGATCATTCGTGTTTCCGGATAATCCTGCAGGAAAGTCGTGACAACCGTCAATAATATCGCGGCCAATACGGCACCGGAAAGACTTCCAAGACCTCCAAGCACGACTAGGATCAAAATATCAAATGATTTCAGGAATCCGAAGTTCGATGGCTGGATGATATAGAAGTTATGAGCGTAAAGCCCTCCAGCAATACCGGCAAAAAAAGCACCGATCGCAAATGCGACAACTTTATAATACGTCGTGTTGATTCCCATCGAATCGGCAGCCGTTTCGTCCTCGCGGATCGATATGCAGGCCCTGCCGTGGGTCGAGCTAGTAAAGTTTCGGATGACGATGATTGTTACGATAACCGAAGCGAATACCCACGGCCAAGTGGTCAAATGGGAAACCTGCATGCCGCTCGCCCCGCCGACATAATCGATATTCAACAGCATGATCCGGACGATTTCACCAAAACCAAGGGTTGCAATCGCCAGGTAGTCACCTTTTAAGCGTAAGCTTGGAATTCCGATGATCAAGCCTGCCAGCGCCGACGCCAAACCGCCGACTATCAATGCCGCATAAAATGGCATTTCCAGCTTCATCGTCATAACGGCTGAAGCATAGGCACCGACTGCCAGGAATCCGGCATGTCCGATGGAGAACTGCCCGGTTATCCCGATGATCAAGTGCAGGCTCGCTGCCAGAATGATATTGATCCCGATGAACATGAGCGTATTTTGATAAAAAGGATTTAGCGATCCGCCGCCGATTAACACTTGAACTGCGGCGAAAAAGATCAATGATAGTGAAATCGAGAGCCAAAAACCTTTTGCTCGCTTAATTGTAGTCATTGCTTTGTCTCCCCTATACTTTTTCTTTTTTGTTTTTACCGAATAAGCCTTGTGGCATGAAAATCAAGATAAGAATCAGTACGACGAAGGCTACAGCATCACGCCATAATGAGTAACCGGCGGCACTGACCAAAGCTTCGATGACACCTAGCAATAGGCCACCGACCATCGCGCCAGGAATAATCCCGATCCCTCCAAGAACGGCGGCAACGAATGCCTTCAATCCCGGAAGCACGCCCATTAGCGGCTCGATCTTGATATAGTAAATACCGAAAATGACGCCCGCTGCCCCAGCCAATGCGGAACCGATTGCAAAGGTGGCAGAAATCGTGTTATCGACATTTATCCCCATCAGTTTGGCTGCATCCGCGTCAAAGGAAACGGCACGCATCGCTTTTCCTATTTTTGATTTATGAACGATGATTTGAAGGATGATCATTAGAACTACAGCCACTCCAAAAATCAATACCGATTGGCTATTGATGGAAACTCCAAAAATATTGAACTTGTCTGCCGGCAATACATCATTCGGATAAGCTTCCGGCTGTGCACCGCGGACGTAGATGAATCCGTATTCGATCAAAAGGGAAACACCGATGGCAGTGATAAGTGCCGCAATACGTGTTGCGTTACGCAATGGCTTGTACGCGATACGCTCGATCAATACACCAAACAGCGCACAGACCGTCATCGAGATTAATAGGGCGGGCACGAATGACAGATCCAGGACCGTTATCGAGTAAAAACCAACGAATGAGCCGACCATGAATACATCGCCATGTGCGAAGTTTATCAATTTAACAATCCCGTAAACCATCGTATATCCGAGAGCGATAAGGGCATAAATACTTCCTAATGAAACCCCGTTTATTAACTGTTGTATCAATTCCATGTTCGACTCTCCTTGAAAATCTAATTTTATGATTGGTTGGTCCAGACTCTTTTCATTCCGCTAAGGGGAAGATCAGCGACCTGGCATGCTTGAAAAATGAGAATTCGCCAGCACCTTCTTATTTACGAAGGGCCGGCGAAAGGATTGGAGTTGTTCTCCGAAATTAAGGATTGATTTTCGTGTTGAATACTTGTTTTCCCTCTTTAAACTCAAGGATGGTAGCAGATTTGATTGGATTATGTTTTTCATCCAATGTGAATGTACCCGTTACAAGCTCAAGGTCAGCCGTTTTTTCCAGCGCTTCTTTGATTTTTTCCGAATCCGCTGATCCAGCACGTTTAATCGCGTCTGCAAGGAAGTATCCTGTGTCATATCCTAGAGCGTTAAATGCATCCGGGGATTTATCTTTGTACTTCGCTTTAAATGCAGACACAAAATTCTGAATTTTCTCATCAGGGTCACCTGAAGAATAATGGTTCGTGATGAACGTATTATTTAGAGCTTTTGCACCGGCAATTTCAACTAGCTTAGGAGAATCCCAGCCGTCGCCGCCCATGAAAGGAACGTCAAGTCCAGTTTCACGTGCCTGCTTCACGATAAGACCAGCTTCCTCATAGTAACCAGGAAGGAAAATGAAATCAGGTTTTGCCGATTTCAAACGAGTCAATGTGGAACGGAAATCAGTATCCTTCGCGATGTAAGCTTCCTCAGCAACGATTTTTCCGCCATTTTTTTCGAATTGTTCTTTAAAGGCTGCCGCTAATCCTTTTGAATAATCACTTGAGCTGTCAATATAGATGGCTGCACTTTTCGCTTTGATTTCTTTAGTTGCAAAGTTCGCAGCTACCGTCCCTTGGAATGGATCGATGAAGCTTGTCCTGAAAACGTAATCGTTCAATTTATCCTTGCTGAAAGTGATTTCAGGGCTTGTACCGGAAGGTGAGATGACCGGCACTTTATTATCTTGGGCAATCTGTACTTGTGCAATCGAGTTCGTGCTTGTCGCTGCACCTACGATTGCTGCAACCTGATCTTGTGATGTCAGCTTGATCGCTCCGCTAGTCGCTTCTGACGCTTCTGATTTATTATCGACTTTAATAAGTTTGATTTTTTTACCGTCAATGCCTTCTTTATTTATTTCTGCAGTCGCAAGCTCCAGACCTTCTGCAATCGATTGTCCATATGAAGCAACACCGCCTGATAATTCAAGGTTGACACCGATTTTTATCGTATCTCCATCTCCGCCTGATTTTTCTGATGAACCAGAGCTGGAACAACCGGCTAGCACTCCTGCAGCAAGTGTTAGAGAAAGGAATGCACCTGCTAGTTTTTTCTTTTTCATAAATAATCCCCCCGTTTTGTAATCATCGCTCTGATGCATGAATATTTATTCAAGATGCCTCAGAAAAAGTTGATTAGATGAAATTTTTGAAATTAAATTAATATTTCGAAAAATAGTTTACCGCATAATTTTCATTCCGTCTATATAATAATTGTGAGAAGATTGCGCCAAATAGGATATTTTTCACAGGAAGTGCTATATCATTTTTATCTTTATATATTTTAAATATTGCGAAAACAGGCGGTATAATCAGAAAAAACTGATAATTTAATTATATTAATATTACAAATCCCTTATTTACTGCTCAAAAAAAATTATTCATTTCCTTATTTTTTTCATCCTTTTAATTACATTTTTACCAAAATAGAAGTATATTGATAGGGAATTAAACCCATTTTCTTTGTTCTTTTTTAGTCTTAATTCCTATATCAAAATTGAATAATACTATATTGGATGTATAAAATCATGCATGAAGCTCCTCTGCTTTTTTATCTTTCTGTATATTTTGCATAACCCGATCATCAAACAAAAAACCGCCAAACGGCGGTTCATGACTGTAGACAAACTCGATAATATTTGATTTTTGTATAATTCGACCTTTGATATCCACTGCAGGCACTCGCTTTCCGCTGGCGGTCCGGGAGCCTCCTCGGCGCCCTTTGCGCCTGTTGTCTCCATCGGTTGCACTTTTCCCGCAGGAGTTAATTTATGAAACGGAGGTTCAATGTCCTCCTAAATAGGCCATTTTTATTTCTTCACTTGAAGTGAGTTCCTCGGCATTGCCCGACAGGACGATTCGGCCCGTTTCAACTACATAAGCCCGATCTGCAATCGATAATGCAAGGTTGGCGTTTTGCTCGACCAAAAGGATCGTTGTTCCGGTCTCACTGATTTCCTGGATGATGTTGAATATTTGCTTCACCAGAAGCGGTGCAAGCCCCATCGAAGGTTCATCGAGCAGTAATAACCGTGGTTTGGCCATTAAGGCCCGGCCCATTGCAAGCATTTGCTGTTCACCGCCTGAAAGCGTGCCGGCCTGCTGTTTGATTCTCTCCAGCAGCCTCGGAAATAGCTCGTATACCTTTTCCATATCCTTATGGATGCCATCTTTGTCTTTCCGCAAATAAGCCCCTAGCTCCAGGTTTTCGGCTACCGTCATGTTGGCAAAGACACGTCGTCCTTCAGGTACATGGGATATGCCCATTTTCACGATGGACTGTGCAGCTTTTCCTCCAATCGGCTCGCCTTCGAACAGAATCTTTCCTTGCTTTGGTTTTAACAGACCGGAAATCGTTTTGAGCAGCGTGCTTTTTCCCGCTCCGTTCGCCCCGATCAAGGTCACGATCTCGCCCTCGTTAATCTCCATGGAAACCCCTTTTAACGCTTGGATATTGCCATAAAAAACATTGATGTCCTCTATTTTCAGCATCAGGAAACCTCCTCCCCTAGATATGCCTCGATGACCTTTGGATCGTTGCGGATTTGTTCCGGCTTCCCGTGAGCGATAAGCTGTCCATGATCAAGAACGTAAATCCGTTCGCATACCCCCATGACAAGTGACATATCATGCTCGATGAGCAAAACGGTAAGGTTGAATTCCTTCCGGATAAAAGCAATGAGATTCATTAATTCTTTCGTTTCGTGCGGGTTCATCCCGGCTGCGGGTTCGTCCAGTAAAAGAAGTTTCGGATTGGCGGCAAGGGCACGCGCGATTTCCAGCCGCCTTTGCTGTCCGTATGGAAGATTCTTCGCTTTTTCATCCTTAAAATGGTCAAGATTGAAAATCCTCAAGAATTCCAGCGCCTTTTCATCCATTTCCTTTTCCCCGGAAAAATGTCCCGTCAGCCGGAATATGGAGCTTGGAATTCCATGCTTGGCAAGCGAGTGGTAAGCAACCTTCACGTTATCGATCACGGATAACTCACTGAAGAGGCGAATGTTCTGAAAGGTCCTCGAGATCCCTTTTCGGGTAATTTTATAAGGCGGCTGCTTATTTAGATTTTCCCCGTTCAAGGCAATCGTTCCTTCTGTTGGTACATACACACCCGTCAATAAATTGAAGAAGGTCGTTTTCCCAGCTCCATTCGGCCCGATCAGACCTACAAGTTCCCCTGGAAATAATTCCACATTCACATCGGACACAGCTTTCAAACCGCCAAAACGGATACCCACCGAATCTACTTTAAGCAACGGTATTGTGGCTTCCATCCTTTGGGCCCCCTTTCGTTTTTTTATGTGTGAACAATGTCGTGATTTCTCTTGTTCCCATTAAACCCTGCGGGCGGAAAATCATCATCAGGATCAGGACAAGGCTGTAGATGATCATCCTCGTTTCCGGATAATCCTGAAGGAATGTCGTCACGATCGTCAGTAAAATTGCGGCCAAAACCGAACCTGAAAGACTTCCAAGACCGCCAAGTACGACGAAAATCAGAATATCGAAGGATTTTAGGAAACCGAAATTCGATGGCTGGATAATATAGAAATTATGGGCATAAAGCGATCCGGCGATTCCGGCAAAAAAGGCTCCGATGACGAAAGCCGCCACTTTATAATAGGTCGTATTGATTCCCATCGCATCAGCGGCCGTTTCATCTTCCCTTACGGATATGCATGCCCTTCCGTGAGTCGAATTGGTGAAATTCCGGATGACTAAGACGGTGATCATCACACAGGCAAAAACCCATGGCCAAGTAGTCAGGTGGGATACCTGCATCCCGCTTGCCCCGCCTACATAATCAATATTCAAAAGGACGATCCGGACAATTTCCCCAAATCCAAGCGTAGCTATCGCCAGGTAATCCCCCTTCAGGCGCAAGCTCGGTACCCCGATCACCATGCCCGCAACAGCGGCTATTACGCCCCCAGCCAATACAGCTATGATGAATGGAAGTTCCAGCTTCATTGTCATGACTGCCGAAGCATAGGCCCCTACCGCTAAAAAACCTGCATGCCCGATCGAGAACTGTCCGGTTATTCCAATGATTAAATGCAGGCTCGTCGCCAGCATGATATTGATGCCGATGAACATGAGCGTGTTGATATAAAATGGGTTGAGCATACCGCTTGAAATGGTGTACTGCATGATTCCGAAAAAAATAAGTGCGAGCACGATCGAGAGCCAAAAACCCTTTGAATTCTTTAAAGTAGTCATCGCCATGTCTCCCCTATACTTTTTCTCTTTTATTTTTACCGAACAGACCCTGCGGCAAGAAAATCAAAATCAAGATAAGTACGACGAAAGCCACACCATCGCGCCATAATGAATAACCGGCAGCACTGACCAAAGCCTCGATCACCCCAAGCAGCAGACCGCCGACCATTGCGCCAGGAATGATGCCGATGCCGCCCAAGACTGCTGCAACAAATGCTTTAAGGCCAGGAAGGACACCCATCAACGGCTCGATTTTAATATAGTAGATTCCAAAAATGACACCAGCTGCCCCTGCAAGGGCCGAACCTATGGCGAATGTAGCTGAAATCGTATTATTCACATTGATTCCCATCAGCTTAGCCGCTTCGGAATCGAATGAAACGGCACGCATCGCTTTGCCGATTTTGGTTTTATGGACAACGAATTGTAGGATGATCATTAATATGATGGAAACAGATAAGATCAATATCGATTGACTGCTGATGGAAACTCCCAATATATCGAGTTTATCCATCGGAAGGACGTTATTTGGATAGGCTTCCGGCTGGGCGCCCCGGATGTAAATCAGCCCGTTTTCTATCAGAAGGGAAACACCGATGGCCGTTATCAAGGCCGCGATCCGTGTTGCATTACGAAGGGGTTTATAAGCAATGCGTTCAATTAAAACGCCAAAGATGGCACATGAGACCATCGAAATCAATAAAGCTGGGATGAAGGATAAGTCCATTACGGTAATGGCGTAAAACCCTACAAATGAACCGACCATGAATACGTCTCCATGGGCGAAGTTTATAAGCTTGACGATTCCATATACCATCGTATAACCAAGCGCGATCAAAGCATAAATGCTTCCGAGTGAAATGCCATTTACCAATTGCTGAATCAGTTCCATATTGCACTCTCCCCGTTAAGGTGTTTTTTAAGTGAATATAGAATAGGGGGGACTTGCCCCCTATCCACGTAAGGTATTATGGATTGATTTTTGTTTTGAATGTTTGTTTGCCATCCACATATTCCAAGATGGTCGCCGATTTGATCGGATCATGGTTTTCATCGAGGTTCAGCGTTCCGGAAACTAATTGAAGATCTTTGACATCTTCCAACGCTTGTCGGATTTTTTCGGGAGAAGCATCACCAGATCTCTTGATGGCATCAGCCAGGTAGTAACCAGTGTCATAGCCAAGTGCTGCAAAGGCATCCGGTGTTTTATTGTATTCCTTTTTGAAGGCTGCAACGAAATCCTGGATTTTTGCATCTTCATCTTCCGGAGAATAGTGATTCGTGATATAGGTATTTTTCAAAGCCTCAGCTCCGGCAATTTCAACGACCTTCGGGGAATCCCAGCCGTCCCCGCCCATGAATGGAAGGTCTATGCCGTCTTCACGAGCCTGTTTTAAGATCAATCCGACTTCCTCATAATAACCAGGAAGGAAAACGAACTCCGGTTTTGCGGATTTGATACGTGTCAATGTAGAGCGGAAATCAGTATCTTTAGTTACATAAGCTTCTTCCGCCACGATTTTACCGCCCTTGGCAGTGAACGCTTCTTTAAAAGCTGCGGCCAATCCTTTGGAATAATCACTTGCGCTATCCACATAGATCGCAGCCGTCTTTGCCCCTATTTCGTCAGTTGCGAAATTGGCTGCCACCGTACCTTGGAATGGATCGATAAAGCACGTCCTGAACACATAATCATTTAATTTTCCAGCTTTGTTGGTGATGTCGGGATTTGTTGCAGTTGGTGTGAGTAGAGGAACTTGATTATCTTGTGCGACCTGAACCTGTGCCAATGTATTAGTGCTTGTCGCAGATCCGACTACAGCCACAACCTTGTCCTGGCTGACCAGCTTGATCGAACCGCTTGTAGCTTCTGCAGCATCTGATTTATTATCAACCTTAACGATTTCCAGTTTTTTACCGTCGATGCCCTCTTTATTAATCTCATCGATGGCCAGTTGCAAACCATCGGCAGCCGATTGGCCGAATGATGCCGTGCCTCCGGACAATTCAAGGTTGGCCCCAATTTTGATTGTGTCACCCGAGTTTGATGAACCCCCGCCTGAACTGCTAGTTTTCGAGTCGCCGCCACTACAACCTGCCAGCGCCCCTGCAACCAATGAAAGTGATAGAAACACTCCTGCTAGCTTTTTCTTCTTCATTTGAAACCCCCTTGTTTTGTATGTTCTTTTAAACAAATAGAATATCTGAATAAAAATAATATTCTGAAAACAAGTTTATCTCATTCTTTCGACCCCGTCTATATGATATGGATAAAAAAGTTATTAAAAGGGAATATCTACTATTCGACACAAAAAAACTGACCCTTTATAGAGTCAGTTAACTTTCTTATCAATCGTTTACACGGCGAACTTCAATGTCTTTTAAAATATCATTGATCACCCAGCTAGCTGCAATCAAGCCCGCTACGGATGGTACGAAAGCATTCGAAGATGGCGGCATTTGCGCTTTACGGATTTTTGCCTCATCATTGCCGACTTCTTTTCGGACATCCTCACGAATGACAATAGGGCTCTCGTCGGAAAAGACAACCGGGATTCCCTTTGTTATGCCCTCTTTACGCAATCTAGTGCGAATGACCTTGGCAAGCGGATCGGTATGCGTTTTGGAGATATCAGCAATTTGAAAACGCGTCGGGTCCATCTTATTAGCGGCACCCATGCTTGAAATCACCTTGATATTCCGTTTCAGGCATTCCTTCATCACATGAATCTTATAAATGACCGTATCCGATGCATCAATGACATAGTCCAGGCCATAACTGAAGAATTCCTCAAACGTTTCTTCTGTATAGAACATTTTAAGAGCGATCACTTCGCAGTCGGGATTGATGTCTTGAATGCGGTTTTTCATCAATTCCGCTTTCGGCTGACCGACTGTTGATAATAGAGCATGGATCTGCCTGTTTACATTTGTGATGTCGACATCGTCTTTATCCACAAGAATAATACGGCCTACCCCCGTACGTGCCAAAGCTTCGGCTGAAAAGGAACCAACGCCTCCTACACCCAGGACAGCAACGGTCGTGTTTTTCAGAATATCGATTCCTTCCTTGCCAATTGCCAATTCATTTCGTGAAAACTGATGCAGCATATATATTCAACTCCAATAAATTCTGTTCTTATTTAGCTTCCCAATAAACAATATATCATAAACATCATTTATGACAAGCGAAATATGAGCAGTCTAATCGGAATTAGTGCACTAGGTCATTTTTGATAATTTTTGAAGGACGGTAGCCAAAAGGAGCGTCCTTTCCGTCAGGCTCGGAATTTCCAAATACTCCTCTTCACTATGTGCATTTCCTCCAATGGGCCCGAGTCCATCCACTGTAGCGATTCCCAATTCAGAAGTGATGGAAGCATCCGAGCCTCCACCCGTGGCCGTATCCGTGATTTCGATGCCGATTTCCTTCCCAGCCTGACGGATCGTCTCTAAAAGCAAGTTCGATTTCTCATTCTTTTCCATGGGAGATCGGTCCATTTTTCCGCTTAATGTCGTTTTCGTTCCGGGAATATAGGTTTCTGCACAGATTTTTTTCAGCTGCTTGAGAACGGTGCCTTCCTGCTTTTTTTCCGAAATCCGCACATCGACGAAGGCAGCCGCATGGGAAGCGATCATATTGACAGCGGAGCCTCCTTCAATTTTGCCGACATTAACGCTGATTCCTTTCTTTTGATCATTCAATAGATGTAAGGCGATGATCTTATGGGCCAATTCTTCAATTGCACTTCGTCCCTTTTCCGGTTCGATCCCCGAATGGGCAGCAACTCCCATAATATCGACTTTAAACTGACCGCAGCCCCTTCTTGCCGTGACAAGCGAACCGTCCGTCCTTGCCGGTTCAAGAATTAACGCAAACTTCTTACCTGCCGCCTTTTCCGAGATGAGTGAAGCGGACGACGGAGACCCGATCTCCTCATCACTATTAAGAATGATTTGGATATGCTTATAGCCTGTCTGCCCCGTCTGTTTCAAGCAATGGATCGCATAAAATAACTCAACCAAGCTAGACTTCATATCCGCCACACCAGGACCGTATGCCCGATTTCCTTTCACCTTAAAAGGACGTTTTTGCGCTGTCCCCTCAGGAAACACCGTATCCATATGGGCAACGATCAAAATATGCGGTTGATTCGCCTCACGATGCTGGATGACCAGCTGATTGCCATAATTCTGTTGCTCAACGGTATTTACAATAAAATCCAGACTTTCAAATTTCGTTTTTAAAATCGAACCAATTTCATCAATACCCTTTTTCGTATGAGAACCACTATCTATATTCACTAGCCGCTCCACTAATTGAAGCATTTCCTTCCTCTTTGCATATAATAAATCTTTCAAAGCCCTCACTACTTTCTATCCTTGGCTGAATATTGCTCAACCTTACTATAATTTACGAATCTATATTGCCGAATGTTACTTAAATGGGAAGATTTGAAGTATATTCGAGGGTATTTGGGTTTTATTCGTTAGATTGGGGTGTTTACTCGTGAGTTTGCGCCATTTACTCGTGAATTTGGCTCGTTTACTCGTGAGTTTGCGCCATTTACTCGTGAATTAATCCATCAAGTTTATAAGCTCTATTTTTAAATTGCCCCGAATAAGGCAATTCCAGTGCAGACAGCATCCGTTGCATGATATCAATTGAATCTATTTGTAAAAAGAGCCGGGCTTGTTTATTCGTAATATTGGGTTTTATGAGGAGAGCAAAATCACGAAGAGTTTTAATGTGGGCATCTTTGGAGGCGTAAGAACAGTGACTGCAAGACCATTTGCCCCAGTGATATTGCATATGGAGAGCAGAGCATTCAGGACATTGAACGCTTTTTAGCAGATCTTGCTCATCGATCTGATACAAATCGAGTATATCAGGATTATGCGGAGTGTTTTTTTGCAGAATCGTGTTCGAAAGTCTATTGCTCTGCCTTTGGGTTAATGGCTTAGAAGAATACTTTTCATCGAGAGTATGAATTTTAGAGATCAGGGTTTCTTTTCCCGTGATTTTTTTGAAAATGGGGGTAAAACCTGGGGTAGTCCTGATGATGGTATTCGAGTTTGCATTGGCAATGAGCGTTTCAATCGGCAGCGAGGGAAATTTGTGAAAAGTAAGCCAATCATTAAATCGGGATTTTTGCACGTCAACCTGGATCAGCGGATCTAGATAAGCTTGTTCCTGTCCATCTTTTGTCCGAATCAATTGGGGATAGGTGCGGTCAAAATAGAGCGTTCCAGCAAAGTTTTTTACTTCAATGATGATGCCGTAATTCCAGGTGATTATTAGGAAATCCATTTGAAAATAACGGCTCCCGTCGTAGCCTAACCTCAAATCATGAAATACTCGATATTCTTTCGGAAGATTCTTCAGTTCTTTTCCGATACTCCGCTCCCCGTTAAATCCTGTACGGATTTTCCGGAGATCATTCCTTATTCTTTCCTGTTTTGGATGATTTGCTGATAGCCTCCTGCTTAATGCCTCCAGTTTGAGCATTTTCATAGGCCTTTCACACGGTTTTAGCATCCATTTATCAACTCCTTCTCCTTTAGCTTCTTTGTTAATGCCCATTTTTCCTGCCACATACTGAAATCAGGCATTTTACCGTGAGTTTGCTCGGTTTATTTCTTGAGATTTATAGCTCAGTCGGACGTTATCGTCATTTACTCGTGAGTTTACGCCATTTACTTGTGAGTTCGCACCTTTTACTCGTGAGTTTGCACCATTTACTCGTAAGTTTGCTCCGTTTACTCGTGAGTTCGCGCTATTTACTCGTGAATTCTCGCCATTTACTCGTGAGTTCGCGCTATTTACTCGTGAGTTTATGCTATTTACTCGTGTGTTCGCTCTATTTACTCGTGTGTTCGCTCTATTTACTCGTGAATTTACGTTTTACTCCTGAATTCGCACTATTTACTCGTGATTTACACCATTTACCCGTAAATATACACATTCTCCTGTAAATTGACTATTTTTACGCACAAAAAAACCCATGTTATGTAACATGAGTTGCTTTGTAAGGTGTAAGAGTCCCAATTGTGCCGTTTACGCCTTTGTTTTGAACCCGCTCTCCGCAGGTGGGTGCTCGGTTCCTCGCGTTTGTAAGTCCTCTTCGAGGGAGGCTTTTACGCGGCCAGGAAACTAGTGCTCCCGGTAACTATAAGTGTTCGGTCAAAACTTATAGGTTAAAGAACGAACACATCAGGACTCTTACTTATTGGAAATATCATATCATAATGCTTAGCTCAGTTTCAAGAAAAAACACCTAGGTATTTTTTCATATTTTTCCCAAATGAATTATTTTTTAAGTGCAGCAAGTCTTAGGTTAAGTTCGGCTAATTGCTTGTCACTTACAGTACTCGGTGCGTCAACGAGCAGGTCGCTTGCGCTTGCTGTTTTCGGGAACGCGATGGTGTCGCGAAGGTTCGTGCGGCCTGCGAGCAGCATGACCATGCGGTCCAATCCAAGGGCGATTCCGCCGTGTGGAGGCGTTCCGTATTCGAATGCATCCATTAGGAAGCCGAATTGTGCGTTTGCTTCTTCTTCGGAGAATCCAAGTACTTTGAACATTTTTTCCTGAACGTGACGTTCGAATATCCGCAGTGATCCACCGCCAAGTTCGTAGCCGTTCAGTACAAGGTCATATGCTTGGGCACGGACGCTTGCTGGGTCTGATTCCAATTTGTCCATGTCTTCACGGAATGGCATTGTGAATGGATGGTGTGCTGCATAGTAGCGTCCTTCTTCTTCGTCATATTCAAATAATGGCCAGTCGGTCACCCATAGGAAGTTGAATTTACTTTGATCGATCAAGCCTCTTTCTTTACCAAGCTTGATGCGTAGTGCTCCAAGTGAATCAGCGACTATGCCTTTCTTATCCGCCACGAATAAGATTAAATCGCCCACCTCGGCTTCCAATACAGATACTAATTGCTCTTGATCTTCAGCGAAGAATTTGGCGATTGGCCCTTTTACGCCGTCTTGTTCGACTTTTAGCCATGCAAGGCCTTTTGCACCGTAAATCGCTGCAAATTCAGCCAATCCATCAATGTCTTTACGGGAATAATCCGCATTTCCGTCCTTAACGACGATTGCCTTTACTTGTCCGCCGCTTGCAACAGCGCCGGTGAACACTTTGAAATCACTGTCTTTGACGATTTCGGAAACATCTTTAAGTTCCATTCCGAAGCGTGTATCCGGTTTGTCGGATCCGTAACGGCTCATCGCTTCATTGTAGGTCATTCTAGGGAATGGCAGTGTTACGTCCAATCCTTTTACGTCTTTCATCACTTTAGCCATCATGTTTTCTGCGGTCTTGATGATATCTTCTTGGCTCATGAAGCTTGTTTCGATATCGATTTGCGTGAATTCAGGCTGTCTGTCAGCACGTAAATCTTCATCACGGAAACAGCGGGCAATTTGATAATAACGTTCGAAACCTGATACCATCAATAGCTGCTTGAAGATTTGCGGTGACTGCGGAAGTGCATAGAACTCCCCTTCGTGCACACGGCTAGGCACTAAATAGTCACGTGCTCCTTCAGGTGTACTTTTTGTTAAGATAGGTGTTTCGATATCAAGGAAGCCTTCACCATCCAAGTAATCACGGATCGCTTTTGTTGTTTGGTTACGCATTTTCAGCGTTTCGAACATCGCTGGACGGCGCAGGTCCAAATAACGATATTTCAAGCGGATGTCTTCTGATACATCCGTTCTTTCATCAATGATGAATGGAGGGGTCTTTGCTTCGTTTAAAATTGTAACGTTTTCTGCTTGAACTTCGACTGTCCCTGTTGTTACGTTCGGATTGAAGTTGGCTTCATCACGTTTGATGACTGTCCCTTGGATATCAAGGACGTATTCATTACGGATTTTTTCGGCTGTAGCCAGCGCGTCTGCCGAAATGTCCGGATTGAAAACGACTTGGACGACTCCGCTTCTGTCACGTAGGTCGATAAAGATGACACCGCCCAAATCCCGGCGTTTTTGTACCCATCCTTTTAATGTTACTTTTTCACCAATAGCTGCTTCTGTCACTTCACCATTGAAGTATGTTCTGCCAAACATGGTATTTCCCCCTTAAGCCTGTAGCTTTTTAAATTGTTCAACGAATGTAGCAAGATCCATCTGGACTTGTTCACCGGTTTCCATGAACTTCACATTGATTTTATTATTTGCCAATTCATCATCCCCGAGTGTCGCCACATATCTTGCTTCAAGGCGGTCGGCTGATTTGAATTGTGCTTTCACTTTACGGTCTTGATAGTCTTTTTCGACGGTAAAACCGGCATTCCGCAATTGATGGGCAAGTTTGACGGTATAATCCTTGGCTGTTTCACCTAATGAAACAAGATAGCAGTCAATTCCCTTTTTGATCGGAAGCTCGATGTTTTCTGCTTGGAGGGCTGCAATCAGGCGTTCAATGCTAAGTGCAAAGCCGATTCCTGGTGTTTCCGGTCCGCCAAGTTCTTCAGACAGCCCGTTATAACGGCCGCCTCCGCAAAGTGTAGTGATGGCGCCAAAGCCTTCTGCATCACTCATGATTTCAAAGGCGGTATGATTATAGTAATCCAAGCCGCGCACTAGAGTCGGATCTTCTACGAAATCGATTTCCAAATCGGTTAAATGCTGTTTCACCTTTTCGAAATAAATACGGGATTCATCATTTAAATATTCAATGATGGATGGAGCCGTGTTCATCAATTCGTGACCGTGATCCTTTTTGCAATCCAGGATACGCAAAGGATTCTTTTCCAGACGGTTTTGACAATCGCCGCAAAACTCGCCGATGCGGGGTTCGAAATGTTTGATTAACGCATTGCGATGCGCTGTCCGGCTTTCCTTATCACCAAGGCTGTTGATCACAAGTTTCAGCTTTTTCAAACCAAGTTCCTTGTACAGGTTCATCGCAAGTGACAGAACCTCTGCATCGATTCCTGGATCCTTACTTCCTAAAGCTTCGATGCCGAATTGAACGAACTGGCGGAATCGGCCTGCTTGCGGACGTTCGTAGCGGAACATCGGCCCGATATAATAAAGCTTGACCGGTTGATTGGCCCACCCGAACATTTTGTTCTCGATATATGACCGTACAACAGATGCGGTGCCTTCCGGACGAAGGGTTAAGTTCCTTTCACCGCGATCTTGAAATGAATACATCTCTTTTTGTACGATATCGGTTGTATCCCCTACACCACGTAAAAATAATTCCGTGTGCTCAAAAATTGGAGTGCGGATTTCTTTATATTGATAACGGTGACAAATCTCACGCGCCGTGTTTTCGATATACTGCCAAATTTCCGTTTGGCCAGGCAATAAATCCTGAGTACCTCTAGGAATCTGAATAGACATGTGTGTTTCCTCCTTTAAAGCAAGGCGCCCTTTCTGATACGGCGCGCTATACTGATTTTTTCCAAACAAAAAACTCCCGCCCCTTGTAACTTATATGTTACAAGGGACGAGAGTTTGGATATCCCGTGGTGCCACCCTAGTTGAAGCACAAAAAAAGTGCCCCCGCTCAAAAACAGTTAACGCCTGTTTTACGTTCATCTCCTATTAAGTAAATCCGTTCGGAGTGAAGCCTACGGAGGGTTCTTTCATTAAGTCATCATGTGGAATGCTTTCAGCCTCGGCATTTCCTCTCTTTTCATGTGTTTCTTAATTACTCTTCTCCATCATTGGTTATTGCAGTAATAAGTCTGATATTTTATAATCATACGGACGTTAACATCAAATGTCAAGGCAGACTGAGGATTTTGTCGCATTTTATTGGTTCAAACGTTTTTTCAGATTTTTGATTGTCCGGACATTGACTCCGAATTCAGATGCCAATTCAACAAGGTTTGCGCTTTGTTCCTTTTGGATGAAATCGTGAAAATCGACACCCAATACTTGATTGCCTCCGCTTAAGCTCGTTTGATCTTTTTCGCTGAATTTCATGTGGTTTCCCTCCTAGAGTTATATAAGCTCTATTCTTTCCTAAAAAAAATGTTTTTTGCACAAGGAAAGAGGGAAATTTTCATTGAACGAGAATACATACATATAGACATTAAAAGGGAGAGACAACTTATGAAGAAGAAATCAGGTTTATTTGGCCTGACACTGATGCTGATATTCTCAGCGATTTTCCCCGTCAATCACGCTTTTGGAAAAGATGAAGGGGAAAATATCGTGACGACCCAAGTGGTCAATGTCCGTGAAGGTGCAGGCCTCAGTTTCCCTATCGTGAAAAAACTGGAAAAAGGGGACTCGTATCCCATTCTGAATGAGGATGGCGACTGGATCGAAATCCGGATTGGCGCCGGCAAAACGGGATGGGTTGCCAATTGGTTAGTGGAGAAACAAACGGGGTCTGAAACCAATCAGGTCAAAAAGGAATCCGGACAAGGCGTGATATCAGGCAGCTCGGTCCGCGTCCGTACAGGTCCAGGCACTACATTTCAAACGGTTGGGTCCTTGAGTAAAGGTACAGCTGTTGACATCATTGAAAAAAATGAAAATTGGATAAAGATCAAAACGGCGGATATCGAAGGTTGGGTCTCTTCTGACTACCTTAATCTCCCCGCCGCATCAGGAAATGCAGCGAAGAAAGATTCAACTAAGGAAAAAGAAACGAATCAATCCGTAAAAACCGGAGTAACTTTGGTGGACCGGCTCAATGTCCGTTCGGAACCATCGACAAGCAGTGCCTCGCTAGGAAAGCTGAATAAAAATACGTCAGTGACCGTTTACAGGGTTGAAAATGAATGGGCTGAAATAGATTTCCAAGGAGTCCGCGGTTGGGTAGCTGAACCTTACATACAAGTAAGCGAAGGTAAAGAAGACATGAAAAGTGAAACGGCAGGCGCCACTGCAAGGGTGACCGCTGCAGGTTTAAATGTCAGGAAAGAAGCCTCTCTCTCCAGCAAGGTCATCGGTTCGGTGAACAAGGATGAGACTTACGCCGTGCTGCAAACAAAGGGAAATATGACACAGATCAAGCTCTCCGGTTCAAAAAAGGGCTGGGTCGTGAGTTGGTACCTGGAAAAAGAGAATGTTGAACAAACGGCTAAGGAAAAAAAGGTTGATGTAAAAGGAAACGAGATTACCATCATTCATGATGGTACGATTCTTAGAAGCGAGCCTGATGGCAACTCGAAGATTGTCGAGCAGGCCAATGCAGGTGAAACGTTCTCCGCATCAGGTATGGAAGGCGACTGGTACTCCATTAAACTGAAGAGCGGAAAAACGGCTTATGTGGCCGGATGGATCGTGACGATCGAAGGGAATTCGGAGCAGATCCAACGACCTGGCGTTGAAAAGTACTTAAAGGATAAAACCATTGTGATCGATCCCGGCCATGGTGGCAGGGATAGCGGTACGATAGGCGTCGGTGGAACACTCGAGAAAAACCTGACGATTCGTACGGCAGAGCTGCTGCGGGACAAACTTCAGGCGGCAGGAGCTAAAGTGATCCTGACCAGAAGCGGAAATACCTATGTTCCACTCCCTTCCCGGGTCAGCACTTCTCATATACATAACGCGGATGCTTTCATCAGCCTCCATTATGATAGCACCAAGGACCAGATCACCAGCGGGATAACCACATACTACTATCATGACTACCAGCATGCATTGGCGGCTACTCTGGCCAATTCACTCGGTTCAACCATGCAGGTGCCCAATCGCGGATCACGTTACGGTAATTTTCATGTTACCCGCGAAAATAAACGGGTAGCTACACTTATTGAACTAGGTTATTTAAGCAATCCAGTGGAAGAATTGACGTTAACATCGAATGAGTATCAAGAAAAAATCACATCTGCCATCTATAATGGATTGGCGCGGTATTTTAAATAAGAATTAGAAAAGCCAGCTTCGAATCGAAGCTGGCTTTTCTACAAAAATAACCTGCCGCAGCAGGTTATTTTTTGCTTTCAAGTATTAGTGTAACGGGACCGTCATTAGTAAGCTGAACATCCATCATGGCACCAAATTGACCGGTTTCAGTATGGACGCCTTTCTTGCGGAGTTCCTCGTTAAATGCTTCATATATTTCATTCGCCTCTTCAGGACGGGCGGCGTCCATGAAGTTCGGTCGACGGCCTTTGCGGCTATCGCCGTATAAGGTGAATTGTGAAACTGATAAAATCGAACCTCCCACATCCAAGAGTGAATGGTTCATCTTTTCATTTTCATCTTCAAATATTCTGAGATTTACAATCTTATCGGCCAAATAGGCGGCGTCATCGATGGTATCCCCATGGGTGACACCAACCAACAGGACAAGCCCGCTGTCGATTTGCCCGATGACTTGGTCTGCGACAACGACTTTTGCCGCTTTGGAACGTTGTAAAACAACACGCATGGCAATAAAAACTCCTTAGTTCATTATCCTTCTAACGGAATAAACATCTGAAATTTGTTTGATACGGTCGACGACCTTTTGTAAATGGGCAATGTTATGGATATAGATCGACATGTGAATGGTCGCCACCTTATTCCTGTCCGATTTACCCGAGACCGCCGAAATGTTGGTCTTGGTTTCATTGACGGCCTGCAGCACTTCGTTTAATAAGCCGCGACGGTCATAGCCGCTGATTTCAATTTCAACGATGTATTCCTTGCGTTCATTAATGGTACTTTCCCATTCAACAGGTACAAGGCGATGGTCGGAATCCCCGCTATCCAGGTTCGGGCAGTCCTGTCTGTGAACTGAAACTCCACGGCCTTTGGTTATATAACCAACGATTTCGTCCCCTGGCACTGGGTTGCAACAGCGCGATAAACGGATAAGCAGGTTATCAATCCCCGGTACCTGTACACCTGAGTCACGTTTTTTCGATGTATTGGAGAAGGTTTTCAGGTCGGCTACAGCTTCAGAAATATCCGCTTCTTGCTCGACCATTTTCTGCTTACGCCATTTTTCGGTAAGGCGGTTAGCTACCTGAAGGGCAGTGATTCCGTTATATCCGACTGCTGCATACATATCTTCTTCATTCAGGAAGTTAAATTTATCTGCAACACGCCTGATATTCTCGGCCGTCAGGATTTCCTTCAGGTCGAACTCCATATCCTTGATTTCCTTTTCAACAAGCTCTTTGCCTTTTTCGATATTTTCTTCCCGGCGCTGCTTCTTGAAAAATTGGCGGATCTTGTTTTTCGCCTGAGATGTTTGCGTTAGTTTAAGCCAATCCTGACTTGGACCATAAGAATGCTTAGAAGTTAAGATTTCTATGATGTCGCCAGTTTTCAGTTTATAATCCAGCGGCACCATTTTCCCATTCACTTTGGCACCAATCGTTTTGTTTCCTATTTCCGAGTGAATCCGGTAAGCGAAATCTATCGGGTTGGATCCTGATGGCAGTTCGATGACATCGCCTTTTGGTGTAAAAATGAATACCATATCAGAAAAAAGATCTATTTTAAGGGATTCCATGAATTCCTCTGCATTAGTCGCATCATCCTGGAATTCAAGAATTTCCCGGAACCATGTCAATTTTTCTTCCAGTGATGGCTGTTCACCGACATCTTTTCCTTCTTTATAAGCCCAGTGCGCGGCAACCCCGAACTCGGCAATGCGATGCATATCGGAAGTACGGATCTGCACTTCCAGCGGGTCGCCTTTCGGTCCGATCACCGTCGTATGGAGCGATTGATACATATTCGGCTTCGGCATCGCAATATAATCTTTGAATCGGCCTGGCATCGGCTTCCAGCATGTATGGATGATCCCTAAAACGGCATAGCAATCCTTTATGCTATTGACGACGATACGAACGGCAAGCAAATCATAAATTTCGCTGAACTGCTTATTCTGCAAAGCCATTTTACGATAAATGCTGTATATATGTTTCGGTCTCCCGGAAAGGTCAGCCTTAATATTGACTTCCTCAACGTTTTTACGCACTTCATCAATGACTTCTTCCAGATACTGTTCACGTTCTGCACGCTTTTTCTTCATCAGGTTGACGATTCGGTAATACTGCTGAGGATTCAAATACCTTAGTGCAGTATCTTCAAGTTCCCATTTAATTGTACTGATACCAAGACGATGAGCAAGCGGTGCGAAAATTTCCAACGTCTCGTTCGATATCCTTCTCTGCTTTTCCTGCGGCAGATGCTTCAATGTCCGCATATTATGAAGTCTGTCCGCAAGCTTGATCAGGATGACCCGTATATCCTGGGCCATCGCCACGAACATTTTCCGATGGTTTTCCGCCTGTTGCTCCTGCTGTGATTTATACTTGATTTTCCCTAACTTTGTCACGCCATCCACAAGCATGGCGACTTCAGGACTGAAATTTTCTTCAATATCCTTCAGAGTGATCTCCGTGTCTTCAACAACATCATGTAAAAAACCTGCCGCAATGGTTGCAGGGTCCATTTCAAGTTCAGCAAGAATGCCCGCCACTTGAATCGGATGAATAATATATGGCTCTCCCGATTTACGAAATTGTTCTCGGTGAGCATATTCTGCATACTTAAACGCTCTATGAATAAATTCAGCTTCTTCCGGCTGAAGATATAAGCTGGCCCGTTCTACAACCTGCTCGGCAGTCAATATTTGATCATTAGCCATTTAATCACCTTTACCCCACTTTAACTGCCACCGGATATGATCCGGATTGAGTATGATTGGTAGCACTTCCCTTTATTCTGCAAAACGTGACAATTTTTGCGAAAAAAAATAAATCCGCTTAAACGGATAAAAGTGCAAATAAACTTATTAGCAGAAAAACTCTTTATTATTACTATTATCGAAAAAAAAGGCAAGGATGTAAAGAGATAAACGTGTATTTTATAAAGAATACTGCTTTTTTTCACTGGAAATTCGACAAAATCCAGAAAAAACGGGTAAAAACAGAAAGAGCACCCTGGTCAGAGTGCTCTTCTTTATTAAAAGCTCATTAATGTCAAGACATCATAGCCGTCTAATTTATCTTTACCATCCAAGTCAGTCAATTCAATGAGGAATGCAATCCCGGCTACAATTCCGCCAAGCTGTTCAACCAATTTGATCGTCGCTTCGATTGTTCCCCCGGTAGCAAGTAAATCGTCCGTAATCAATACACGCTGTCCCGGTTTAATGGCATCTTTATGGATTGTCAATACATCCTTGCCATATTCTAATCCATATTCGACTTTTATCGTTTCACGTGGAAGTTTTCCTTCTTTTCTCACTGGAGCAAAGCCCACTTCCAATGAGTATGCGACTGGACATCCGATAATGAATCCGCGCGCTTCCGGCCCGACCACCAAGTCGATATTCTTATCGCGAGCGTACTCGACGATTTGGTCTGTTGCGTATTTATAAGCTGCACCGTTATCCATTAATGTTGTAATATCTTTGAAGACAATACCCGGTTTTGGCCAGTCTTGCACAATTGTTACATATTGCTTTAAATCCATTGCTTTGTTTCCTCCTCAAGGTCTGTTGCCTCATGAACTAAATAATGATTGAACCAATCGAATAATTGCTGATAGGAAGAATAAACAAGCTCTTGTTCAAGCTCAAATTGCTCTTTCTTTCTTGTATACGATTCAGATTCACTGAGATCGCGTTTTTTCGCATTGGTTGTGAGCATAATTAACCCATTCTCTATTGTAACAAAATCAAGCTCAAAAAACACCTTAGAAATGAAATCCACAGTATCTCTTGACCAGCCGCGATATTTGGCTAGGTCATCACCATATCTTTTCACATCGAGCGGTCCCTTTTTGGCAAGGAAGGCATAAAACCATTTGAAATGATCCCTTGTTGGCATCGTACTTAGGAAATGGTCCTGTTCATGGGAAAAGTGAGCGTAGATACGCGAAGGGTGCTTATCGGCAACCACCCGTTTCAAATATTCCCTTGACGGCGGCATGTCCATGAATGCCAAATGACCTTCGAAGCAGTCGAGCTGCTCTGCATCCAGTTCATTCTTGATAATAACGAGATCCGGATGATTTTGTAAAAATGGATATCTGCTATAAATATCTTCCGAAAATATGACGATCTTCCGATTTTGTGCAGGAATGTCGGCAAGCCACTTCTCTGCCTGTCCCTTGCCGCGGTAATCGAATAACTGCCAATGGTTCACCGAGACATCCTGGACAAAGATCTGGGGCTTTTTCATATTATTCCACTCATTGATGGAAAGCTCACCAATAACCGAGACCTCAGCGTGTGGAGCTATTTCATCGACAAAATGACCAAGACCGAAGCCCACACCGTCAAGTTTGTGATTTTCACCATCTTCCAGCTGGACCTTCAAGTGATTTTGGTTGGCACCTATTTTGCGGACACTTGAAAGCTGTACGGAATCTATCAATATCTTCGGCTTGGGATTCGTTACCCCAAATGGCGCCAGCAAGCTCATTTCCTGAATCGTTTGAATGGAAACGTCAGCTAAAGTCGTAGCCCCGTCCAAGTTTGTAATCGGTGTGAAGTCCTCTTCGTTCAGTTGTTCCTTCGCAATCAAATTCATGCGGTCCCTGAGCTCCTGGACATCTTCAATTTTCAATGTCATTCCAGCAGCCATCGGGTGCCCACCGAAATGAGGCAGCAGTTCACGGCAGGCGGAAAGACTTTGAAAAAGATCGAAACCGGCAATGCTCCGAGCAGAACCTTTCGCGTATCCCTTTTCCCGGTCATAGCTCAATACAATCGTGGGCCGGTAAAAGCGTTCAACAAGTTTAGAGGCAACGATCCCCACGACTCCTGCGTTCCAGCCTTCCCTTCCGATGATGAGCACGCCATTGGACTCCGGCGGGAAGTTTTCCTCGACCTCAGCAATCGCTTCCGCCGCCATTGCAGCAACCATTTCCTGCCGCTCTTTATTGATATCATTAATTTCATTCGCAAGTTCCACCGCTTCTTCCAGGCTTTGTGACATCAATAAATCGACAGCGGGATCGGCATCTCCAAGGCGCCCGACAGCATTGATCCTCGGTGCCATCGCAAAGCCGATTGATTCTTCATTCAATGCTTCCTGCTGAACATTCGCCACTTTCATTAACGCAACAAGTCCCGGGCGGCGAGTCAAACGTAACTGCTCGATGCCTTTCGCAGCAATGAGGCGGTTTTCCCCTTGCAATGGCACTAAATCCGCTATCGTGCCGATTGCCGCTATTTCAAGCAGATCCTCAGGCAATTCCCCAAGCAGGGCGTGCGCAAGCTTAAATGCGACCCCTACTCCGGCAAGGTCTTTAAATGGATAGGAACTGTTCTCAAGTTTAGGATGGATGATTGCCAATGCCTCAGGCAGTTCCGGCCCCGGTTCGTGGTGGTCGGTCAATATATAATCCATGCCAAGCTCGCCGGCAAGTTTCGCTTCATCGATTGCAGAAATTCCGGTATCGACGGTTATTAATACCTTCACCCCTTGCTCAGCTGCAAGGCGGAACGCCATCGGATTCGGACCATACCCCTCTGTAAACCGATTCGGGATATAAAAATCAACATTGGCCCCCAATTTCATCAGCGCCGTCATCATCACTGTGGTCGATGTCACGCCATCCGCATCATAATCACCGAATATACGTATTTTTTCCCCATTTTGAATGGCTTCTCTTATTCTATATACTGCTTTATCCATATCCTTCAATAAAAATGGATCATGAAAAGTTTGATTTTTTACAAATAAAAACGATCGGGCACTTTCAATTGTATCCAGGCCTCGATTCACAAGCAGGGCTGCAACCAAAGGTGTGATATGAAGCTCTTCAGCTAGTACAGCAACTTTGTTTTCATCGGCAGATTGCAAGTTCCACCGTGTTTTTGGCTTTAACATTTATTCACCCCTCAACCTACTCATTATACAAAACGAATATACCAGTTTCAATTTTATTTTAAACTCATAAATGGCTGTAATTCCCTATCAAATAAACTTAGTTTAACAAAAAGAAGGCTGGCATCATGCCAGCCCCCTCTCACCTATTAAACTTGTCCTTCAAGACTTTGTTTCTTTTCTTTTGCGGTATTCAGCGGACCCTTCTTCTTCAATTCCTTGATTTTTAAATCAAGCCAGAATTGGGAAGCGATCAATAGCGATGAATAAACGCCGCATATCAAACCGATGAACAAGGCAATGGAGAAGTTTCGGATAGCTTCACTACCGAAGATCATCAATGCGATGACCGTAATGAGAACGGTCAGAACCGTGTTAATGGATCTCGTCAAAGTTTGCCTGATACTGATGTTAACAATGTTCTCAAGCTCTTCGGCGGTTTTGATTTTACGGCTGAAGCGTAGGTTTTCACGAATACGGTCAAAGGTTACGATCGTATCATTGATCGAATAACCGACGATCGTCAGAACCGCAGCAATGAAGGTGATATCCACTTCGAGCCGGAGTAAGCTAAAAATCGTGATGATGAAGAATGCATCATGTATAAGCGCGACAACGGCAGGAACAGCCATTCGCCATTCAAATCGTATCGATACATACAATATGATTCCGATTGATGCAATCGCTAACGCAAACATGGCATTTTTCGCAAGCTCTTTCCCTACAGTCGGTGATACGGTGCTGACATTCGGTTCTGCTCCGTAATCCTTCTTGAAATGGTCCTTCAATTCAGCAATCTCTTGTTTATCAAGGACACCGACTGTCCGAACGACAGCATTCTTATTGTCTTGTCCAGCGAGCCTGACATCCTTGATATCTTCTTCGTCGATACCGACCTTTTCCATTTCGGTTTTGACTTGCTGTGTCGTCAAGACGTCTTTGGAAGCAATCTCGATTCGAGTGCCGCTCGTGAAATCAATCCCGAGATTCAATCTAAAGACGAGCAGGAATATGATCCCGATGATGGTGACACCAATTGAAATGCCATAAAAAACTTTCCTATGTTTGACGAAATCGATTTTATCAAAGCGTGTTGGCAATGACATTAAATCCATCTTCTCGGATAAATTGTGAATGTGCTTCTTCTTCACGCCAAACCATCCTGTACGTTTGTCGAGGAACCCGCTATTCACCCACAGGCTCATGAAGAGGCGTGTACCATAAACGGCTGTAATGAAACTCATTAAAATCGAAATGATCAAAGTGGTGGCAAACCCTTTAACCGAGCTTGTTCCATAATAGAACAGTACGGCCGCAGCCAGCAGGGTCGTTAAATTCGCATCCGTGATTGTAGCAAGTGAATTCTTAGTACCTTCTTTATAAGCCGCCTTAACGGATCTACCAAGTTTCAATTCATCCCTGATTCGCTCATAGGTTATGATATTGGCATCGACAGCCATCCCGACCCCGAGTACCAATGCCGCAATACCAGGCAGCGTAAGGACCGCATTCATCCAATCAAACACTAATAGAGTCAAGAAAATGTATATGCTTAAAGTAACGACTGCAATGAATCCCGGGAAGCGGTAATACACAAGCATGAAGATAAAAACAAGTGCAATTCCGATGATTCCTGCAAAAATAGTATCATTCAGTGCACCTGCACCAAATTGGGCACCTACAGAAGTGGAGTACTTTTCTGTTAAATCCACAGGAAGGGCACCTGCATTCAGAAGGGCTGCAAGCTCTTTCGCTTCTTCAACCGTGAATTGACCGGTAATATACACCTTCTTCGTATTAAAAACTTCACTGACAGCTGGAGCTGAAATCATATTGTCCTGTGAAGAGGTATCTTTGATGGAATCTTTTCCTTCCTCAAAATCCAGCCAGATTGCAAGTACATTAGTCGGACTTTCCATCGTGGATATTTTTTGAGTGATGTCCTTAAATTTATCCACATCTTTCAATGTGACTTCAACAACCGGTTGATTATCTTGGAACGTTTGTTTCGCCCCGCCTTCTTTCAGGTCGGCCCCGGTCATCATTTCCTTATCGTTGTAATCACGGAAGGATAATTTAGCTTGTGTCGAAAGGATTTCCCGAGCGTTGTTCTGGTCTTTGACCCCAGCCAATTGAACGCGGATCCGATCTTTCCCTTCGATTTGAATGTTAGGCTCGCTAACACCCAAAACATTGACACGCCGCTCAAGCGAGCTTACTGTAGCCCGTAAAACATCCGGGGTGATTTTCTCCCCAGACAGCGGTTTTACTTCATATAACACTTCAAAACCGCCTTGAAGATCAAGACCCAGCTTGATATCCTTTAGGATTCCTTTTGAAGTCGTCCCCATCGCTGCGAAAATCAAAAGTGCGATTAGAAAAAACGCAACGATCCTGCTTCTTTTTACCATTATGTAGTAGGCCCCTTTCTATAATACGCCTGTTCCTGAAGTTAAAAAAACTGTCATTTTTTGTTCATATGATAACTGCATTCCCTTTTCATTCTTGAGAAAAAAGACACAGCTTTCCATGCTTTTCCAAAAAAAGCATGACCATATCTATTATGAGTCAAATACAAACAGCTGTCAATTTAAGTATATCTTTGCGTCATTCTTTCAAAAGTTCCTTCAGTTCATCTTCAGAAAGCGGCTCAAATAGGTTTGGTGATTTATAAGCTTCGACCATTTGGAAGGTCATGAACTGGTTGCTCGAAAATGTCACGATATCTGCGACAAGTTCATGTATGTGAATGTTTTCCTGAGGACGCTTCCATTTATTTTTGGTTAAGGTTCCCCATATGTCTTCCTCCGTTACGGCATTCAATCCGACCATTTGGAATTCCTCACGCTTGCTCTTTAAAAATGGACGCACCTTTAGATAATACCTTTGATAGGGATGATTCTTTTTTGCCATCACTTTGCCTCCAGTAAAAATGATTCTCAAATGAATGCGCATTTTCTTAGAAGGGTTTCTTATCATTTGTTAGAACGCAAACAAACACTTTTGTCATGCTTTGTCCAAGTACAAGCATATAGATAATTGTATAGCATAACCGCTTTTTTGAGAAGGCAGGGAGGGAGTTCAATGTCCAAATTTTTAAAAGGGACGCTGATTTTATTAATCGCAAGCCTGATTACACGGGTTCTTGGTTTCATTAACCGCATTGTCATCGCCCGCTTCATCGGCGAAGAAGGCGTTGGTTTATATATGATGGCTTTACCGACCCTCTTTCTCGTCGTGAACATAACCCAGTTAGGCCTGCCAATCGCCATTTCGAAATACGTGGCTGAGGCCAATGCCAGAGGTGATGAACGGAAAATCAAGAAAATCCTTGTCGTCTCTTTGGCTTGCACCTTTACTCTATCGATGATTTTCACTCCTGCGATGCTGCTTTTCGCACCGGCTCTCTCAGAATACCTATTCACTGATAAACGGACTGTATGGCCGCTCATGGCGATTGCCCCTATAGTACCGATCATCGCCATATCTTCCGTACTGCGCGGTTATTTCCAAGGCAAGCAAAATATGAAGCCATTCGCTTTCTCACAAGTTATCGAACAGGTGGCCCGAATCACTTTCATAGCTGTCCTGACAAAGGCCTTTTTGCCATATGGAATCGAATATGCTGCAGCCGGGGCGATGTTCGCATCGATTATCGGTGAGCTTGTATCTCTCATCTACTTATTGACCAGCTTTAAATTAAAGAAACATTTTAAGTTCAGAAAGGGTTTCTTCAAGAATGTCAAATCCGGAAAAGGAACGTTCACCGAATTGATGGGAATTGCCCTTCCTTCCACCGGAAGCAGGATGATTGGATCGGTTTCATGGTTTTTCGAACCGATAGTGGTCGCCCAGAGTTTGGCACTCGCCGGAGTCACCGCGGCCGCAGCCACAAGTCAATACGGGGAGCTGACAGGGTACGCCCTGCCTTTACTCATGCTTCCTTCCTTCGTTACGTCATCATTGGCGACGGCACTTGTCCCGGCAGTGAGCGAAGCCCGTACGACAGGGAACTTTTCACTCGTTGAACACAGGCTTCAGCAGGCACTGAAAATCACCTTTATCACAGGCTGTTTAGCTATCGTCATTCTGTTCATCTTTGCCGAACCGATTTTACAAGTCATGTATGGCTCTTCGCATGCTGCCGTTTTCATTAAATTCCTGGCACCCTTTTTCATCCTTTATTACTTTCAATATCCGCTGCAATCCATGCTGCAAGCACTGGATCTTGCAAAGGCAGCAATGTTCAACAGCCTGGCAGGTAACATCCTTAAAATCGGTGTGATCTGGCTGCTGGCGTCAAAGGAAAGTTTCGGGATCATGGGCGCCGCAATCGGGATAGCCGTCGGTACGATGCTCGTTACCTTCCTGCATTTTTCAACTGTACTGAAGGTCGTCCCTTTCACGCTTCATTTCCGCAGCTATATGTCAGCATTGGTCCTTGCCTTAATTTCCGGGTGGGGAGGTTATTATCTTTATCAATTCCCGCTCTCCTCACAGCCTCTTGGCATACGGCTTTTGCTTTCCGTGACGGTCGTTATCCTGCTGTTCACATTTTTCCTGCTCATGACCGGCAGCATAAAAAAGGCGGATCTGATCAGGATTCCTGTAGTGGGCGGCTTTTTATCAAAATTCGCTTGGAAATAAAATGAACCGAAGCATTAAAAGGCTTCGGTCATTTCTTCGTTTCATTTTTGTCGATGTAAAATTGGCCATCTATGTACCCACAAATCGAAATCTCTTTAATCTTCGTTTCTCCCAGCTTTTTCAACTGGTGCCGGAGCCAAAAATGATTTTTGCCAATTCTATCGAGATTCCTCTCCTGTATCTCCCCGTCGATTATAAGGGGAAAAGGTGTTTCCTTGGTTTTAGACCTTTTGTCTTTGGTATTCTTGATGATCGAAAGCTTCCCGGTAGATTCGAGGATTGCGAATTGCACCTCATTTAAATCACTAATCCCCTGTTCTCGCAGCTGGGTCAATAAATCATCGAAAGTATATCGTTGCTTACGCATCGCTTTTTCATCTATTTTCCCTTGATTGATGATGATCTGGGGCGTACCGTCCACGATGTTTCGAAATCTAATGCTTTTCAATGAAATGAAAGCCAATATTATTTGGATGAAAGCAAGAACGAACATCGGAATGATTTGCCTGAAAAATGGTCTATCCAAATCTTCAAAGGAAAGGACGGCAATGTCCCCGATCATGATGGATACCACTAAATCAAGAATGCTCAATTCCCCAACTTCCCGCTTACCCATCATTCGAAAAAGGATTAAGATGACTAGATAGATCACTGTTGTTCTAAAAATAATAGCCAGGATATCCACTTCAATACCACATCCTTCATCCATAGCATGGCTTGGGAACTGAAAAATTACTCCATATTCTTTTCTAATTTTGCGGGAAGCTTCCTAAACCTGGTCTAAAGGTTCGATATCGGGAATATGCTTGTACAAACACATAAACAGGCTATACGTATCAGCCTTTCAAAAAGGAGGAATACCCATCGAAACTAAAAAAATGAGTGTCGCCGTAATTTATGGCGTAGGCTCCATCTTTGCCATAGCGATGATTGCTAGTTTAATCGTTTCCATCCTTCTTCGTTTTACTTCACTGACGGAATCATCCCTGACATACGTGATCATGATTGTGTCCTTTTTATCGCTGTTCATTGGTGGATTCATTTCAGGAGGCAAAGGGAAAAAGCAAGGACTATTCTTGGGCGGGAGCACTGGGCTGCTTTATCTGTTGGTCGTGTTCCTTTTTCAATATTTAGGTCACGATGCACTTTTCACGATCAAGCAATGGATATACTATGGCTGTTTCGTGATTACGGCCATGATGGGCGGCGTGCTTGGGGTCAACATGAGTTCCGACTCCCGCACCGATTAAAAAAACAGCAAAAAAAACCGGGCACATGGCCCGGTTTTCGTTTGTCTTATACGGATACTTCCTTATTCGGTGCGCTTTCCGTAATTTCACGGATTGCTGCACGGTCAAAAGTCAGTTTTGTGCCGTCTGGTGATTTAATGACGATTTTCAGGTCATCGATTGCATCGATTGTTCCGTGCATACCGCCGATAGTAGCAACTTTATCACCTTTTTTCAGACTGCTTTGCATGCTTTGCGTAGCCTTTTGGCGTTTTTGCTGCGGGCGGATCAATAAGAAATAGAACAATACGAACATTAAAATCAACGGAAGTATTTGTGTTAAAGAACCCATTCTGTATATTCACTCCTTTCGCTCATTAAAATATTTATGGAATTAGAAGTTTCTCGCATTTGGTTCATTGAAACCATACTGCTCAAAAAACTCTTCCCTAAAGTCTCCAAGACGATCTTCTCGAATAGCTTGTCTGACCTGTTCCATCAAGTTTAACAGAAAATGAAGATTATGGTAAGTCGTAAGACGAATCCCAAAGGTTTCTTCACACTTAATCAAATGGCGGATATATGCCCGGCTATAATTCTTGCAAACATGGCAATCGCAATTTTCATCGATTGGACCGAAATCGCGTGCATACTTCGCATTTTTCACAACCAGCCGCCCATTGCTCGTCATGAGCGTACCATTACGCGCAATTCGCGTCGGCAGTACACAGTCAAACATATCGATACCGCGGAGTGCACCATCAATCAATGAGTCCGGCGAACCGACTCCCATCAGGTAACGAGGTTTGTTACTTGGCAGCAGCGGACTTGTAAACTCAAGGACGCGGTTCATGATATCCTTCGGTTCCCCAACGGATAACCCTCCAATAGCATAACCCGGGAAGTCAAGGGAGACAAGGTCTTTTGCACTTTGTTTGCGAAGGTTTTCAAACTCCCCGCCTTGAACGATACCAAACAGCCCTTGGTCATTAGGACGCTCATGTGCATTCAAACAGCGTTCCGCCCAGCGCGATGTCCGTTCAACCGACTTCTTCATATACTCTTCAGTCGCCGGAAATGGCGGACATTCATCGAATGCCATCATAATATCTGAGCCAAGCGCATTTTGTATTTCCATCGCTTTTTCCGGGGATAAGAATAATTTATCGCCATTCAGATGGTTCCTGAAATGCACGCCCTCTTCTTCAATTTTGCGAAACTCGCTCAAACTGAAGACTTGAAAGCCGCCTGAATCGGTCAAAATCGCCCGATCCCAGTTCATGAACTTATGCAATCCGCCAGCTTCCTTGATGATTTCATGCCCCGGACGCAGCCATAAGTGGTAAGTATTGCTCAGGATGATGCCAGCCCCCATTTGTTTCAAATCTTCCGGGGACATCGTTTTGACAGTAGCCATCGTTCCAACCGGCATAAATGCCGGAGTTTCGAAAGAACCATGCGGCGTATGGACCCGGCCTAGCCGTGCCCCTGTCTGTTTACATGTTTTGATTAACTCATATCGTATTGCAGTCAACGCAATAACTCCCTTCAAGAGCTTCTCACTCTTATATTACTTAATTAACATTGCATCTCCAAAACTAAAGAACCTGTATTTTTCTTCCACAGCCGTTTCATAGGCATGAAGGACATGCTCCCTGCCCGCAAGTGCAGAAATCAGCATGATTAAAGTCGATTTGGGCAAATGGAAGTTCGTTATCATCGCATCGATTCCTTTGAACTCATAACCAGGATAAATGAAGATGCTCGTCCAGCCATTCTCTTCCTTGAAAACCCCATCATTGCGGGACGCAATCGTTTCCAATGTCCTTGTGGACGTAGTGCCGACCGTAATGATTTTCCCGCCTTTTCCTTTCACATCATTCAGTAATCTGGCAGTGCCTTCCGTCATTTGATAAAATTCGGAATGCATTTCGTGGCTATCAATATCGTCGACACTTACTGGACGGAATGTACCAAGCCCGACATGCAGCGTGATGAATGCGATGTGGACACCCATCTCTTTAAGTTTCCCGAGCAACTCCTCCGTAAAATGCAGGCCAGCGGTAGGTGCGGCTGCAGATCCCCGTTCACGCGCATAAACCGTTTGATAGCGGTCCTGGTCGTCGAGTTGTTCCTTGATGTATGGAGGTAACGGCATTTCGCCAAGCTTCTCCAGTATTTCATAAAATATGCCTTCATATTTAAATTCAAGGATTCGGCCGCCATGCTCAAGTACACCTGTACAAACGGCACTCAGCTTACCATCGCCAAAAACGATTGTCGAGCCTTCTTTAATCCGTTTGGCCGGCTTCACAAGCGTTTCCCATACATCATCATGCTCTTGCTTAAGCAGCAAGACTTCGATTTTTGCACCCGTTCCTTCTTTACTGCCGTAAAGCCGGGCCGGAAGCACCTTCGTATCATTCAACACCAGGCAATCTCCCGGTTTGATATATTCCGTGATATGGCTGAATACATCATGCTGAAGCTTGCCGGTTTCTTTGTCCAGCACCATCAATCTACTTGCTTCCCTATCCTCCAAAGGAACTTGGGCAATCAGTTCCTCCGGTAAATGAAAATCAAACATATCCAATTTCATCTGTTCCACTTCCTTACGTGTCTATCAAGCTGTAATCATTATTTAAAACGGCCGATCAAATAAAAAATCGCGGACAATACAACACTGACGATGATTGATGTAACGATGGGAAAGTAAAACGTCGTGTTCCCCTTTTTCAGAAAAATATCTCCCGGCAGCCTGCCGAGACTGATATATTTCATCGCAAAACCAATCACGAATATAATCACACCCAGAATCATAACCATCTTTGGTATATTCATCATTCAGGCATCTCCATTCCGAAATGCTCATAAACAAGCTGTGTTGCCATCCGGCCTCTTGGGGTACGCTGAAGAAAACCGACTTGTAACAGATATGGTTCATACACATCTTCGATCGTATGTGCCTCTTCGCCAATCGTTGCAGCAATCGTTTCCAGCCCCACGGGCCCGCCACGGAATTTTTCAATAATCCCTTTAAGTAATTTATGGTCAATATGATCGAGTCCTAAACGGTCGACCTGCATTAATTCAAGCGCATAATCGGCAAGCTCGACCGTTATCGTACCATCACCGCGTACCTGGGCGAAATCCCTGACCCTCCGTAAAAGCCGATTGGCTATTCTTGGTGTGCCCCTTGATCTTCTTGCAAGCTCTGCCGCTGCTTGATCATCCATTTCCGTATCCATGATTCTTGCAGTACGGATGATGATATCAGTCAAATGGTTTTCCGTATAATATTCAAGACGGCTCAAAACGCCAAAACGGTCCCTGAGCGGTGCAGACAGTGAGCCTGCACGTGTCGTGGCCCCTACGAGGGTAAACGGCGGCAAGTCGATCCTGATCGAACGGGCTTCCGGCCCCTTACCGACTACAATATCCAGACAGAAGTCCTCCATAGCCGGGTATAGCACTTCTTCAACGACACGGGGAAGACGGTGAATCTCATCAATGAACAATACATCACCCGGTTCAAGTGCACTCAAAATGGCCGCCAGATCTCCCGGCCGCTCAATGGCGGGACCGGAAGTCGTGCGGATATTCACACCCATTTCATTGGCGATGATGACGGCAAGCGTCGTCTTTCCAAGGCCAGGCGGTCCATATAAAAGTACATGATCGAGCGTTTCTTCACGCATCCTTGCCGCTTCGATATATACACTTAAATTCGCTTTCACTTTATCCTGTCCGATATATTGCTTTAAGTTTTGCGGCCGCAGGCTTTGTTCAAAGGACAGTTCGTTCAAATCGGCTTCCTGATTGAATATTCTCTCCTCCATTGCGCCACTCCTTATCTTAACATCATTTGCAATGCTTTCTTAATATATTGCTCGGTCGTCATATCTTCAGCCTGCAATTTCTTGGCAACCTTTTGGACTTCCTTTTCAGAATAACCAAGAGCCTTCAATGCAAGAACGGCTTCATCCAATTCCTCTGTATAACCATTTGGACTTAGTGCAGCCGTGACGCCTTCGTTAAACAAGCTTGGAAACGCATCCGGAATTATATTCTCAAGTTTCCCTTTTAAATCGAGGATCATTTGCCTTGCCGTTTTCTTTCCGACTCCCGGGAATTTCACCAAAAACGATTCATCTTCATTTTCGATTGCCTGCACCACCTGATCAACCTGGCCTGATGCCAATATGGCTAGAGCACCCTTCGGCCCGATTCCGGTTACATTCAATAATTTTGTGAATAACGCCTTTTCTTGACGAGTCTGGAATCCATATAATGCTGCCATATCCTCACGAACATAATGATACAGGTAAACTTGAATTTCTTTCTGGTATTGAGCGGAAAAAATAAAAGGATTCGGCGTCATCACTTGATATCCGATCCCCCCATTTTCCACAACTATGTATTCAGGCCCAATATAATCGACCTTGCCTTTTATATAATCATACAAATTAATTCTCTCCCTGATTTTGCTGTACCTCTCATTTTATCATAAAAAGGGGGTGTTGTTCATTAAAAGTTATTTCATAGTCTGCAAAGTCCTTTCACATTACTTCCGGTGTCATTATCATCCATAAAACAATGTTAATTGGAATGGGTATGCGAGACTCCTGCCGGAAATACGCGTCCAAGCGAGACCCCACAGGCAGAAAGGCTCCGAGGACGGACCGCCCGCAGAAAGCGAGTGCCTGCAGTGGAAATCAACAGTTAAATTGTAAATATAAAAAAACTGTAGACAAACTCCATTATTATCGAGTTTATCTACAGTCTGAAGGATCGGATATCATCCCACCCTAGTTTACCGAATATGGCTCATATTCTTTAATAAGCTGTTTATATTGGTCTTTATTCATGATCGGAATCCCTTTTTGCAGTTCCTCCTGCTTGTATGCTTCTAGTTTACCAACGTCTATTTGGTAGAAAGTATGAATGATCTTGGCATGCTCAGGCCTTCCGATAAAAATGGATAACGTACCATCTTCCCTCATACCAAGGTAACCGTTCGCTTTTAAGAGCGGAGATATGTCATTTTCAATTTTCTTCATGACAATCTGCTCTTCATTTTGATCGACTACTTTCCATCCTTCATATTTTGACCAAAAGTCCTCCATCGACCAAATGGTTTCTGTCAATTTCTCTTCACTTAACTCGCCATCCAGATACATACGCTGAAGAATGACCTTCCTCTCAATTGGATCATTTTCCTTTTGAACGGTTTCTTCGGCAAAAACGGTTAAGCAAAATGGCAATATGAAAAGCGTCATGAAAAATTGGATTCTGAGTTGATTAATCAATATACTCACCTCTTAAGGCGTTTACTTTTTATGTAGTTTGACCCAAATAAGGATTATTAACCAGAAAAAAATCAAAAAGAGCTGACTCCATATCGGGTCAGCTCACTAATTATTTCAAGTGATTTTCGTGAATGTTAAGGTTATCGAACATGTCATTGGCATCTAAAATGATCATTTCCCTCGTGTCGCCATCCCGAAGATTGTTATCAAGTGTCATCGTCCTGAAATAGACACCTTCATCTGTGGTGACATATAGGGTACGGCCATTGGTAAGCGGTCCGATTTCCTTCTTGATTCTTTCTTTAACATCTTTTGCTTGGCTGTAGTCATCAAGCAGCAAGGCTACCAGCATTTCGTCTTTCATGATGATCGTCCTGGTATCGATGACCGGCTCCACTTTATTGGCGACACCATTGACTTTGTCGGCTAAAGCGCCTTCATAGGAATTATAATAAGATGATCGCGCCTTAAGCGGTTTACTCTCATGTCCATGGTAGTTACGGTCACTTTTACTGTACGCATCATCTTTATTGTATAAACCTTGCACCATATTCTCATAATTGATGTTGCGTACCAATGCATCTTTTTCATGGTATCCTGTATCATTCGTGATATTTTCATTTTCCGCTGTATCATTATTAGCACATCCAACCAAACTGACGGCGGCCAATACCGTACAAAGCGGCTGTGCCCATTTTATTTTCTGCACCAATAACCCTCCCATTGCAATTGAATGAGCTATATTCCGCTCATAATTAGCATGGGTGTCGAACGGGAAATGTACTCTGTAAGATACGGCCAAAAAACCGTTTTAATTCCTATTAAGGGAAGAAATCCTTTTTGCCAATTTTTCATTCATCGCCATCCGCTCCGAAAAACCTTCCACGGACATTTTCCAGACCGAATGAAGCTGGGAAGAACTTTTATTAAGGCGATTCCATTCACGGAAAATATCGGTAGGATAAGTTAAAGCATATAAAAAGGCCGGGTCTGACTGATACCTTTGCAATTGCGGCACTTCCCACAGATCGGTGGCCGCATCTTCCAAATGATGCGATATTCGATTTGCATACTGTAAATAATCAATGCACCTCGGGGCATTTGCCATTAAGTCAAAATCGATTAAAGTCAAAGTGCCGTCCGCTCTGCGCAAGAAATTATGGTGGGCACAATCACCATGAATGATTACTTTCTTTTCCTTATTCCATAAAGACTGATTTTTATCAAACCCCTCTAGCGCCCACTCCCCCCATCTAATCCATTCCTTGATAATATCTTCGGAAACATATTGGCGAACATAAGAAAAGTTCTTTTTAAAAAGTGATAAACGTTCTTTCCACTTTTTTGATTGATTGAATACAGGCGCGTTAATGGAGAGATGCTCCGACACATCATGAAAGCTTTCCAGTAACTTAATTCCCTCTAAACGGTCCTTATGATTGGAATATTTGAATTTTTTCTTGCTCGGCGGAAAATAGTCCATACTCCCATACCATTTCCCTTTAAATTCAAAGGGCATTAAATTCTGATGAATATAATACGTTTGATGAAAACCCTTTTGTTTTAACAATGAAGTCAATTCTCTTTGCCGATCCCACTTTTCAAAGCTGTCGAATCCTTTAAGGACCATTGGATGACCCTTTTCAAAAGTTATTAAATAGACACTGCTTTGAATATGTTGGACATTCCTTGGCTTACGATTTAAATAAGAGAGGAGACGAGTGTTAAAAACACTGTCTCCTTGATAATTAGTAGTCATCGCTTTCATCTACATATGTCGGTATCCCAAATGTTTCAGGCGCACGAACGCCCCCGAATTGGCCTGGCTGGCCACCCATTTGTCCAGGTAACATAGCTTCAGGTTGCCCCCCTAGCTGACCGCGCATCATGTCCGGCTGACCACCAAATTGTCTAGGCATCATTCCCGGCTGGCCTCCGTTTTGATCGCCCATCATCCACGGCTGACTTCCATTTTGACGGCCCATCCACGGCGGACCTCCGGTTTGACCGCCCATCATCATACCTGGCTGGCCTCCATTTTGGCCGCCCATCATCATGCCTGGCTGACTTCCGTTTTGGCCGCCCATCATCATACCTGGCTGGCCTCCGTTTTGACCGCCCATCATCATACCTGGCTGGCCTCCATTTTGACCGCCCATCATCATCCCCGGCTGGCCTATGTTTTGGCCGCCCATCATCATGCCCGGCTGGCCTCCGTTTTGACCGCCCATCATCATGCCGGGTAGGCCTCCGTTTTGACCGCCCATCATCCACGGCTGGCCTCCGTTTTCGCCGCCCATCATCAACCTGGCTGGCCTCCATTTTGACCCCCCATCATCATCTGGCTGGCCTCCATTTTGACCGCCCATCATCATATCTGGCTGGCCTCCGTTTTGACCGCCCATCATCATATCTGGCTGGCCTCCGTTTTGACCGCCCATCATCATGTCTGGCTGGCCTCCGTTTTGGCCGCCCATCATCATGAACCCTTCATATTGAGCCGATTCTACTGACTCTTCTTCATATTGTTGCATCTCTTTCTCCATTTGAGACTCTTTAGGTGACATCCCTTGGTATGGGGCCTGTTGCTGCTGTGACTGAACGGATTGATATTGGTGATAATCTGGATTGTGATGTGCATTGGCATCCATTTTTTGGTTTCCTTGATACTGCCCTTTCACATCCGGCCCATAAGTTCCAAGTAACCCCTTATTACAGCCGCAATCTTCCTCTTCCTCACCGGCAGCCTGGTTATACTGCTGAGGGAAGTTATAGTTATTGTTGTTGTATGAAGATGGCGATTCGCCTGGTGACTCATAATCTTGCTGCATATATGAACCTGCTACTTGAGCTTGTTGATTCATCCCTCCATAGTAATGGTGCGGAACCGGTGCGGAGGCTTGATATGGATATTGTTGCTGGCTTGGTATATTCATGCTCGCCCCTTGGACGAATCCTTGATCCATCATGTACATGTCAGAAGATTCTCCCCAAACATCAGAGCTCTCTTCCATCATTTGATAACCATGTACTTCCGGAGCCGCCTGATACCCTGGAACTCCTTGATATGGGGCTTGCATATGCATCTGCGCCCACGGTGGCGGCTGAATGCAATAACCGCTTCCGGGCAAAATTGGTGTTACTGGAATACAATCATCCACCGGCTCAATGTATTCCTGTGCTGGCTGTACAGCTGGCTTTTTCTTCTTTTTAGTGGCTACCGGCTCTTCTTTTTTCTTTGGTAAAGGTGGTGGTGCAGGAGGCTTTTGCACACTCATATTGGTCATGTTGACCATATAGTAATTATTGATATCGATTTCCGGAATCACCGGCATGGGCACCGGAATTTCTTTTGGAACGATTTTTTGCTTTTCTTTAATGATTGGCTTTGGCTGAATGATCTGCTGCTCTTTCTTAACTGGTTTTTCCTTCACTGGCTGTTGAACGATTGGTTGCTCTTTTATCGGCTGTTGATATTTCGGCTGTTCTTTTACCGGCTGCTGAAATTTCGGCTGCTCTTTTATCGGCTGCTGAAATTTCGGCTGCTCTTTCATCGGCTGCTGAAATTTCGGCTGCTCTTTCATCGGCTGCTGAAATTTCGGCTGTTCTTTTACCGGCTGTTGATATTTCGGCTGTTCTTTTACCGGCTGTTGAAACATCGGCTGTTCTTTAACAGCCGGTTTTTGCATAATTGGCTGTTCTTTTATAGGCGCTGGCTGAGCCTGGTACGGTTGAATTTGGGATTCTTTAATTCCCGGTTGAATATTCACGTTTGGTTTAGCCGTTTCTTTTATTACAGCTCCGGATGTCCCTGGTATTTTAATTTTCATTCCGGGCATCATCATATCCGGGTTGCTCAATTGCGCGTTAACTTTTTTAAGTTCTTCAAAACTGACGCCGTATTTTTTGGCGAGTTTCCAAAGTGTATCGCCTTTTTGGACTATATGAATTTTCACGCTGTTAACCCCTCCTGTGCATATGTCCATATATTCTATGAAGCAGTGGGTGAATTGCTATTATTTTTATCATGAAAACTTATGCTTGAAAAATGACATTTATGATTGGATCAATGATTTAGGGAAATGGAAGGTACTTTTTTGGAGAGGAACTAAATGATATAAAATCTTCAAAAAGGAAATTTAATTGGGACCATTGCCTTCATTCTAAAAAAAGGAGGCAATGGCTTTTAGGTTTGAAGCCATCATGTTATGAAACGCTTCTTTCAAACTTCTGTCTAAACTCAGGGAAATCCGGGTATAAGAAGGTAAATGACCTAAGGCTTTGTCTTCAGGTACTTATCTTACATCCCTGGGGGGAATAATAATGAAATGGAAAGGTAGACAGGGCAGCTCGAACGTCGAGGACAGAAGAGGCATGAGCGGAAAAGGCATGGCCGGAATCGGCGGAGGAATCGGATTGGTAATTGTCTTGATCGTGACGCTCCTTGGCGGTAATCCTAGCGAATTGCTAGGCAGTTTGAATTCTACTGAATCAAACAATGGCAGCACTTATGTCGAGACTGATGAAGAGAAGGAACTTGCGCAGTTCCTATCTGTCGTCCTTGCAGAAACGGAGCAGGTCTGGACAGAAGAATTCCGAAAAAATGGACTGGAATATAAGAAACCGAACCTTGTCCTGTATTCAGGCAGTGTCGAATCGGCATGCGGAATGGCAGCTTCTTCCGTAGGGCCATTTTATTGTCCGGGTGACATGAAACTATATATTGATCTCAGCTTTTATCAAGAGTTGAAGCAAGAGTTCCAGGCACCTGGTGATTTCGCCATGGCCTATGTTATTGCCCACGAAGTCGGACATCACGTTCAGACACTTTTAGGGACAACGGAAAAGGAAATGCCCGATCGTTCACAGGTCAGCGAGACTGAATATAATAGGTATTCTGTCCGTCTTGAACTACAGGCCGATTATTTGGCTGGAGTTTGGGCACATCATGTCCAAGGAGAGAATTTGCTTGAAAAAGGCGATCTTGAGGAGGCCTTGAATGCAGCAAGTGGTGTGGGGGATGACCGTATCCAAGAAAAGGCGCAGGGGTATGCGGTTCCGGACAGCTTCACACACGGTACATCCGAACAGAGAAAACGGTGGTTCAATAAAGGTTTTAAATCCGGGGATATGAATGAAGGCAATACTTTTAAAGCGAGTAACCTTTAAAAGTTCTTACCTGTTTAGATTAAAAGAAAAAAGGGGGGCTTATCCCCCCTTCAGATTGTAGACAAATTCGAAGAAAAGCGAGTTTGTCTACTTTTTTTATGTTAAAAATTGCAGTTGATTTCAGAAATCCTGTGAGGTTCAGCTAAAACAGTAAAAATACATGGATTACTCGGTCTTGTTTTAAAGTCATGGCAATAATTCTTTGATAAAATTGTAATAGGGATACGGGATAAGACCATTCCAATCCACATCAAGCGGACAAACTCAAAGGGGTATTGCCCCTCTTTTTCTTATGATCCAAGTAAGCACTGACTCAAACGCGTTCCAGCATTCTGTTTAAGGCCAGGATTGCATTATCCGCAATGTTCTTCTCCACTTTGATCGGATTGATGATTATACCTTCTTCAATGGATTCAAGCGCCCACAGCAGGTGAGGCAGATCAATTCGGTTCATCGTAAGACATGGACACATATTCGGATTTAACGAGATGATGTTCTTGTCAGGATTATTGGCGATAAGTCGCTTGACAAGGTTCATTTCCGTTCCGATTGCCCAGGAACTGCCTGGTTCGGCTCTTTCGATCATATTGATGATGTACGATGTCGAACCCGCATAATCTGAAAGGGCGACTACCTCACGGCGGCATTCGGGATGAACGATGATATTCATTTCAGGCTGCTCCGCTCGAAGCGTTTCAATATTAGTTGTGGTGAAATTTTCATGGACTGAACAATGTCCTTTCCAAAGAAGTACCTTCAGATCTTCGAGCTCCCCTTCATAAATCAATTCATCCTTATGCGGATCCCAGACAGCCATTTCAGTCAATGAGATGCCAAGGTCAAAGGCTGTATTCCTCCCAAGATGCTGATCGGGAAGAAAAAGGATCCTTTCCTTTTGCGAAAGTGCCCACGAGACCATCCCTTGTGCATTGGAAGAAGTCACTGTCGCCCCGCCATTTTTACCTACAAATGCTTTGATGGCCGCGGTGGAATTAACATAAGTTAGCGGAAGGATCGTATCGCCAAATAAATCCTGAAGCTTTGTCCAAGCCCGTTCCGTTTGTTCAATATCCGCCATATCCGCCATGGAGCAACCTGCACGCATGTCAGGAAGGATAACCGTCTGCCCTTCTTCCGTCAAAATATCAGCTGTTTCAGCCATGAAATGCACACCGCAAAACACGATATAATCCGCTTCGCGATTTTGCGCTGAAAGCTGAGCCAATTGAAGTGAATCTCCCGTTGAATCCGAAAATTGAATGACTTCCTCCCGTTGATAATGATGACCTGGGATATAAAGGCGGTTCCCCAGTCGTTCCTTAATGTCCCGGACCCGATTCTCCATCTCTTCCTTTGTCATCGTTTTATACGTTTCAGGCAATGCATTTCCTGCTGTTTTAGCCATTTCCAATATGTTCATTTCAAAATCCCCTCACATTCTTTGACCTTTGCGCTAATATCAAGTGCCCTGACACTGTGGGTCAAGCTGCCCAACGAAATATAATCTACCCCTGTTTCCCGATATGAGGCTAGATTGTCTAAATTGATCCCTCCAGAAGCTTCAGTTATGACGTGGGCGGGAACCAATTTAATCAGTTGCTTGATTTCTTCTGGGCTTCGATTATCGAACATGATGATATCTGCACCGGCTTCCACTGCTTCAAGCACCTGTTGTGGTGATTCCGTTTCCACTTCCACTTTAGTGGTATGTCCCAGTTTGGATTTTACCGTTTGAACCGCTTTCGTTATGGACCCAGCGAAAGAAATATGGTTGTCCTTTATCATGACTGCATCATACAGACCATTTCTGTGATTGTATGCCCCGCCGGAACGGACCGCATACTTTTCAAGCATCCGCAGGCCAGGTGTAGTTTTCCTCGTATCACAAGCTCTCGTCTTCGTCCCCGCTAAAATCATGGCAGCTTTATTAGCCTGTGTAGCAATGCCGGACATACGCTGCACTAAATTCAAAACGACCCGTTCCCCTTTTAAAAGAGATGCCATATCGCCGGTCATTCTTGCAAGCTGCTGTCCTTCTTCAAAGACTTCGCCATCTTGAACAAAAAGGAAAACCTCGATTTGCTCATCCAATAATGCAAATCCCGTCTTGATGACGTCCCCTCCACTAAAGACCCCGCCTTCTTTTGCGATGAATGTCAAAGACCCTTGTTCACCTTGATCGAAAATCGTATCACTCGTTACATCGCATTCCCCTATATCTTCCAATAAAAATTGTTGCAGCATCTGCTTAAGCTTCAATATATTCATATAGTCGTCTCCCTTTCACTCGGTTTTTCACATCGGTGCAAGCAAGGATAACCGAATTTTCAAGCCATTTGGCGTCATCTTCGCTTGGATAGTCACTGCGGAAATGACCGCCCCTGCTTTCCGTTCTGGTCAATGCGGATTCGGCAATCAGCCACGCCACTATCATGGCATTTATTTTCGTTATTTCTTCTATCGTTAATTCCGTTACTTCCAAATGCAGCAATTTTTCGATATCAAATGTCTCAAGATAATCCTTCAGTCGAGTTAATCCCGCTTCATCTCGAACGATTCCCGCTTCGTTCATTAATTTTTCCTGCAATGTCGTGAGATCAGGTAAAAAGGTAACTGGACTGGAACTCTTGGACTGCTCTTTTTCTTCCGGTATCGTCCTTGCCGGCACTTTAGCAAGGAAACGGCCAAGTGTATTTCCAAAAACCAGCCCTTCGAGAAGTGAATTGCTTGCCAATCGGTTTGCACCATGTACACCCGTGCACGCTACTTCACCAACAGCAAACAAAGAAGGAACTGAGGTCTGCCCGAATTCATCCACTTCAATTCCTCCCATTAGAAAATGGTTTCCAGGTGCAACGGGGATTTTCCCCGATTGAAGGTCCAGCCCGCTTTTTTCACATAATGAGCTCACTGTCGGAAAACGAATCTTAAAATCCTTAATCATCGAAATATCCAAAAATACCTTTTCACCGCGCTGCAAATAGGAAAAAATCGTTTGTGCCACAATATGCCTTGGAGCTAGATCCTTCAAGCTATGGACATCCTCCATGATCGGCCTTCCCATTTCCGTCACTAATCTCGCACCATCCCCGCGGACCGCTTCTGAAACCAGCCCTTGCGCTTTGCCATTTACAAAAAGCAGGGTCGGATGAAACTGAATGAATTCCATGTCACGAACTTTTGCCCCGGCCTTGAATGCAAGTGCAATTCCATCACCTGATACCGTTTGTGAATTTGAAGTGAAATGGTATAGGGAACCACAGCCGCCTGTAGCCAAAACCGTCTGTTCAGCATGATAGGCAGCAAGATCACCTGCCTTATCAAGTGTTTTGACCCCTATGCAGGAATCATCTTTCCCGATGATCAACTCCACTGCAGCAACATTCTCCAGCACAGTAATCGATGATTTTTTCAAGCACCCTATAAGATGTTCCATCATGTACTTCCCGGTAGCATCTCCGTGACTATGGAGAATTCTTCGTTCACTGTGGGCGCCCTCCATGCCAAGCAATAGTGTTCCGTCATGATCATGGTCAAATCGCATACCCGATTCAATAAGATCAGTTATTACCGAAGGTGCCTCTTCGACGAGTTTTTCCACTGCCTTCACCTTGTTATATCGCTGACCAGCCGCCAGCGTATCTTTTTTATGTAAGGATACTCTGTCACGATCAGATATTGCAGCAGCAATCCCGCCCTGAGCTAAATAAGAATTGCCATGACGGATATTTGATTTTGTGATGAGTATCACATGCTTATGTTCACTTGCTTCCAATGCCGTTTTCAAGGCAGCAATACCGCTGCCTATCACGATGATTTCCGCTTTTACCATTATTTCATTCCTCCTGTTTATGACAGGTGTCTTGACAACTATATTTACATATTATTAAACTATTATCAAGAAGTTTTTTAAGATTAAAGGATGGAAGTGATTTCTTGATTTATTTGGATTATGCCGCTACAACTCCGATTGATGAGGAGGCTCTAGACGTATTCAGCCAAGCATCCCGGAAGTTTTTCGGGAATGCGAGCAGTTTGCATGATATTGGCTCTGAGGCGGCACGTTTATTGGATATGTCACGACAGCAACTCGCAGAAATGCTGAACATAAAAAAGGAAGGAATCATCTTTACGAGCGGCGGATCAGAAAGCAACATGCTGGCCATAGATACATTCATCGCTTCGAAACCATCCTGGCAGAACCACTTGATCGTAAGCCGAACTGAACATGCATCTCTTGCCAATTTCGTGACGAAGCTTGAACAAGATGGCTTCGAGGTTACTTATTTACGGCATTTGGAAGATGGCCGTGTTGATATTGAACATCTCCAGGAATGTATGTCGGAGAAAACATGCTTGGTCATCGTCCAGCATGTGAATTCGGAAATCGGGGTCATTCAACCCATTGAGCAAATAAGTGAAATCGTTCGTAAACACCAGGCCTTTTTTCATGTGGATTGTGTCCAATCATTTGCTAAATTACCGCTTGGCAAGATAGCTGCCTCATGTGATGGACTATCCGTTTCCAGTCATAAGATTTATGGTCCAAAAGGGACTGGGGCCGTCATTTTCCCGGCCATCCATCAGTTGAAGGCTTCGGTCCCGAATATCACTCATGAATATGGTTTCCGACCAGGAACAGTGGACGTCCCCGGAATAGCTTCCTTTGTAACCGCTGCTAAGAAATTGGGGGATATCATGGAAGATGAACGAAAACGGATTTCCACACTTAGGATGCAATTGATCCAACGGCTAACGGATAGGAAAATCGATTTTCAAATCATCGAAGCAAAAAACGAGCAATTGCCTCACATTCTGGCGCTGACCTTCGCTGGATTGCAAGGACAGTACATCATGCTGGAATTAAACCAGAAAGGATTCGCCGTTTCGACGGGAAGCGCCTGTCAAATCGGTAAACAGGATCCTTCAAAAACGATGATGGCCATTGGGAAAAGCGAAGATGAAGCACATCAATTCGTCCGCTTTTCCTTTGGCAAATACACGACGGCCGACGACATTCAAAAGTTGGCGGACTGCATCGAAGGAATAGCTGCCATTCGATAAAATCCTCCAATCTGTGTTAGAATGTTTGTAATTAAAGAGGTGAATGTTTATGGAAAGAAAGAAATTACTCGGGGAAGAAAGACGGACGAAACTCTTACATTTATTGCAAACAAGCGCGGAGCCTGTAACAGGCAGCGAGCTTTCGCAGATAACGAATGTAAGCCGGCAGGTTATCGTTGGTGACATAACCCTCCTGAAAGCGCGGAATGAGCCTATCATTGCGACGAGCCAAGGCTATCTGTACTTACAAACGGGGAGCACGCAAAAGCCGGAACGGATCATTGCTTGCCAACATGATCCTTCCCGGACCCAAGAAGAGCTATATTTACTCGTGGATATCGGCATCACGGTGAAAGATGTCAAAATCGAGCACCCCGTATACGGTGACCTAACTGCTTCCATCATGGTCAGCAGCCGTAAGGAAGTCCAGCAATTCCTTTCAAGGGTGACGGCAACGAATGCATCTTTTTTATCGGAGCTGACGAGCGGCATCCATCTCCATACACTGAGCGCATCATCTGAAGAACTGCTCGACGAAGCGGAGTGTGCTTTGAGGGATGCCGGCATTTTAGTCGATTGAATGAACGAAAAAACCTCAAAAGCCATATCTTTTGAGGTTTTTTTATGGGCCTTATGTTCACTCATCATTGGAATTGCTTTCATTTGAGCTGCCATCCCCGGAGTTTTCATCTTCGTTACTTCTTAACTGCCCGATAAGACTAATGACGGAACCGACCGCCTGTACCCAGCCTCCCATCACTTGGATTGATTCAGCATCAGATGGCTTCTCTTCCAAATAAGGATATTGATATTTTTGCAGTTCCTGCTCCTTATCTTGTTCTTCTTGCTCTTGATCCTTATCTTGGTCTTTTTCTAGAATGCTATTTTTAAGTTCGGCAATTCCACCTATCGCTTGCATCGAATTCCCAATCGCCTGCAACAAATTTCCCGTAGCATTGAAGGCCTGCTCCGGTTCATCCGGATTTTCGTATGCCCCCGCCAAAGCGGTGCCTCCGCCCAACGCTTGAATCAGATTACCTTTGATGATTAATTCCTGTTTCGTTATTTCATCAAAATCAATGACTAGGCCTAAGATAACGGTCGAATTCCCGATTGCCTGTATTATATTACCAAATTTATCCAGTGACCAGGTTTCTTCCGCATCAGCCAATAAGGCATTACCTGTTGCTTGAAGTTCATTTCCAATCAAATCCAAGTTCGTACGAAATTCTTCGTCCAAGACTTTGGATGGTGTACCAGCAACAGCAGAAATGACGGTTCCTATCGCTTGAGTCCAAGAACCGAAAGTTTCTTTGAATTGACTATCCATCTCTGCTGACCACCACCCTCTCTCTGCATTTTTGATTAAAAAGGTGCATCCACTGAATCAGTCATCAAGGTATGTATTACTGCTCCTATTTCCACATGTGGCCTACCGGGATTTACTTATTGTATTTTCTTTCATCACAATCGGTGTTTGTTTTTCATCCAAAATCATGCTGCCTACTTTTATATATTTCATAAAATGTACGCCAAGGGAATACAAAACCTTCACAAAAAAATGCCCCGGGAAAACCCCGGGGCACTTACATATTCATTGGATAAAACTCAGCTGAGGTTGTACCATTTATCATTTCAGAAAAAAATTTTCACAAAAGAAAAATCAGCGCTGCGGTACACCTGTTTGGACTTTAAAGCATGAATAGCTTCCCATGATCGATACCGTACATCCTAAGGCCTCAAGCTCGGAAATCGCTCCTGGGATAAGGACATCGTCAAGGGGCATTTCGATGTCGATGATGAAAAAGTAATTGCCCAATCCTGTTTTCATGGGTCTTGATTCAATCTTGGAAAGGTTAAGTTTCCTCCAGGAAAAAGCGGAAAGGACTTGGTGCAGCTGCCCTGAATGGTCGGCAGGCAACTGAATCATCAAGGTCGTTTTCTTATCCCCTTCAACGGTCAAATGCCCTTCAAAGTCGACTTCACTGTTGGATACGACGATAAACTTGGTGTGATTATGTTCGTAATCGTGAATATTTTGTTTTGCAATCGTCAAACCGTACTCCTGTGCAGCCATATCATTTGCAATCGCTGCAATATTTATATCGGGATTCTCCATCACCATCTTAGCAGCCGCTGCTGTGGATGTGACATACTCATAAGGAATGCCCCTTAGCTCATTATGTAGAAATTTGCGGCATTGAGCGATGGCATGGGAATGCGAATATACCATGTCAGGTTTGAACCCAGGATATGCATGATCCGGATGCACCATATAATGCTGTTGGATTGGAATCGTCACTTCGCCTTTCATCGGCAATGTGACTTCATGGACTAAGTAATCCATCGTTATATTTACCGAACCCTCCAAAGCATTCTCGATCGGCACGAGCGCGTGATTCACTTCCCCGTCCCGAACAGCATCAAGGCAGTCCGGAATCGTGTTCATCGGTATTTTTATATCATTAGGAAATAGTCGCGATACAGCTAAATCCGTGAACGTTGCTTTTGGTCCAAGAAATGCAATTTTTGATGTCATATTATAAACTCCTTTTCACGGAAAATCTATTGTTTATGTTATGCCATTTTCTGATTTTTTACAATAGTTAATCGTTAATTTCCTCTTACAAATGAAAACAGCCTGAAGACAAACCCGATAATAAATGAGTTTGCCTTCAAGCTGTTTTAGGTTTTTAAACTTTGACTGTTGATTGGAACGGAGGGCACTCGCTTTCCGCGGGCGGACCGGGAGCCTCCTCGGCGCCATCGCGCCTGCGGGATCTCCCTTGGACGCGCTTTTCCCGCAGGAGTCTGTAACTTAAGTTCCAATCAACGAGTTCAATTTGACATGATTACTAGAGTCCGTTGGTCTTTAGGTTTCTGTTTCCATGATAAATGCCTCACTTCTCTACGTTCGGCAAAAATTATGAGCCACGCTTAAAAGATACTGACCTGTTTGAACAGATTTTCTCGGAGCTACTATCCTCCCCAACATACATCCATCTGCGCCGCATGAAACGAATAGGCAAACTGTTTTGTTCGTTCATCTTTACATAGTAGACACTCTAATGATCAGTTGGAAAAGGTTTCTTAATGAGACCAATTCGAAACCTTTTGTCTACAAACTGACAGCCTGTACATGTGAAATGTACAGGCTGTTTTCATGCGCCGTTACCAATGATTTCGACTTTTTCGACGAACTCCATTTTACGCAGTTTAGTAAGCAGTTCATTAATATCCATCGTCATCCCACCCGTATTCAGGGATAGGGTGACATTTGCACGTCCCTGCAAAGGAATCGTTTGGTGGATGGTCATGATGTTGCAACCGGATGAGGCGACGAGCCGTAAAAGCTCCGATAGAGTACCAGAACGATCTTCGAGATAGAAGAACAGTGTAATCAGCTTTTCCTTAACAACTGTATGAAACGGAAAAACCGTGTCACGGTATTTGTAAAAAGCACTCCTGCTTAGGTCCACTCGCTGTACCGCTTCCCATACTGATTCCGCTTTTCCCCGTTCAATCATTTCTTTTGCATCCAGCGTTTTTTTCATCGCTTCGGGAAGGACATCCTCTCGAACGAGGAAAAATTTCTGATCGGACTTATTCAAACTCCGCACGCCTCCTTTTGCCTGCCATCATGGTCTCCAATCAATCAACAAATTCAAATTCATATTCAAGGATACGGACGATATCGCCATTTGTCGCACCTTTTTGGCGAAGGCCTTCGTCGACTCCGAATGAACGAAGCTGTCTGGCGAAACGACGTATGGACTCTTCACGGGTGAAGTCAGTCATTTTGAATAAACGCTCGATCTTGAATCCTGATACGGCAAAGCTGCCATCGGGTTCGCGTTCAATGTTAAATTCATCCGACTGTGATGTATGTTTATATAGAACCCGGTGGATTCCAGTATTCTCTTCTTCATGTTCAAGAGGGAACTCTGGGGTCTCTTCGATTTTATCAGCAATAGCATAAAGAAGCTCACGGATCCCTTCACGCGTCACGGCAGAAATCGGGAAGACAGGATAGTCTTCTTCCAGCTTTTCTTTGAAAGCCGCTAAGTTATCTTCTGAGTCCGGCATATCCATTTTACTTGCTACAATGATTTGCGGACGTTCAGTCAAGCGCAGGTTATACTCTTCCAACTCTTTATTGATTGTTTGGTAGTCTTCATATGGATCCCGGCCTTCAAGACCCGACATATCGATTACATGAACGATTACCCTCGTTCTTTCAATATGGCGCAGGAATTGATGTCCAAGGCCCACACCTTCTGATGCTCCTTCGATCAGACCAGGTAAATCGGCCATGACGAAGCTGCGGTGATCTTCCGTTTCCACCATTCCGAGGTTCGGGACGATCGTCGTAAAATGGTATTCGGCAATTTTAGGTCTTGCTGCGGATACGACGGAAAGCAAAGTGGATTTCCCTACACTTGGGAAACCAACCAAACCGACATCAGCCAACAGTTTCAATTCCATGACTATATCACGTTCTTGGCCCGGTTCGCCGTTCTCCGCGATTTCAGGTGCAGGATTGGCAGGTGTGGCGAAACGGGAATTTCCCCGGCCTCCGCGGCCACCTTTGGCAATAATGGCGCGTTGTCCGTGCTCAACTAAATCAGCAATGACTTCCTTTGTCTTATCATCAATGACAACGGTGCCTGGTGGAACCTTGATAACCATATCCTTTGCAGCCGCACCGTGCATGTTTTTGGACATGCCATGTTCTCCGCGAGGTGCCTTAAAGTGACGTTGGTAACGGAAATCCATTAATGTACGCAAGCCCTCTTCCACTTCAAAAACGACATTGGCCCCATTTCCGCCATCTCCGCCGGCAGGTCCGCCTTTAGGTATGAATTTCTCACGACGATAAGCAACTATCCCGTTACCACCGTCTCCGCCTTTTACATAGACTTTCGTTTGATCGACAAACATGCTATCACTTCCTTGTTTTCTGCAAGTCATTTCTTGCTGTATACTTCTCTAAAAGTTAATATCCATCTTAAAAAATATTTCATCCTCATTACATTCAAGAATTTCAATTGATTGCTCGGCCGTCAATGAACTTTCCAAAAACTCGATCACTGGGGATTGATCAATGAACCTGCCTTGCATATGAAATGAACAGCGCATATCGCTCACTTCTTTTTTACACATGGAAACAGCCAGTATATTTTCAAAAAACGGATCGAGATTCTTATCGAGAATTTTAAAGAAATCATTTGTCCAGCGATACATCAGCCCGTCCATCTCAGTTGAGCCTTCAAAAACATCAATGATTTCATATTCGCAATAAAATGATCCATTATTCCAATTCGACGTCAACAACATCTCGGTGAACTTAGGTAAATTCAAACTGGAGAGGCGTGCTTCATTCTGGGTTTCAACAATGATTTCATCAATGATGCCCTTGACACGATCAATTCTGTTCAACTCCAGATTCCCTTTGATGATTTGAATTTTATTCAGCCAGTCATGCCTGGTTTGACGCAGAGTTTCAATAGTCGTCCAATTTTTGTCCATTATTAACACCTTCAATTATGATAAAGAAACTTTTTTTTCAGCTCTATCATGTTGAATACTTCCATTTGTACAGTATATCAAAAAAACAACAAACAGGAAATGAAGCTCGATTCACATGCCTTCACATGAAAGCCCCCGTCCAAAAAATACAGCCACACACCCTGAGTTCTTTGGACGATGGTAGAGCCATTTGAACTAAAAAAGAGAATGGGCCTTTTATGCACCAATTGGAGATATTATAGTTGAATTGGAGTGTCTATTTGGTTTAAACCAAATCGGATGGATGAGTAATCTTGGATTTCCCCCCTGAAAGTTTAAGAAAGCCCGCCGATTGGCGAGCCTTTTGTAAGTCAGAGGTTGTTTTCCTTATACTAATGACTAAAGTCTCCTGCAAACTGCTGGTTCATTTCCTATAGTATAAATAAAGGGCCGGACCCCTTCATCACTATATAGCATACCATTATTAAAAATGACGCGGTATATAGTGTCTTGTAGAAGGAATCAGACCCTTTTGAGTCAGCCTCTGTTCAAAGATGCCAATTATGCTTCTTGTGCAACTGGATATACGCTTACTTTTTTACGGTCACGTCCGAAACGTTCGAATTTAACAACACCGTCTACTTTAGCGTATAGAGTATCGTCTCCACCACGGCCTACGTTCTCACCAGGATAGATTTTTGTTCCGCGTTGACGGTAAAGGATAGAACCACCAGATACGAATTGACCATCTGCACGTTTAGCACCAAGGCGCTTGGAGATTGAGTCACGTCCGTTCTTTGTAGAACCTACTCCTTTTTTCGAAGCGAAGAACTGAAGATCTAATCTTAACATTTGTTCCACCTCCTACTGGTTGAGGATAATTTTCATGTATTTACCATAATCACGTTCGATGGTTTGCAGCGATATGAGCATGCCGTTCAAAAGCAGCTGAACCTTCTCTTCCGATTCCGGCGAAAGATTCCCCGGAATGACGCAGCGAAGATAGCCGCCTTCTCTCCCTTGCTCAATCTCAGGCTCTACGTCCGTTAAGGACATGATTGCATTGACTGCCCCGAAGGAAACAGCCGATACACCTGCACAAACGATATCAGAACCTTTTTTAGCAAAATTAGCATGTCCGCTTAAGGTGAACGAAGCAATCCGTTCCTGCGGAGCATCAAATACAACTTTGATCATCTAGAATCAGCCCTTACGCGTTGATTGCTTCGATAACAACTTTAGTGTATGGTTGACGATGACCTTGTTTTTTACGATTGTTTTTCTTCGCTTTGTATTTGAAAACAGTGATTTTCTTTTGCTTACCTTGTTTTTCGACAGTACCTGTTACAGTAGCGCCTTCAACTAATGGAGCACCGACTTTCACGTCTTCGCCACCTACGAATAAAACTTTGTCAAATGTAACAGTTTCGCCTGCTTCTGCGTTTAATTTTTCAATGTAAACCGCTTCGCCAGCTGCTACTTTAATTTGTTTACCGCCAGTTTCGATAATTGCGTACATACTTGCACCTCCTTAAATGTCTCAGACTCGCCAATCACAGGCGTTTTACCAGAAAGGCAAAAGCTTAAAACCTGATGTTGAGCGGTTGTAGCACGGGTGCTACAAACATAACATTAAAATCCTAACATGAAACAGGAAAGGCTGTCAATATATTTATAACAATTCCCGCCCTTCACTCGAAAGCCTTCCCGATTTCCTGAATGCTCCCGAAGCGCTTGATGGAGTAAGCATTCCTCGAACCTGGGATAAAAGACAGGAATACCTTTTTACCGATCAATTCCTCCAATGTCGGCCGATATGATTCCTTTTCACCAAGCAGCACGTCCGCCACCGCTTTACTGGCCTCCACCCAGACCGCTTCATCATCTGTCTTCCTGTGTTCCAGCAGTTCACGTTCCAACCGGAAGGCAACCGTTTCAGGGCTCTCGATTTTACCGCTTCCACTGCACACTGGGCAAGGCACCGTCGTCATCTCACTTAAAGACGGGGAGGTTCGCTTTCTCGTCATTTGTAAAATGCCCAGTTCCGTAAAACCGATGACCTGGGTTCGCTTCTCATCCCTCACCGCTTCCTTTTTAACGATTTCGATGATTTCCTGCTTATGCCGGGACTGCTCCATATTGATGAAATCTATCAGGATGATTCCGCTGATATTCCTCAATCTCAGTTGACGGGCGACCTCTTTCGCCGCAGCCTGATTAACGGCAAACAATGTTGCTTCCTTCGCCACCTTGCCGGTGAACTTACCTGAATTGACATCGATTACGGTGAAAGCTTCCGTTTCTTCAAAAATTAAATATCCGCCATTCTCAAGCCAAACGATTTTCTTGGCCATTTTCTCAACTTGCGCTTCCACATTCCATTCGGAAAAAATATTCTTTGTACCCGATACATGGGATATTTCCCACTCCTTACGGTTTTCCTGTATCCATTTTTTCAACTCGAGATAGGCCTCGAAGTCATCGATGGCAAGTTCCCCGGTCGCCGTTCCCGACATTTCGGAAATGATCATATCAAGGTATTCATCCCTATCATAGAGAAGGGAAGGGGCCTTGAGGGACGCAGCCTTAAGTTCAAGCCCTTTAAAGAGCTCCCGCAATCCACTTAACCTGTCAAGGAAGACCGATTCACTTTCGTTCTCCATCGAGGTGCGGACAATCAATCCCTCATCAGGATTTTTATGCTGCAAGGCAGTTTCCCGCCATTGCTTCTGAAGATCATTGTTTTTGAATTTCTTTGAAACACCAACATAATCTATTCCATGTATGTATACGAGGGAATCTGTCGAAAACTCGATCAGCCCAGTCAATTTAGCTCCTTTGGTGCCCGTTTCATCCCGCGTCACCTGAACTAGCAGCTTTTCTCCCTGACGGACAAATTGACCGATCGATGCATTCCCATCACTTTTTTTTATCAGCTGGAAAGAGGGAATCTCGTCACGGTGTAAAAAACCATTTTTCTCTGCTCCATAATCAATGAAGACGGCATCCATGCCCGGTAACACCTTCGTCACCTTCCCAAGATAAATATTACCGACCGTACTGCGCTTTTGAGGCGGAATGATTTCAAGTTTACGTAAAACACCATTCTCAAGTACAGCCACTCTTTTTTCGCGTGAAGCCAGGTTCGCGATCATTTTTTTCATCAAAAAAAATCCTCTCCTCAATTTGAAGAAAGGATAACATATTTAATAAGAATATAATAGGTCGCCGATTTTCCCGTTTGTCATTTTCTCGGAAAAATAGGCATGAAGGATTTCCGTTTCATCCAACGAGCCGCTCTCTTTCCCGTTTTTCATGATGATCACGGGGTGTTTACAGCCGCGTTGAAACATTTCCAGCACTTTATAAATCGGTTCTTGTGAATCCACCGAGATCGGCTTCAGTTTCGCCAAATCATTCGTATGCCCGTAATGGCGCTGCAGAAGAAAGCGGATGAACGCATAATACCTCTGCCGCCATTCCATGACGAGTGACAGACTTATGAAAAAGATGATGAGCCAGATGTTCAAATTGAGCGGATCCAGAATGAGCCAGGTCAAAAAAGCAAGGAAAGCGAATACTGCAGAAAAGTGAAGTGTATGCTTCTGCGCTTCCAGAAAGGTGCAGTATAGGGAAACACCGATGAATAGCAGCCTTCCCCCGTCCAGGGGCCAAATTGGCAGCAGATTAAAAATCAGCAGCATAAGATTCATATACAAAAATGGCTGGTACAGCTCATATGGGATAATGGTAAAGAAATAGAGCAGAAAAGCTGCGCCAATGAGCCAAACGTGTTGAAGCGGACCGGCAAGCACCACCGCCAAATCCTCCTTCAAACTCTTGTTTCCATATTCCTCAGTCTCGACAGCCCCGCCAAAAGGAAGAAGCTGGATTGACTTTATCCGCCATTTGAAGTGCTGCGCACAGACGGCATGCCCCATCTCATGTATGAAGACGATGAGCAACAGCATCATCACTTCAACGAAATGGGCTGTGAGGATGGCGATGCCAATGACAAACCACAATGTCGGATGCACCCTGATTTTAAACAGCAACTTCCCATATTCACTCAAAGGAAATCACCTTTTTAGGATCGACGAAAGCATCATTTTCCTTTATCGCTAAATAAAACCTGCCCATGGATCCATCTTCACTTAGTGTAACCTGTCCGACTTCATTGCCCTTTTTAACGAACTCATACAATTTCACATCAATTTCTTTCAGCTGCCCATACCAAGATTCAGTTTTATTGGCATGCTGAATGACTACCGTCTTTCCGATCCCCTCCTTTTCACCGGCAAAAATGACTACCCCTTCATTAACGGCCTCGACCTTTGAGCCTTTGCTCGTTTCCAATATGATTCCCTCACCGTTCGTCTCGAAGTTTTGGGTAATCTTCGCAGAAGCTGGCATTGCATATTCTTCATTCGAATCAACAGTTTCCGTATTGGCTTCATTCGGTAAAAAAGCGATTGGTTTACCAAACGCACTTTCGTACCAATTGGAGATTGAAGCGAACTGAAATTCCTTGTTCATGTTCTCCGTGACAAAACTCCTGGCAGGGTCAAGCCGCACAGAAGGGTGTTTGAACATCACCGCGACAATCAGGAATAGGCATACACTGGCAAGGATTTTAAAGAAAAAATATTCTTTCTTGAAGAGCGGATGGTCTTTTTCGGAATACCCGTTATATGAATCAATCCCATATGGTTCCTCATTGTTAATCTCCGTCCAACTACTGCTTCCTGCAGGTTTATCATTAAACTTGCGTCTCTTGGCGATACGATTGCGGATATCTTTCCTGCGATCATCCATTCCAGACTTCCCCCCCCTGCTCATGTCAAAGCGCTATATTACAACGTATGAGCAACTTGTCCAGACTATTCTGCACTTCCCTTAAAAAATTTTTTCCGATGAAAAATTCACTGAAACTTATGAATTTCCAAGGTGGTTCGGGCAATCGGTTCAGAAAATCGAATAATTGAGATTGATATTGTTCCCCGGAATTTGTTATAATAAAGTGGTTTTAACATTATTGAGGGGGAACATTTTTTTATGTCAATCGAAATAGGCAGCAAAGTACAAGGTAAAGTAACAGGTATCACTAATTTTGGAGCATTCGTAGAATTACCAGGAGGCTCAACAGGTCTTGTGCATATCAGTGAGGTAGCAGATAGCTATGTAAAAGACGTAAATGACCATCTTAAAGTAGGCGACCAAATTGAAGTAAAAGTGATTAGTGAGAAAGACGGAAAAACTGCCTTGTCCATCAAAAAGGCTATAGATAGACCCGAAGGGCAAACCTCTTCTTATACCAAACGCCCACCACGCCAAGGGGATAGCCGTTCTAAAGATTTTCGTTCAAAAGGTAATTTCCAACCAAAGGAAAATTTCGAAGATAAAATGGTGCGCTTTTTAAAGACTAGTGAAGAAAATTTATCGACACTTAAACGCAGCACCGAATCAAAACGCGGCGGCAGAGGCGGAAGACGCGGATAACCCGCTGCATTTTTAGCATATAGATCAGGCAAGCCAGTATATGGCTTGCCTTTTTTATTTCACAAGAAGCATAAAAAAAAGCGAGGGCATCAAATGCTCCCCGCTTCTTGACAAAAGAATATAGATTTACCGCACGCTGAAGAATTTTTTCAATTTGGACATGAAGCCCTTTGGTTCGCTGCCAATTGGAGTCAAGGGCACAGATTCACCAAGGATCCTTCTGGCGATGTTCCGATAGGCAAGCGAAACTCTATTATCCGGATTATAGGCAATGGGTTCCTTTTTATTCGCTGCCACAATGACCTGGTCATCATCAGGAATGACGCCGATCAAATCAATCTTAAGAAAATCGGCAACTCCATCGATATCCATTTCTTCATCCTCATGAAGCAAATGGCCGCGGATCCGGTTGATGATCAATTGGGGCGGTTCAATATGCTCTTCTTTTTCAAGCAGGCCAATAATACGGTCAGCATCCCTGACAGCCGGTCTCTCTGCAGTCGTAACGATGATAGCCTTGTCTGCCCCAGCTATGGCATTCCTGAAGCCCTGTTCAATGCCTGCAGGGCAATCAATGATGACATAATCATAGTCAGGCTTCATATCGCTGATGAGTTTCCTCATCTGCTCTTCATTCACCACTGTTTTGTCACTATTTTGCGGAGCGGGAAGCAGATAAAGCAAATCCTCGAAATGTTTATCTTTGATAAGCGCCTGGTGTATCTTACAGCGCCCTTCGACCACATCGACCAAATCATAGATGATGCGATTCTCCAATCCCATGATCACATCCAAATTCCGAAGACCAATATCCGTATCAATCAAGCAAACCTTTTTGCCTAGAAGAGCTAAAGATGTTCCTAAATTGGCGGAGGTGGTCGTTTTCCCGACACCACCCTTACCGGATGTTATAACTATTGCCTCTCCCACGATTAGAGACCCCCTTCTAATCTATTTAAATTAGGTCTATATTTCTTTAAGACTTGCAATTTTTCTATTATGATATTTTGTTCTTCATCCATGAAGGCACATTCCAAGTCATGTCCCCATTTCGTATATTGGTCAGGAGATAAATTCACTTTTCCGGCAATACGCAGTTGGGCAGGCTTCATGACAGAGGCAGCTATAATGGCCTCGTTATTCCCTTTATATCCGGCATGGGCTATTCCCTTTAACTGTCCCATGATATATATGTTGCCACCCGCACGAACCGTTCCGTCGGGATTGACATCCCCTATCAGCAGTAAGTCCCCGGGAACTTCAAAAACCTGTCCCGACCTTATCACCTTGGTCACTGTCGTCACTTGGTTTTCATCTTTCCATCGTTTCGCTTCATCCTTCGTCAGGACATTCGAAATCATCTCATCCACGAAAAGCTTCTTCTTTTTATGGATGACCTCTTTAATCTGTTCTTCTTGTTGTTCATCAAGATAGCGGTTCCCTGTATGTACTTTTACGGAAATGGACGGGTCATTTTCTTGAAACTGATAGTTTGCCGAAAGCTTCACTTCTAACTCTTTCAATAATTCGGAAAATGAGCAAGAATCATCGAGATGAAGCATAAACCCGTCTTTTGTTCCCTTAATCATGACATTTTGCTGAATTCTTTTATTCATGACGTTTGTTTCACCTCAATGAAATATAATTCGACATAGGAAAACAAATTTCCTTTTTCTACGTACACGGAAATGAGAAAATACATTTCCCACCTGCTTCTTAAGACACAGGAACGTTATTCCGTTTCTCCTTGCAAATCAAGCTTTTCAATCATTCTCTTTAAAGGGTAGCAGCTAATAATAATGAATGCGAGATTCAATAATAATGTAGGAATCAATCTCCGTTCCGCAAATTCAGCAAACCCCATATCTGCAAAAGAGAGTATGATATTCATCTGAAAGATGACAACCTCTAAAACTGCCGTGAATAAAAGCGCAGTAAGACAGGCAATCAATATATTATTTTGCAGGATTTTCATGCATTTCGATATCAAATAGGCAAGAAAAGGCAGCAGGAACATGTAAGTCCCAAGGATTTCCGTATATACGACATCATAAGTCAACCCAAGAATCGCACCATAAAGCATACCCATTTTCCTTGAGCCGAACATGGTCAGGAAAAAAACGAAAACCATCATGAAATGGGGCACGAGGATTTTATCGGCCCCGAATGCATCTCCAGCGAACATCTGGGCGAAGATGCTTTCAAAAACAAAAAAAACCAAGGCTATAAAAGAAAGGATGAAATATCTCACTCAGCTTCATCCTCCCCTTCACTTTCTTTCGGTACACCGTCCACTTCGCGCTGAACGACCATGACATTATTAATATCATAAAAATCCGTCGAAGGTTCAATATATGCAGTCTGGTTCAATCCATATTGATCCACTTTAACATCGACAACTTTCCCGATCAGCAGACCTTTCGGAAAGATCCCTCCATAACCGGATGTGATGACCAATGAATTTTTCTTGATCTTTTTATCATATGGGATCCGTTTCATCAGCAAAAGGTTCTTCTTATCATCGAATCCTTCAATCAAGCCATATGCTTTATCATCACCTTGGACGATCGATGAGACACGATTGGCTTTATCGATCGAGCTTAAAAGTTGAACCGAGGCCGTGAAATCCGTCGCTGATTTCACCTTACCGACTAACCCATTGGACGTGATGACAGCCATATTTTTTTCTACCCCATTGCGCTTCCCTTTATTAATCGTCAGCATTTCATGCCAGCGGTCGGGATTGCGTCCAATGACCGTCGCCTGAGTGGGCGAATACTTGCGCAGGTCATCTTCTTTTTTGAGGTTATCGCGAAGTTCTTCATTTTCTTCCTTTAAATCTTGGACTTGCGTTTTCAATAATACATATTCATCCAAGCGGGCTTTCAATTTTTTGTTTTCATCGTATGTATGTTGTAGGTCTTTTAAGCCCCCTACAAAACCTGTTATACCCGATACTGGCTTATTAAACACATTTCCGACCCAGCCTGTCGTATCTTTCAGGAATTGCTCCGGCCAAGTCAACTCTTCTCTCTCCCTTAATGAAAAACCGATCAATGCCACGAGAACGATAATACTAACGAGCAAGAGAAGGAGCTTTTTATTAAAAAACTGTGGCATGGTGATTACACCTCTATCTAAAATTTCTTAAAAATACACTATGGATTTAATTAAACAGCAAAACATAAGAAAACCGGCTCAAAATTGCACCTTTTGTTGAGCCGGCCCTATTTGAGAAGTAATGCTTATCGCGAATCTCTTGATTTAGTCTTGAATAAGTGAATGTGGTCCAGCGCTTTTCCCGTTCCGATTGCAACACAATCCAGCGGGTTTTCAGCGATGATCACCGGCATTTGCGTTTCTTCACTGATGACTTTATCCAAATTGCGCAGCAAAGCGCCCCCGCCTGTCAGCACAATGCCTCTGTCCATGATGTCAGCCGCTAATTCAGGTGGTGTTTTCTCTAAAGTGTTTTTCACGGAATCCACAATTGCAGAAACTGTGTCGCTTAATGCTTTGGATATTTCCTCAGCTGTAATTTCGATCGTTTTTGGTAATCCAGTCAATAGGTCACGGCCGCGAATTTCCATGTTTTCTACGCCTTCCGTATCCCCAGCAGAACCAATTTCCATTTTGATCGCTTCAGCAGTACGCTCACCGATCATCAAATTGTAGTTCTTACGGATGTAAACGATAATGGCGTCGTCCATTTCGTCACCTGCGATACGGATCGATTGGCTTGTAACGATTCCGCCAAGGGAAATGATTGCCACTTCCGTCGTTCCTCCGCCGATATCAACGACCATGCTTCCTGTAGGCTCCCAAACAGGAAGGTCCGCACCGATCGCTGCTGCAAACGGTTCTTCGATTGGATATGCGTCACGGGCTCCAGCTTGTCTTGCTGCATCGATGACTGCACGCTGCTCAACTGCAGTAATCCCAGAAGGCACACAAATCATGACATATGGCTTGTTGCCAAATACGCCCTTCTTTTGAGCTTCCTTCATATAGTACTTCATCATGGTAGCCGTCGTTTCATAATCGGCAATTACTCCATCCTTCATCGGGCGGAGGGCAACCACGTTACCAGGTGTACGGCCGATCATGTTTTTCGCGTCGTTTCCGACTGCAACGATTTGCTTTGTATCTGTTTGCACAGCTACAACCGATGGTTCACGTACTGCGATGCCTTTTCCTTTCACATAGACAAGCGTATTCGCCGTTCCTAAATCAATCCCTATATCTCTAGCGCCAATTCCAAACATTATGGTATCTCCCTTTCGTAAACAAAAATGCCTTTTTATAAGTTCAAATAATAATTTGTCGTTTTTTGACAATAAGAGTTTTGAAAAAGTTTCCTCTTTTAAAAATCATAAACAATATTATATCGCATCGTCAAAAATTTTGATAGTGTCATAAATAACCTTTTTCCTTCAAACTAACATATTTATGCTCCCCGATGATGATATGGTCCAATACTTCAATCCCGATTATTTTACCACATTCTACTAACCTTTTCGTCACTTCAATATCTTCTCTGCTGGGAGAGGGGTCTCCGGAGGGGTGGTTATGAAGACAGATGATAGAGGCAGCGGACCTTTTGAAAGCCTCTTTGAAGACCTCGCGCGGATGCACGATCGAGGCATTGAGGCTGCCGATGAATACCGTAGTTTTTTGAAGCACCTGATTTTTCGTATTTAAATAAAGACAGACGAAATGTTCCTGTGATAAAAACCGCATTTCTTCCATGCAATAATTGGCTCCATCTTCTGGAGATCTAATCACATAACGGTCTTGATCATTCAAATTGTTAATTCTCCTGCCAAGTTCGACAGAGGCCAGGATTTGAATCGCTTTCGCTTCACCAATCCCTTTAATCACGGTCAGTTCTTCCACTGAGGCTTCTTTTAGCAGGCGAAGGCCCTTGAAGGAATTGATGAGCCTGCCGGATAGCTGCAGGACGGATTCTTCCCTTGATCCCGTCCTCAATAGCAGAGCGAGCAATTCCTGATTGGAGAGACCCTGCGGTCCGTCTTGCAGAAACCTTTCGCGCGGCCTCTCCTCTTTCGGGTAATCCCGTATTAACATTTTTTCGCTCAAAAAATCAACCCTTCCTTAGAAAAGGGAAGATGCCAGAGGAAATCGATCATTCTAACTCTTGCTGCATCGCTTTAAGTTCCCGGGCCAGTCTTGAGACCGGAAGCCCGACGACTGAGAAATAGTCCCCTTTGATTCGTTCGACAAGAAGAGATCCGTATCCTTGAATCCCATAGCCGCCAGCTTTGTCAAAAGGTTCCCCGCTATCCAGATAACGTTCGATTTCAGCTTCTGGCAGCTCCCAAAATGTCACTTCCGTTTTTTCTGCGAATACTCTGCGATGCTTGCCGAATAGAATGGCGACACCTGTGTATACCTCATGTGTCCGTCCCGATAACATTTCCAGCATTCTTTTTCCATCCGCACGGCTTGTCGGCTTACCCAATATCTCTCCATCAAGGACAACAACGGTATCCGAGCCGATTACCCAGCTTTCCTGAAATTTTGCTGCGATGGCTTCCGCTTTACGGGATGCCAGTTCTTTCACCGCTGCATCAGGACACATGTTTTCATCAATACTTTCATCGACATTGGAATTCATGCTTTCAAAGGGGATTTGAAGAAATTGTAGAAGTTCTTTACGACGTGGTGATGAAGAAGCTAAAATCAATGGCTGCATAATATAAAAGTCACCTTTCTTTACATAGGGAGATACATAACTATCCTATCAAATTATGGTGCAATCCACAATTATTGTTTACTAGGAATCGACAAATACCTGTAAGTATTTCCCGGAAAATAAAAAAGGTGTCACAGATGGTTTCATATTGGGGAGCTTATCCATTTGGCAGCCCCCCCTTCTTTTCTTTACTTAACTCGATTTGTTTTGGTAATTCAATAAAAAACCAAGAAGACTTTCTTGAGCCTGGAATAGCTTTTCTTCGTTTTTGGAAGTCTCATATTCATCAATCGACTTTGCGGCAGCAGTCAGGTCATCATTCATATTCGAAAACTCCGGCGATAATTTCCCCGCCTTCAGTTCATCCAAGTTTTTTTTCAGGGTTTCTTTGTTTACCGTCCCTTCCTTTCCGCGAAGCTTGGTTGCGGATGTTTCTGCCAAGGAAGTATATACTTCCTTCATCTTGTCGAGGGTTTTCTCATCTTCCTGGCTTGTCCCAGCCGCTTCAAAATTGATTTCCTTCCAATATACGTCCACATCATAGGACTTTAAGAATAAGGCCAGCTCCTTACTTGAAGCTAGACTCTCTGCCGACCCCAAGAATAGATAATAGCTGTCTTCCAATTTGAAAATTTCAGCAGGAACCTGCTTTTCAATGATTTTCTTTTGTATTTGCCTTGCCGCATCCTCGCTGCTGAATACTCCTCCCTGTACAAGGAATGTCTTCAGCTGGTTTCCTGGTTCAGTCACTGCCGCTTTTTTATCCTCAACAGTGGCTTCCGTTGGAACCGGGGTCTCGACCGAAGATACTTCGGCTTTTTCCTTTGTAATCGTTTTAACGGCGATCAAGCCAAGAATCGACCCAAAAAAAACAGCACAAATGACAGCGATCATGAATGTCTTGATCGGTCTTTTATCAGAACTTTTCAGCGAACTGGTACCAAAACCGATGAGCTTCGGCATTTTTTTCTTTGGCGGTGAGGGTACCAATACGATTTTGTTTTCGTTTGAATCCTCAGGGAGTATCCATTCGAAACTCTCGTCTGTGTGTCCCTGTTCCTGCTCCTTACTCGCCGCCTCTTGACTTTCAGCCTTTTTATCGGCAAATACTTTTTCTTCCCCATTTATTTTAATCGTTACACCCTTGCTTTGTTCCGGCTTGCCCAATTTTTTTCCTCCCCTCCAGATCATTTTTTTCATCCTAACATAGAGGTAAAAAAAAATAACAAGACTTTTGTCGTCTTGTCATTAATAGGTTTCGTCAAATTTCCCTATTCATATATGGGTGACGAAAATAGAATTCCAGGTACTGGTACTTCTGGTTCACAAACCATTCAATATCGCCTCTCACCAATTACATACATCACTCTTTCATGCCAGCTTCACTTGCAGCCAATTGGGGATAGTTCCCTACTGAGCTATTGTTCAGGTGATTTTTGACAAATTCCTCTTGGATCAGGTTGGTTCTTTAAGCTCATCTTAAAAAAGTTACATACCAATGTAGAAGGGAATCGCCCCAAAAATAAGCAGTCAATGTCCCAAAAACGATATACGGACCGAAAGGAATAAGTGTTTTCTTTTTTAGGATTCCGCTCAGCAATCCGATGAAGCCCAGGAATGCCCCATAAAAGCACGCAAAAAGAAACGATAACAGCACCATCTTCAGTCCCAGTACAAAGCCAATCACTGCAAATAGCTTGATATCACCGCCACCCATGCCACCCTGACTCACGACTGCGATTAATAACAGCAGGCTAAAGCCCACCACTGCCCCGACAATTGAATCCCACCAGGGCGACAGCGGAAATGAGACTCTTAAAACGATAAAAATCACCGTAAAGAAAAGCAGTATTTTATCAGGTATGAGCATATAGGCGACATCAGTCACGAAGATGATCATAAATAATGAAATCAATGCCAAGCCAACCAAGAGTTCGCTCGACCAGCCAAGGAATATGGGAGCAAAGGCAAACAAAACACCGGTCAGCATTTCCACTATCGGATAAAGTGGGGAAATCCTTGCTTTACAGCCCCGGCATTTTCCGTCTTGCAACATATAGGAAATAACCGGCATCAACTCGAAGAATGTCAATGTACGCCCGCAAGAAGTGCAGGCGGAGCGACGATTCGCAAATGTCTGACCAGCTGGAACACTTAAACCGACAACGTTAAAGAATGAGCCTAAAATTAAGCCGAAGACGAAGAGATAGATATGGATAGCCATCATTTATACAAAGTGCATGAGGATTCGATTGCTTTTCTATGAAACCCTAATAAAAAAATCCCTTCCGCTATGTAATCGTCACTGGGGCTCTTCATGATCATTCATTCCTCCCGTCATTTCATTAAGTAGATCCTACTATTCATCAATCATGTAAAATCAATATATAAACATATTTTAACAAAAATACTTGGTGATTTGTTATCAATCACTCTATTAGAGTTTTTTCTTTTCAAACGGCTCTGTTAACAAGGGAAAAGGACCTTTGAAAAGGTCCTTTCAGACTGCAGACAAACTCGATGAAAATCGTGTTTGCTTTCATTTATGATTTGGTGAAAGATAGGTATTCAGAGATAGGAAGCCCAAGTATTGATCCAGTTATATTAGCCAAACTGACTTTCAGTCAATTTACCTTCGGTATTCGTTCAATTCTACAATTGAAGAAGTTGAAACAAATATGGCTTACCGTTGGTTCTTAGGCTTTGGTTTCCATGATAAAGCGCCTCATTTCTCAACAATCGGGAAAAATAATTAGTCCACCGGTAAAAGCACATCCCTTTAGGCATCTTCTCTGATTAGGAACTCCCTCACAAGTGAAAGGAAATGGAGCGACCCTGTGATGACAAGAATCTCTTTTTCCCCTGTTTTCCTTCTGCCTTCCGTTATCGCCGCCTGCCAATCCTTGTTTATCCGTTTATTGGGATGACTGCATTTTTCATATAGCGTTTTCGCATCCGCCGCCCGTTCATGGTCGAATTCGGTAATGATGATTTCCATCGCTTCAGTTTCCAGTCCATGAAGCATCTCGGAATAATTTTTATCTTTAAATGAACTGAATACGAATCGGTACTTATAGTCGGGGTAATGCACTTTTAGCGTTTCCTTCAGCACGTCGATGCCGGCAGGATTATGTGCACCATCGATGATCACCAACGGCTCATCCGATATTTTTTCAAAGCGGCCATCCCATTTCGCTTCGCCTATTCCTTTAAGGATGCTTCTTTTATCGATATTTTCCATCCCTAATGTGACAGCAGCAATGGCCAGTGCCGCATTCTCCATTTGATGACGTCCTAGCATCCGCATTTCCACATTTTCGATGGACCTGTCGGCAAGCGAAAATGAGAAACTTTGCCCTCGTTCACTTTGCTTTATATTGCCTATATGAAAGTCTTTACCTAATTGGTAATAAGGTACGCCTAATGATGACGCTTTTTCTTCAATTACTTTTGCTGGTTCCCCGGCTGTGACTCCGCTGATGATCGGCGCCCCGCTTTTAATGATGCCAGCCTTCTCAAAAGCAATTTCCCCAAGTGTGTTACCCAGGATGCTCGTATGTTCCAAAGAAATCGAGGTAATGATCGAAAGAAACGGCTGGATGACATTCGTTGTATCGAGCCTGCCTCCCAAACCGGTTTCCATCAAAACCAAATCCACTTCCTTTTTGCTAAAATAAGAAAATGCCACCGCAGTCAAAATTTCGAACTGAGTAGGACCGTCCCCTTTACTGTCCATCTCTTGTATAATCGGCCAAAGCTCACGGAAGACAGCGATAAAATCCTTATCACTGATTTCATCTTCATTAATCTTGAGCTGTTCATTCATCCGTATTAAATAAGGTGATGTGAAGGAAGCGACCCGAATCCCTTGGGCAAGTAGGATCTCTTTAATATATTGCAGTGTTGATCCTTTCCCGTTAGATCCTGCAATATGAATATATTGTAGCTCCTTATGCGGGTCTCCTAATTCAGTTAACAATGCTTCCATCCGTGATAGGCCAAAATTCATGCCCAATTGAACTTGGCGCCGTTCAAAAAAATGATTGATTTCTTTCATGGTCGTTACCATTATCGTTGTGCCTCCTCTTTCTTTATACCGCTCTTATGCGTTAAGATTATTTTATCAATATATGAACGATTAACCTAGATGAAAGGTAGTGTTTTACCATGAAACCTTCAGATTACCACTGTTGGATTGTCGTTAACGGCTATTTACAGCATGATAAGTTTTCCAGTTTAGCTTTGTTCATTAAAGAGGCGGCTGAAAGGAAAGATATCATGGCAACTCTTATCCGTAATTCAGATCTCATTCCCATAATCGAAAAAGGAGTGCCACTGCTTAAAGGAGCTTTTGATAAGCTTCCTGATTTTGTTCTGTTCATGGATAAAGACATTCATTTGGCACGCCATTTGGAATTGCTCGGCCTCCCCGTTTATAACAGCAGTAAAGCGATCGATATTTGCGACAGTAAAGCAAAAACACATCAAGCATTAACCGGGCATGGCATACCAATGCCGAAAACCTTATTTCCCCCTTTTACATACGAAGGGATTGAAAGGGTCAATATGGATGCTTTTATCCAAATCGGCAATGAGCTTGGGTATCCGCTTATCGTTAAGGAAGCATACGGTTCTTTTGGGGAACAAGTATATTTGATCCAAACAGAGGATGAGTTACTAAAGGCGATCCGTAATCTTGGCCACAAACCATTTATAATCCAGGAATTCATCGAGCACAGTAAAGGTCGGGATATTCGTGTGAATGTCGTGGGCAATCAAGTCATAGCAGCGATGCAACGCCATTCGGAGCAAGACTTCCGAGCTAATATGACTGCCGGAGGGCAGGCTGCACCATATATACCCACCAATGAAGAAGCACAACTTGCCATCCGATGTGCGCAAATTCTGGGTGCCGACTTCGCTGGCGTCGATTTGTTGTTCGGTGAAGAAGGTCCGCTTTTGTGCGAAGTGAATTCGAATTCGCATTTACTGAATATTTATGAATGTACAGGCATCAACATCGCTGAAAGCATGTTCGATTATATCTTGAAAGAATTAGGAAAAGGAAGTGCATCTGATGAAAAAACAAGCAGGCTGGTTGATTTATAACCGTGAGGATGCCTTGAAAAACAAAGGATACATAGATTGGATGCTTGACGAAGCCAGTAAGCTTGATCTTGATTTACACTTTCACTTTCGGGAAGACCTTAGGATCGGTCATCGTTTCAACGAGTTGTACGTGGAACATGAGACGCAGCCAATTTCATTGCCAGACTTCGCTATCGTCCGGACCATCGATCCTTTTTTTACAAAGCAACTTGAGCAACTGGGGATTGCTTGCTTTAACTCCTCCTTCGTATCGGAAATCGCGAATGACAAAGCAAAGACGCACCAATATATGTCCTCGCTTGGGATTCCAATGGCCGATACCGTATATTGTAACGGAAGACCGAGTGCCGATGACATGGAGTTCCCTTTCATTGCTAAAGAAACAAGTGGACGCGGCGGGAAACAAGTATATCTAATACAACATGCCGATGATCTTGCCATACTGAAAGATGGAAATTGGATTGTCCAAAAACCCGGCTTATTCGGTAAAGATATCCGCGTTTTTGTAATTGGAAAAAAAGTGAAGGCTGCTGTACTTAGGGAGTCCGCTTCAAGTTTCAAGGCAAATTATACGCTGGGCGGATCGGCTTCACTATATGAGCTATCTGCAACTGAATTAGCCCTTGTCGAAAAAGTAATGAAGTCGTTTGATTTCGGCCTGGTCGGAATCGATTTCATATTTGCCGAAGATGGCAGCCCCATGCTCAACGAAATCGAGGATGTCGTCGGCAGCCGGACATTAAGTGCATTAAGTGATATGAATATCGTATCGGAGTACCTTACATTCATAAAAGAAAGAATATCCTCCTAACGAAACACAAAAAGGATGAACCGGCATAAAGCTGGTTCATCCTTTTGTTTTACAGTTGTTTCAGTTCGCTGATCCTGTGGATTACAGAGTCGCGTTTTTCGCTATAGTCTTTTTCCTTGGCACGTTCTTCTTCGATGACGCTTGCCGGCGCCTTTTTGACGAAGCCCTCGTTGCCTAGTTTTTTCTGTACACGCTCAACTTCTTTATTAAGTTTGTCGAGTTCTTTTTCAAGACGTTTCACTTCTTCGTCAATATTGATCAGTCCTGTCAGCGGAAGGATCAGTTCTACGCCAGTTACGACAGCTGTCATGGCTTGAGCAGGTTCCTCGACTTCAATTCCGATTGTCAATTGTTCAGGATTACAGAAACGCTCGATATAGCTGCTGTTTTTCTGTAACGTCTCTAAGATTGACTCATCTTTCGCTTTTAAAATCAAATTGATTTTTTTGCTAAGCGGTGTGTTCACCTCAGCACGGATATTACGTACGGAGCGGATGATTTCAACAAGCAGCTTCATTTCCTCGGCTGCAGCTGTATCTGTCAATCCTTCATTCACTTCCGGCCAAGCGGCAACAGTGATGGACTCACCTTGATGCGGAAGGTTCTGCCAGATCTCTTCGGTAATGAAAGGCATGAACGGGTGTAACAATCTCATCGTGTTATCCAGTACATAAGCCAAGATCGAGCGCGTCGTTTTTTTAGCTGCTTCGTCTTCGCCATATAGCGGAAGCTTCGCCATTTCAATATACCAGTCACAGAAGTCATCCCAAATGAAGTTGTATAGCACACGGCCCACTTCACCAAACTCATAACGGTCCGCAAGTCTGGTTACGTTGGAAATCGTTTCATTCAAGCGCGTCAAGATCCATTTATCGGCTACAGACTTCTCACCGCTTAAATCGATTTCGTCATAAGTCATGCCATTCATGTTCATCAAAGCAAAACGGGATGCGTTCCAAATCTTATTGGAGAAGTTCCAGACCGCTTCCACTTTTTCCGTGCTGTAACGAAGATCCTGTCCTGGCGAGCTGCCAGTGGACAAGAAGTAACGCAGTGAATCGGCACCGTATTGATCGATGACATCCATCGGATCGACACCATTGCCAAGCGATTTACTCATCTTGCGCCCCTGTTCGTCACGAACGAGTCCGTGGATCAGCACATCTTCAAATGGTCGTTCACCCGTGAACTCAAGAGCTTGGAAAATCATCCGTGATACCCAGAAGAATATGATATCATAGCCTGTCACAAGTGCCCCGGTTGGATAGTAACGTTGGAAATCGATACTGTCCTTGTCAGGCCAGCCCATAGTCGAGAACGGCCATAATGCCGAGCTGAACCATGTATCCAGAACATCCGTATCTTGTTCCCAGTTTTCAGCGTCCGCAGGCTCTTCGTGACCTACATACACTTCACCTGTTTCTTTATGGTACCAGGCTGGAATGCGGTGACCCCACCAAAGCTGACGGGAAATGCACCAGTCACGGATATTTTCCATCCAATGCAGGTACGTTTTTTCGAAACGATCCGGTACGAAATGAACTTTTTCCTCATCGGATCCTTTTTGAAGCTCAACGGATGCATCAGCCAGCGGCTGCATTTTAACGAACCATTGCGTCGAAAGATATGGTTCAACAACAGCACCGCTTCTCTCTGAATGTCCGACTGAGTGAAGGTGATCTTCGCTTTTGAAGAGTACTCCTTCTTCCTGAAGGTCTTTGACGATTTGTTTACGGCATTCAAACCGGTCCATGCCTTCATATTTACCAGCCTTTTCATTCATCGAGCCATCTTCATGCATGACAAGGATGCGCTCCAAATCGTGACGGTTCCCGATTTCGAAATCATTCGGGTCATGAGCCGGAGTAATTTTGACCGCGCCTGAACCGAATTCCATATCGACATAATCATCACCGACAATCGGAATTTCCCGGCCTGTAATTGGCAATCGGACCATTTTGCCGATCAAGTGTTTATAACGGTCATCTTCAGGATGTACAGCAACAGCAGTATCACCAAGCATCGTTTCTGGACGGGTGGTGGCAATTTCGATTTCACCTGATCCGTCAACCAACGGATATTTCATATGGTAAAATGCGCCCTGCACATCTTTGTAAATAACCTCGATATCGGATAAGGCCGTTTTAGTCGATGGATCCCAGTTGATGATGTATTCGCCGCGATAAATCAAGCCCTTGTTATAAAGCGAAACGAACACTTCGCGCACAGCTTTTGAAAGCCCCTCATCAAGAGTGAAGCGTTCACGTGTATAATCAAGTCCAAGACCCAGCTTTGACCATTGTTCACGGATATGGCTCGCATATTCCTCTTTCCATTTCCATGTCTCTTCTACGAATTTTTCACGTCCAAGGTCATAACGGCTCACGCCTTCCGCACGAAGTTTCTGTTCTACTTTCGCTTGAGTGGCGATACCGGCATGGTCCATGCCCGGCAACCATAAAACATCATAGCCTTGCATTCTTTTCATGCGTGTTAAAATATCTTGAAGTGTCGTATCCCAAGCGTGACCAAGATGAAGCTTACCTGTCACGTTAGGCGGCGGGATGACAATCGTGTATGGTTCTTTTTTATCGTCACCCGTCGTTTCGAAAAACTTTCCATCAAGCCACCATTTGTAGCGGCCTTTCTCTATCGTCTGCGGATCATATTTAGTCGGCATAGAAATTTGGTTCTCTTCCATATCATTTCCTCCTTTTTAGGCATAAAAAAAACTTCCATCATCACAAAAGGACGAAGGAAGTTGTTCGCGGTGCCACCTTTTTTCCGAAAAAGAAAAAAACTCTTTCGGCTCTCAAATCGGATAACGGCTCTTCACCGGCCTTCGCTACTAAGAGGTTCACGAAGACTGCTCGCGGACGACTTCGGATGCTGCTGCCTGGAAACCTCGCACCAATTTGGTTTCCTCTCTGAAAAGTGCATATCATCTTACTATTTCCGGTCTTTGCATTGATTTATATTCATATGTAAATTCATTGAATGCATATAGTATATAGTACAAAAAATATGGGGCTCCAGTCAATCATCTTTTCGCTTACTTTCCCAGGAATCATCCCATTTGATACATTCAAGGTCGTTTTCTTTATTTTATCCTCCAGGAACAGTGAATGTGACGGCTTTATCACCTTTTCCACTGCCCACCCATAGAATATAAGAAGTCCTAAAAAGGAAGGTAATAATATGAAGCGAAGATATACTCCCTATACTTTACCGCCTTGGATGAAAAAATTCCGCGGTGTCTGCCAGCAGTTCATCGTCCCCTTTATCGTATTCCAAGGATTACGCACGTTGATTTTTCCGACTTTCTTCGATATGCTCCTGCTAATCGCATTTATTTTCCTGGCCATGTCTTTATATTTCGAATGGATATAATTATTCCCTTACAGCAAAAAAATATACATGACTGGAGATAATCCAATCATGTATATTTAGCTTGGAGGTGATTGTTCTTCTTTGGCAGCCTCGGCAGCAGCCTTTTTCTGCTGTTCGATCTCTTCGATTTTCATCACCATATATTCAATATTTTTCAGAAGCCAAAATTGCCGCTGCAGTTGAGTAACATTCTCAAGCTCTGAACGATGGATCCTGCCATCGGAATAACTCTTCACTAATTCCAAAGCTGATCCAGGGAATGCCAGATAACTTTGCATGAGCAGCAATTCTTCTTCCTTCAACGGAAAATAACGAAAATAGTTATATAGCCAGTCAACGCAGTCATCGCATTGGACAGGATAGGTCCTGGCCGATTTAACGAGAAATGGCAGTAAATCGAAATGCGGCGGAGCCGTATTCGAATTCTCAAAATTGATGAAGTAGCCATACCCCCGCTCATCATAAACGAAATGCTTCAAAGAAACCTTTCCGTGCGTGACCACGGTTCGCACCTTTTCACTATCCTTCGTTTTTTCATACCAGGTTTCAAACTTCTTGATCGAGTACTTCAGCGCCTGTGAAATATCAGTGTAGAAAGAACAAACCGTCATTTCGAATGGAGACATATACCACTTCTTTTCACAGCTGACAATATACTCATCCATAAAGTCCTTCTCGTTATTCCAGGCATCAAGCGTCCGCTCATAATGGGCTTCCCTTTCCTCAATATCCACTTGTATTTCCTTAACGGAAAGTGTATGCATCCGAGCAAGCTCCCTGAACATTTGCTTATGTTTTTCATCGCGCTCCCCGTCCCCCTCATTATTGAGCCAGGGCATCAGGTAATACAAACGGCCATTATGAAGAACGGCGTAACGCTGATCCATCGTTTGATAAATCGGAACGATCCGATTATAGCCACGATGGTACAGTTTTTGAACATTTTTGATAAAATCAATGCCGTTCTGCGGTAACATCGATTTCAAGGCAAATGTACCGCGATCACTGTACACTTTTTTCACACGCCCGAAGTCCTCGATATATTGTACATACATGGCATATTCCTTCAATACGGTTTCCGTGTCCCGATTCAGATTGGCAGGCTGCTGATTCTCGTTTTCCCTCACGAGACTCACTCACTTTCTCTAAAAAACTAAAGATTCTCCAGCACCTAAAAAACAGGAGCAGACCATATGCTCTGCTCTCTGTCCCGATCAATTCTTATATGCAACCGCCTTCGGTATATAGATGACTTGCCCTTCATGAACGTTTTGATTCGACTCCAATTCATTGCTGAAAAGTATCGATTGAACCGTAACATCATATCGTTGAGCCAAGTCATCAAGCGTTTCCCCTTGCTGAACAATGCAGACTTTCATCCTTACCAGTTCTTCTTCCTGTTTCCGTCCGAATAAATCCATGATGGAAGGCTGCTTCTCACCATGATCGGCCGTTTCTTTATCATCACGTTCCGCGGTTTGTTTCCTGCCTTTGAAATTCTTAACCTCCTTAGCCGGTGGCGCAGGTCTTTCCCTCTTTTTGAATAGATCGCTTAAGGACGAATGAGATTCCTCTTCCTGCTCCACCTTTACATGTTCATTTAGAATAGGACCCGCTGCAACGCCATCCTCCTCCTGCCGTATTACTTCCTCGGTTTCTAAATTGGAAACAGGGCTATTTTGATGGATGGCTGCTTGACTTGGCTCTTCTACTACTTCTTCTTCTACTTCTTCTACTTCTTCTTTCAATGTCACTCTAGGAATCTCTATCTTCTCCACTGGATCCTGCCTGCTTGGTTCTTCCTCCAGTTTCCCCTCTTCCATGGAAGGTACCTTATCCGTTGGGTCAGACGGATCTCCAATAACTTCTTCCTCTACAGCTTCAGCTTCTTCCTGTCTATGCACTTCCGTTTCCCACTCCTCCTCTTCAGGATATGGTGAAACGGGAATTTCAAAAACTGGGGCACTATGCTGATCGCTTAAATAAATCGGCTCCTCTTCCTCTTCTTTATTTGCTTCAGAAACTCGTTTTGACTCTGCAGAAAAGGGCGCGTATAACTCTTCTTCCTCCTCATCACGGAAAACAGGCTGAAAGTCCGGAATCGGCGGCACTGCAGCCGCATAAGGAATATACGACTCATTTTCCCCATCCGTTTCTTCTTGTTCCTCTGTTTCCCCAACTTCCTGCTCCGTATCGAACCGTTCTTCCACATATGAATCATTATAGATTCCGGTTATCAAAAGATCCGCCTGCAATTTCAAACAGTTATGCTCTGGCAGGGCATAATCAAAGCTTTGAATCGAGACATCGACCTCATCCAATGAGGCAATCCGATTATTCGGAATCGTTATGTCAACCGGAAAACGGTGTGTGAACTCATTTAGTCCATTGAGATGCCTCTCGACCTTTTGAACCGCTTTTGGCAAAAAGGTCTGCGAAAACTCCTCTTCTTCACCATTTTGCGAGTCTTTATATTCACCGCTTAAATCCAACGAGCCTCGTATAAAAACATATTGGTCACTTTCTTGAATCGTCACATTTGGATCAAGCGAAATGGAATATAGCTCAGCCACTTCCTGTCCCTTCTGGAACCAAACGGATTCCTCTAAAGAAAATCGTAAATACGATTCATTTTCTTGCGACAAAAACAACTCCTCCTTTCAGCTTCAGGAAACGGTACCTATACCAATATCAATCTATGAAGGAAGGAAGCCGATTATTCCTTAATTTCATATGCCACACTCGAGACCTTTTATTTCCTGAACCTTTTAAAAAGAAGGGATTCAAATATTTCAGGCTAAAATCATAAGGGATTGTAACAATGGGCATGAAAATCCTGAATGAAACCATTAATTCGACTTTCCACGTACTGATTGAATTCAAAAAAACTGGCTGCCCTTCTCCAAAAGTTCTTGGAAAAAGGCAGCCAGTTCAAAGTTATCATTATTCAATTTATCGGTAGTTCGTGAAGCCTTGCATCATTTTTTTAATTTTGCAAAAGCCTGTTCTGCCGCTGTAATGGTCTTTTCGATATCTTCATCACTATGTGCAGTGGAAAGGAATAAACCTTCAAACTGTGACGGCGGCAAGTAGATACCTTGATTCGCCATTTCCCTATAGTAAGAAGCAAAGAACTCTAAATCGGATGTTTTTGCTGTATCATAGTTTACCACTTCTTCATTCGTAAAGAAAAGTCCAATCATGGAACCGGCACGGTTGAATGTATACGGGACTCCGTACTTTTTCGCTGCTTCCCCAATACCTTTTTCGAGCATATCCCCTTTTCGGGTGAACTCATCATAAGATTCTGGAGTCAATTGGCTCAGCGTTTCAAGGCCGGCCGTCATGGCAAGAGGGTTACCCGACAATGTTCCCGCTTGATAGATCGTCCCACTCGGGGCAATTTGTTCCATGAATTCTCGCTTGCCTCCGAACGCTCCTACAGGCAAGCCGCCGCCAATAACTTTCCCAAGGCAAGTCAAATCAGGTACGATGCCAAAATAGCCTTGTGCACAATTATAGCCGACACGGAACCCTGTCATAACTTCGTCAAAGATCAATAGAGCCCCGTATTGGGTGGTCACTTCACGTAAGCCTTCGAGGAAACCAGGTTGTGGCGGAACCACACCCATGTTCCCTGCAACAGGTTCTACGATGATACAGGCAATGTCTTCGCCAAATTGTTCAAATGCGTATTTGGTCGCAGCTAGATCATTATATGCTACGGTAATCGTATTTTTTGCAATGCCTTCCGGTACTCCCGGGCTATCCGGTAAGCCTAATGTCGCAACTCCGGAACCCGCCTTGATCAGCAAGGAATCGCCATGTCCATGATAGGAGCCTTCGAATTTCAGGATTTTATCACGGCCTGTAATGCCTCGTGCCAACCTTAGTGCACTCATCGTCGCTTCCGTGCCTGAAGATACCATACGGATCATTTCAATCGAAGGCACCCGTTCAATGACCAGCTTGGCCAGTTCATTCTCAATCAGTGTCGAGGTCCCAAAGCTTGTGCCTGATTCCGCTACCTTTTTCAATGATTCCACGACACGGTCATTCGTGTGACCCAGGATAAGCGGTCCCCATGAAAGAACATAGTCGATATATTCATTTCCATCGATATCATACATTTTTGAGCCTTTTCCGCGCTCCATGAAAATGGGATCCATGTCCACAGATTTGAAGGCACGTACCGGGCTGTTCACGCCGCCTGGCATCAAATTTTTTGCTTCAGCAAACGCTTTTTTCGATTTTTCATATGACCGCATGATTCAATCCCCTTTTTCCATTACAGGTTATATTTTTATATCATTGATTATCTTCGTTTATCCAGCGTGCTACCTCTTTTGAAAAATACGTAATGATCAAGTCGGAACCTGCGCGTTTCAAGCCTGTCAGCATTTCCATCACTATCGCTTTTTCATCAATCCAGCCATTTTGGGCAGCTGCCTTAACCATTGAATATTCACCGCTGACATTATAGGAAACGATCGGAAGATTAAAGTTATTTTTAACGTCCCTGATGATGTCCATGTAGGAAAGGGCCGGTTTCACGATTAGGAAGTCCGCACCTTCAGCAACATCGGATTCAGCTTCACGGAATGCTTCAAGGCGATTGGCGGGATCCATTTGGTAAGTTTTCCTGTCGCCGAATTGCGGCGCACCATTTGCGGCATCACGGAATGGGCCGTAAAAAGCCGAAGAATATTTCACCGCATAGGACATGATTGGGATATCTTCATAACCCGCTTCATCCAGACCTGCACGGATGGCCGCAACAAAACCGTCCATCATGTTGGAAGGTGCAATGATATCGGCGCCGGCCTCTGCCTGGCTGATTGCCGTTTTGGCAAGAAGGTCAAGTGAAGCGTCATTGAGGATTTTTTCCCCTTCTACGACCCCGCAATGGCCATGGCTTGTATACTCACATAGGCAGGTATCCGCTATGACAATAACATCGGGATATTGTTTTTTAATAAAACGGGTTGCCTCTTGCACAAGTCCGTTATGGTGAAATGCCCCTGTACCCTGTTCGTCTTTATCATGATCAAAAGGGACACCGAATAAAATGACTGATTTAATGCCCAGACTCACGACTTCATCCATTTCGGCCCCCAGATTATCCATGGATAGCTGATAGATACCTGGCATGGAGTTGATCTCATTTTTCACATTTTCTCCGTCGATGACGAAGATCGGATAGATCAAATCCTCTTTATGTAATTGTGTTTCACGGACTAAAGCCCTCATGCCGGCACTTGCACGCAAGCGACGGTGGCGATTGAATGGAATGTTTTTCATTTTAAAGTTCCTCCTTTTTACTTCTTTTCAAAATGAAGCGTATTAACTCAGCAACCATGGCATCCGTCGTATAAACTTCTGGACAGACATCGACGGATAGCCCATGTTTTTCAGCCGTTTTAGCGGCAATCGGCCCGATGCAGGCGATGATGATCCGGTCTATGTATGTATCCAATTCATGGCGTTTCATGATCTGTAAAAAATGATTGACCGTCGATGAACTCGTAAAGGTTATGATGTCGATATCGTCGTTCCTTATAAGCTGCACCAGTTTTTTTTCACTGCTTCGAGGAAGCACGGTATGATAAATAATCACTTCATCACAGGATGCACCAGCTTCATTGATTGCCTCCGCAATAACCGCCCTTGCGAGATTTCCTTTTGCCAGCAACACGCGGGACCCTTTATCAAGCACGGCATTGAACTCCGCCACGAACCCTTCGGCAACAAACTGAGTTGGAACGAAATCCGCCTTATATCCAAGCCGTTTCAGGGCCGCTTCTGTTTTGGAGCCGATTACGGCTATTTTCGGAAGCTTTAAAGGCTGGTTACCAAGAAGCTTAAAGAAGAAATCCACCCCATTTTGACTGGTCAAAATGATCCAGTCATATGTAAGTAACTCATCTAACCGCTGTTGTACATCTTCCAAATGATCAGGAAGAGTGAACTCAAGCAATGGCACAAGAAGCGGCGTTCCGCCATTTTTTTCGATCGACTCTTTTAAACCATCTGCCTGTCCTTTCCCTCTGGTGATTAATACCTGATAATCCTTAAGAGGTTGAAAGGGATTCATTACTGATCAAGCTCTTCTTTTACGCGATCGATCAATTCTTTACCGCCCATTTCGCTAATCTGTTTGGCAGCAGCATGCCCAACCGCCTCGGGATCGGTTCCCTCAACCATTTCTTTATAAATCACCTTTCCATCCGGGGCAGCGACCAAAGCCGTCAAGGAAACGGATCCATTATCTTTTGCCACCGCAAATCCGGCAATCGGTACCTGGCATCCGCCTTCCATTTTATCCAAAAAGGCACGTTCCGCTTCAACCGTTCTTTTAGTTTTTTCACAGGTCAATTTCGCAAGTTCCGCCAGCAGCTCTTTGTCGTCTTCACGGCACTCAATGGAAAGTGCTCCTTGTCCAACTGCCGGAATGCAAATATCTTCATCTAAAAATTCCGTTACGATGTCCTTCTCCCAACCCATTCTTGACAGTCCGGCAGCAGCTAAAATGATAGCATCATAATCTTCCGTTTTCAGCTTATTCAGACGGGTATCGATATTACCGCGAATCCATTTAATTTCAAGGTCCGGCCTTCTAGCCAATATTTGCGCGCCACGGCGCAAGCTGCTTGTACCTATGATGGAACCCGGCTTCAGTTCGGAAAGATTTTCATGATTTTTTGAAATCAAGGCATCCCGATGGTCCTCCCTCGGTGGTATGCAGCCAATCGTCAAGCCTGGAGGCAGCACTGCTGGCATATCTTTCATACTATGTACAGCCATATCAATTTCTTTATCCAGCATCGCTTGTTCGATTTCTTTAACGAATAAGCCCTTTCCGCCTACCTTGGAAAGTGTTACATCAAGGATTTGGTCACCCTTTGTGACAATTTCCTTCACCTCGAAATCGTATGGGACCCCAAGCTCTTTAAGTTGATCGATAACCCAGTTAGTTTGGGTGATCGCTAATTTACTACGTCTAGAACCGACAATTATTTTTCTCATAGTTTCCTCCTATGTATTCCAAAAGTGGAATGTTGAAAGGCTTCCGAAAAGGAAAAAGTTTATTAACACAATCATGAAAGATCCAATATTCAGAAAGGCTAGCGTCCTTCCATACATTTGTTTCCGAATTTTCAAGTATAAAAACACACTGTAAGCGATAAGCAAAATAAATGAGCCGATGATCTTCATGTCCAGCCAGGATACCCCAGGCACTTTTATATATGCCCATTGAATCCCCAGGATAAGGGAAACCACTAATAATGGAACACCTATTACTGCGAGGACATAAGACATTTGCTCGAGCTTTGTTAGATCGCCGAGTCGAAGCAGGCGTTTTCCCCATTTCTTCCGTTTCAGTAAATCATATTGGATTAAGTATAAAAGTGAAAAAACGAAAGAAAGCGTGAATGCCCCATAGGATAGGATGGCAAAAGTGATATGTATGAGCAGTAGCTCTGAAACCAGGCGCTGTGCAAGCACTTGAGATTCTATCTGAACAGGTGCAAAGGTATGGATGGCCATAACCATGAAACCTAATACATTCGTAAAAAAGACCGTAAAATCGACTCTTAGCAATCGGTTAATGATTAAAGATAACGATATGAGGACCCATGCATAAAAATATAATCCTTCAAAAATCGTCAATACCGGGAACCTTCCCGTTTTCAACACATACAGAAATAAAAAAATTGTTTGCAGTACCCAAACAATAGAAAGCAACCAGAAGGCGACCCTGTTCGCCTTCTGGTTATTATTGAGGAAATCGATAAAATATAAAAGCATACTGATGGCATACAACAATACAGTGGCTTCATGCAATCTTGTCATTAGTAATTCCATATCTACCTCATTACTGGACAGGAACTGGATTCAATAGGGATGACTTGGAGCTGTTCCGTTCTTTTTCATCCGCAACCAGCTGGTCTTCAATCAATTCCTCTAAATGGAAGATTTTCACGAAATTATTTAATTGCTCTTTTGCATTCGGCTCATCTGCCAGCTCTTTTGCATAAAGAATCGGATCTTTCAGCATTTGGTTGATGATGCTTTTCGTATGCTTATTCAAAACTTTTTTGTCACGTTCGCTCAAATGCGGAAGCTTTCTTTCGATGCTTTCCATCGTTTCCTTTTGTATCGATAGGGATTTTTCCCGTAAAGAAGAAATGACGGGAACCACACCAAGTAAATTAATCCATTGATTGAAATCAACGATTTCTGATTCGATCATCAATTCTATTTTCTCGGCAGCTTTTTTACGTTCTTCGATATTGGCTTGCACGATCCCTTCAAGATCGTCAATATCATACAAGAAGACATTTTCCAGCTCAGCCAATGTTGGATCGAGGTCACGCGGCACTGCGATATCGACCATGAAAATAGGACGGCCTTTACGAAGCTTATTGACGAATGACATCATTTCTTTTGTTACAAGGAGATCTTTTGATCCGGTGGAAGTAATCAGGATATCAGCTTCCACTAAAGCGCATTGCAGCTCTTGAAGCTGTTTCGCCGTACCATTGAATCTTTCCGCCAGGTCGACCGCTTTCTGGAAGGTGCGGTTAATGACTGTAATGCTGTCGGCACCATTGCTATGCAGATTTTGAATGGCCAGCTCACCCATCTTACCGGCCCCAAGAATCAAGACATTCTTGCCGTTCAGGCCTCCAAAGATTTTCTTGGCAAGCTCGACTGCCGCATAGCTGACGGAAACGGCATTTGTATTGATTTCGGTTTCCGAATGAGCTTTTTTAGCCAATGTAAGGGCTTGCTTGAAGAGATGGTTAAAAACGGTACCGATCGTATCTTCCTTCTGCCCTAACAGATAGCTTGAACGTACTTGTCCCAAAATCTGAGTTTCGCCCAGTATCATGGAATTCAAGCCGCAGGTAACTGAAAATAAATGCTCAACAGCCCCATCGCCTTCATAAATGAACAGATATTTAGAAAATTCTTCTTTATCGATATTAAACCATTCCGAAAGAAATTCCTTTATATAATACCTGCTTGTATGAAGCTGGTCACCGACCGCATATATTTCCGTCCTGTTACATGTTGAAATAATAATATTTTCCAAGATGCTTTTTTTATTTTTAAGAGCTTTCATTGCCTCGGCAAGTTCGGCTTCGTTAAACGATAGTTTTTCCCGAATTTCTACAGGGGCAGTTTTGTAATTTATACCAACCGCTAGAATATGCATCCTTTTGTTTTGCACCCCCAAAATTTTTCATGTAAATTTATTATACCATGTACTAAAATGGTTTTACGCAAATAATATGAACAGTTTATGAATAACGTATGCTACCATGAAAAGACAGCCAAAACGCCCGAAATGCTACAAAAGGTGTCTTAGCAGGATTGGTAAGTTACATACATATTTCGACATTGTGTACAAAAGTACCATATCAAAAATGGCAAAAAACTTCAAGTAATCGAATTGCATAGGAGGATAAAATGAAAACGCAGCGTATTTTCCCAGGAATCGTATTAATCGGTTTCGGGCTCTATTTTTTTCTTGAACATTCCCAAATCGAAATCTTTCCAGGCTTTTTCAGCTGGCCCACTTTATTATGTATAGTTGGTGCAGCCTTCCTGATTCAGGCATATAGCGGTAATGAATATGAGTCCATCCTGCCAGGCGTCATCTTACTGGGTTTCGGGGCTCACTTCCATATCGTCGAGAATCTGGATATTTGGCCGGATAATATAGGTATCTTTATTTTAATCATCTCGCTGGGATTTATTCTCCGGGCACGTAAAACAAATTCTGGAATGTTTCACGGGCTGGTAATACTTCTCATCTCGATCACTTTCTTATTCTATGATCAAATCACTTCTTCTTTTGGGCTTGTTGAAACAAGCACTGCGAACATCGAAAGGTTTTGGCCATTTGCGTTGATGGCAATCGGCATTTATTTTTTGGTTCGAAAAAAGTGAGAATTGCCGATTCGCATTTTTGCAAATTCCGTGATGAAAAAGGGTATTCCAGATGCGGAATACCCTTTTCTTTTACATATATTTCTTAAGGACGCCCCAGGCTTGTTCCTTGCCTTCGCCTGTTTCACCAGAGAATAGAAGCAATTCATCTTCTTTCTCCATGTTTAGCGTTTGACGCGTGATTTTCAAGTGTTTCTGCCATTTGCCTTTTGGAATCTTATCCGCTTTGGTTGCAATGACGATCCGGGGCAGATCATAATGCTTCAGGAATTCATACATCGCGATATCATCCTTTGTAGGCGGATGACGCAAATCCACAATCAGAAGCGCAGCGCGGAGCTGGTCTCTGGAAGTGAAGTACGTTTCGATCATTCTTCCCCAAGCATCACGTTCCGTCTTGGATACTTTTGCATAACCATAACCCGGTACATCCACAAAATGGAGTGCTTCATTTATGATATAAAAATTCAAGGTCTGCGTCTTACCCGGTTTAGAGGATGTGCGCGCCAAGTTTTTTCGATTGATCATTTTGTTGATGAAACTGGATTTTCCAACGTTGGAACGGCCTGCCAAGGCAAATTCCGGTATTGGAGTATTGGGATATTGTTCAGGCTTCACAGCACTGATGACAATATCTGAACTTGTCACTTTCATTCGTTCACACCTACCAATGCATGCTCAAGGACTTCATCGACGTGTGAAACTGGAACAAATGTTAATGCTTTACGGACACTTTCCGGGATATCATCAATATCCTTTTCGTTATTTTGCGGGATGATGATTTTCGTAAGTCCTGCGCGATGGGCCGCTAAAGATTTTTCTTTAAGCCCGCCGATCGGAAGAACCCGTCCGCGTAATGTAATTTCGCCTGTCATGCCTACCTCTTTTCTGATCGGCCTATTTGTAAGGGCCGATATTAACGCTGTTGCAATCGTGATGCCTGCAGAAGGGCCATCTTTTGGGACCGCACCTTCAGGGACATGAATATGAATATCATATTTTTCATGGAAGTTCGAATCAATCTGAAGTTTCTCGGTTTTTGAACGGACATAACTGAAAGCAGCCTGGGCTGACTCTTTCATTACATCGCCAAGCTTTCCTGTCAGGATCAGCTTGCCTTTACCTGGTGATAAGGAAACCTCGATTTGCAGCGTATCGCCGCCTACCGATGTGTATGCCAATCCATTAGCTACACCGACTTGGTTCTCGACCTCCGCCTGTCCATAATGGAACATGGTTTTCCCTAAAAACTCCTCGACATTCTTTTCTGATATGACGACCCGCTTTTTATCTCCGGACACGATGATTTTCGCAGTCTTCCGACAGATGCCTGCAAGCTGTCGCTCCAAACTTCGAACACCGGCTTCCCGAGTATAATAACGGATGATTTTTGTAAGAGCTTCCTCACGGATTTGCAGTTGTGTCTTCGATAAACCATGGTTTTCCAGCTGTCTAGGCAGCAAGTGATCCTTGGCTATATGAAGTTTCTCTATCTCAGTATAACCTGCAATCGAAATGATTTCCATACGATCACGAAGCGGGCCAGGAATCGATCCCAAATTATTCGCCGTCGCCACGAACATGACTTTGGAAAGATCGTAAGTTTCTTCAATATAATGATCACTGAAATTATGATTTTGCTCTGGATCGAGCACCTCCAGCATCGCTGCAGATGGATCTCCCCTAAAGTCATTGGACATCTTATCCACTTCGTCCAGTAAAAAGACTGGATTGATCGTTCCAGCTTTTTTCATGCCTTGAATGATCCTTCCTGGCATCGCCCCTACATATGTACGGCGATGTCCGCGGATTTCTGATTCATCGCGCACCCCACCTAAAGATATACGGACGAAATTCCTATTCAGCGATGAAGCGATCGATTTAGCCAAGCTGGTTTTCCCGACCCCTGGAGGTCCCACCAAGCAAAGGATTGGTCCCTTCAATGAATTGGTCAATTGCTGGACGGCCAGATACTCAAGCACCCGCTCCTTCACCTTTTCCAAACCATGATGGTCCCGGTTCAGGATTTTTTCGGCTTTATGAATATTCAAGTCATCTTTGGTCGCTTTGGTCCAAGGAAGCGAGATCAACCATTCGATATAATTGCGGATGACAGAGCTCTCGGCCGAGCTGGAAGGAACCTTTTCATAACGGTCCAATTCCTTTAGTGCCGTTTCTTTGATGTGCTCAGGCATTTCCGCTTCCTCTATCTTTTCGTTGAGAACCTCAATTTCCCCTGTTTTTCCTTCCTTATCTCCCAATTCCTTTTGGATCGCTTTCATTTGTTCTCGTAAATAATATTCCTTTTGAGTCCGTTCCATCGAACGCTTAACACGCTGGCCGATCTTTTTCTCGAGAAAAAGAACTTCTTTCTCGTTATTGATGATCTCGATTACACGGCTTAAACGCTCTTTCATATCAATGGTCTCAAGCACTTCTTGCTTCTCCTTCAATTTCAAAGGCAAATGGGAAGCGATTATATCCGCTAATCGTCCAGGCTCTTCAATATCCGAAGTGGACGAAAACGTTTCACCGGTTATTTTCTTGGACATTTTTATGTATTGTTCAAAATAATCCAGTAAGGTGCGCATTAATGCCTGATGTTCAGCATCCTTTTCATCACTGTCTTCATATATTTTAATCTTGGCACCATAATGTGTCTCATAATCGTAAAATTCAATGACTTCTGCGCGGTTCAACCCTTCCACCAACACCCGGATTGTACCATTTGGAAGCTTCAGCATCTGTTTTACCTTTGTTAAAGTTCCCATTGTAAATAAATCTTCTTCACCTGGTTCGTCCAACGAAACATCTTGTTGTGTCGTCAAAAATATAAGATGGTCTTCCACCATTGCTTTCTCAAGGGCTTGTACCGATTTATCTCGGCCTACATCTAAATGAAGTACCATCGTTGGATATACAAGCAGTCCTCTAAGCGGCAGGAGGGGGACGATGATTTCTTTATCAGTCATTTCCTGACACCTCCATCTAATTAGTATCGTCGTTGTAAACTATTTACCCATGTTCTCAACCTTTTAACAATTCTATCCTATTTATATAGAAGTGTCTATTCGTTTACCTTAACACGTTTCGACTGCTATTATTATCTCCAATATTAGATAAAAAAGCACGTCTGAATGCGTGTTTATTTTATACTTCAGGTTTGTCCGGAACGCCAATATGGTCCTTAAAATGCCCCGGTTCTTGTTTTTCCCGGGGCATCTCCTTTATACACTTTCTTTTTTTGATAGGTCCAAGGTTGTGAGGATTTGTTCCGACATCAATTCTTTTTTCAATGCCTGATCCAGCACTTCTTTCACATTTGAAACGGGAATGATTTCTATATCCTTGATTTCAGATAGAAGTGGCTGCATGTTTTCAGCTGGGATGATTACTTTCTTTGCCCCGGCCAGTTTTGCCGCCTTGATTTTCGGAATGACACCGCCGATCGGTTTAACGCCGCCATGAATGCTTATTTCTCCAGTCATTGCCACTGTGTGATCAACAGGGATTTTATAAATGGCCGAGTATATGCCCGTGGCCATTGCAATTCCTGCAGAAGGGCCATCTACTGGACTTCCGCCTGGAAAGTTCACATGGATATCAAATTGACCGGCAGGCACTCCCATCGACCGTAAAACCGTAATGACATTTTCAATTGAACCTTTTGCCATACTCTTGCGGCGAACCGATTTGCCGCTTCCGCCGCCGATACTTTCTTCTTCAACGATACCAGTAATGTTTATCGATCCTTTTTCATCAGTAGCGGCCATGACCGTAACCTCGATTTCCAGCAATGCCCCGCTGTTGGGACCATAAACTGCAAGACCGTTGACAAGACCTATTTTAGAATTCGCTTCTATTTTTCTATCCATTCTTTGTGTCAGCTGACTGCTATGGGCCATCCAATCTATATCTTCTTCTCTGATAAAAGTCCTGTTTTCATTAATTGATATACCAGCAAGAGTCTGAATCATGTTGACAGCTTCCCTGCCATTTCGGGCATAATCGGAGATCGACTGCAAGCCTTTTTCACTGATGGTGATTCCCACTTTATCTGAGGCATTCTTAGCCACGGTGATTATTTCCTCACGGTCAAGTTCACGGAAAAACACTTCTATGCATCTTGAGCGTATCGCAGGCGCGATTTCATTCGGTGTTCTTGTTGTGGCCCCAATCAATCGAAAGTCAGCCGGCAGTCCATTTTTAAAAATATCATGGATGTGAGTGGGAATATTTTGATTTTCCTCTTGATAATAAGCACTTTCAAGAAAGACCTTACGATCCTCCAATACCTTTAACAGTTTATTCATCTGTATTGGATGAAGCTCCCCTATTTCATCTATGAACAGTACGCCTCCATGAGCATTGCTGACTGCACCCTGCTTTGGCTGCGGAATGCCTGCCTGTCCCATTGCCCCGGCTCCTTGATAGATTGGATCGTGCACAGAACCAATGAGCGGATCGGCAATCCCCCGTTCATCGAACCTGGCTGTGGTGGCGTCCAATTCAACGAAAACGGCTGAATTCTTAAAAGGGGACTTGCCATTTTTCTTCGCCTCTTCCAAAACAAGTCTGGCAGCTGCCGTTTTCCCTACCCCTGGAGGACCGTAAATTATCACATGCTGGGGATTCGGCCCGCATAAAGCAGCTTTTAAAGATTTAATCCCATCTTCTTGACCGATGATTTCATTAAATGTGCTTGGTCTTACTTTCTCTGCCAATGGCTCTGTTAACGAAATCGATCTCATTTTCCGTAATTGGTCCATCTCCTTACGTGAATCACGGTCAATGGAAACTTTTTGTGTCCGCTGGCCTTTCAATAAGTTCAAAAAATACAATCCAATAATAATCCCAAAAAACAGCTGGATAAACAACGCCAATCCTGTCCAATTCATCGTATTCCCTCCTGCACTCTCCTAGTTTGTCATTTCTGTTAGTATCTCCTTTGGAAGGGCGATATTATCCAAGAAATTCGTGTTGAAAATTTTGGCGTTTTTATTCTAAGTAACAACAAATTGAAAAAAAGACAAAGAAAAAGACTGCCAGGATGAACCGGCAGTCTCAGACTGTAAACAACTCGAAATTAACTGGTTTTACCCTATTGTTTTGAGGTTTTAACGTTGATTTTCACTACAGGCACTCGCTTTCCGCGGACGGTCCGGGAGCCTCCTCGGCGCTCTGCCCCTGCGGGGTCTCCCTTGGACGCGTATTCCCGCAGGAGTCTCGTACCTTACGTTACAATCAACTTTGGTCTATAAACAAAAAGACTGCCAGCATTAACTGGCAGCCTTTCTTTTCCATATTATCAAGCAGATGTTTTCTTTTCTTGTCCTTTGATGGTTGTACCGTCTTTAAGGACGAGCTTTGGAGATTCATTTTTCGAAATCGTGCTGCCTGTGATTACACATTTTGCTACATCATCACGTGAAGGCAGATCGAACATCACTTCAAGAATGATGCCTTCGATGATGGACCGCAGACCACGTGCACCAGTTTTACGTTCAATTGCCTTTTTAGCAATTTCACTTAGCGCTTCCTGTTCGAATTCCAATTCAACATCGTCTAGTTCAAGCAACTTTTGATATTGTTTAACAAGGGCATTTTTCGGTTTTGTCAGGATTTCAATCAACGCAGCTTCATCCAATTGCTCAAGAGTCGCAATTACCGGAAGACGACCGATGAATTCCGGAATTAATCCGAAACGAAGCAAGTCTTCAGGAAGGACTTTTGAAAGCAATTCTTTTTCTGCAACATCATCCTTTTTCACGTCAGAGCCAAATCCAATGACTTTTTGACCAAGACGGCGTTTGATGATCGGTTCGATGCCATCAAAGGCACCGCCGCAGATGAACAAAATATTGGTCGTATCGATTTGGATGAATTCCTGATGTGGATGTTTACGTCCACCTTGAGGCGGAACGCTTGCAACCGTTCCTTCAAGGATTTTCAATAATGCTTGTTGCACACCCTCACCAGACACATCACGTGTAATAGAAGGATTTTCCGATTTACGGGCAACTTTATCGATTTCATCAATATAAATGATGCCTTTTTCCGCTTTTTCCACATCATAATCAGCGGCTTGGATCAGCTTTAGAAGGATGTTTTCGACATCTTCCCCAACATATCCAGCTTCCGTCAATGAAGTGGCATCAGCAATCGCAAATGGAACATTCAGTAAGCGCGCCAATGTTTGCGCAAGAAGGGTTTTCCCGCTTCCCGTCGGTCCGATCAGGGCGATGTTACTTTTAGAAAGCTCCACATCGTCGACTTTGCTATTGGAATTGATACGTTTATAATGGTTGTAAACAGCGACAGCCAAAGATTTCTTTGCCTGTTCTTGTCCAATAACATATTCGTCAAGAATTTCACGGATTTCCATAGGTTTAGGAACATCCCTGAATTCTACTTCTTCATCAGTGCCCAGCTCTTCTTCGACGATCTCCGTACAAAGTTCTATACACTCGTCACAAATATAGACACCTGGACCAGCAACCAGTTTACGGACTTGTTCTTGTGTTTTACCGCAAAAAGAACATTTTAACTGTCCTTTTTCATCATTAAATTTAAACATGTACGTTCACCCCTTTAAATACTCTTCCAACTCTATTACATAGCGGTACCTAATCGTAATGAAAAAAAACGAGGCACACATCTACTTAAACATTCCAAAATCCCTAGTATGTTTTGCATTTTATCATGTTCTTGGAAGTTTAGTAACAAAAATGCTCACGCGTCCGAGTTGTTAAATAAGTACAATAATCAATCAATATGTATTTGCCCTTTACCAGTATGCCCAAAACTTTGGATTTTTAAAAGCAGGATTTGCTGTATAAATATGTATATGCGGTATTAGAACTAATCTACACTGAAATCCAAAAAAAATCAATCAGGAAATAACCGATATTTGAAATTTACACTAATTCTCAATATGTATAAAACAAGGCACGATTACTCGCGCCTTGTTTTTTAAAGGAAATATTTAAATCTACTTATTTATAAAAATTATTTTGCGTCAACTGTTTTGCTGTTTTCTACCAAGAAGTCAATTGCTTTCTTAATTTTAAGATCGCCTTTGATTCCTTCTAAGTTTCCAAGAGCTTGTTTGATCGCATCAACTTCCATATTGTACATAGTAGCCATTTGTGCAAGTTCAGCTTCTACGTCCTCGTCAGTCGCTTCAAGTTTTTCAACTTCAGCGATTGCTTCAAGAGTTAGGCTCGTACGAACTTGTCCTTCAGCTTCTTCTTTCATTTGCGCTTTTAAAGCTTCTTCGTCTTGACCTGAGAATTGGTAGTAAAGCTCCAAATTCAGACCTTGAGATTGAATGCGTTGAGAGAACTCATTCATCATGCGGTCAACTTCATTTGAAATCATCGCTTCAGGAACGTCCATTTCTGCGCCTTCAACAGCTTTACCAATTACAGTGTTTTGAATGAAGTTTTCTTCTTCGTGCTTTTTGTCATGCTCTAATTTATGTTTTGTTTTTTCTTTAAGTTCAGCCAAAGTTTCCACTTCGTCGTCGACATCTTTCGCGAACTCATCATCCAACTCAGGAAGTTGTTTTGTTTTGATTTCGTGAATTTTCACTTTGAATACTGCTGGTTTACCTGCAAGTTCAGCAGCATGGTATTCTTCAGGGAATGTAACTTCGATATCTTTTTCAGCACCAGTTTCAAGACCGACAAGTTGCTCTTCAAATCCTGGAATGAAAGAGTTTGAACCGATTTCCAATGAATGGTTTTCTGAAGCTCCGCCTTCGAATGCTTCACCATCAACGAATCCTTCAAAGTCAAGAACAACTGTATCGCCTTCAGCAACTTGTCCTTCTTCTTTAACGACAAGCTCAGCTTGACGCTCTTGTAAAGTTTTCAATTCGTTTTCAACATCTTCGTCAGTTACTTCAGTATTGAATTTTTCAACTTCAACACCTTTGTAATCTCCCAATTTAACTTCAGGCTTAACTGTTACAGTTGCAGTGAAGATCAGGTTTTCGCCTTTTTCCATTTTCTCGATGTCGATTTCAGGACGATCTACAGGCTGAATTCCAGCTTCTTCGACAGCATTTGCATAAGCATCTGGAAGAATGATATCAAGCGCATCTTGGTAAAGTGATTCTACGCCGAATTTTTTTTCGAACATTTGACGTGGCATTTTACCTTTACGGAAGCCAGGTACATTTACTTGTTTCACTACTTTTTTGAAAGCTGCGTCTAAACCTTCGTTTACTTTTGCAGCGTCAACTTCAATTGTTAGTACGCCTTGATTACCTTCTTGTTTTTCCCATTTTACAGACATGTGTTTCCCTCCAAAAAATCTATATACTTCAATAATAAGCATTGGATGAATATGCTTTGCAAGTGTTAACAAGTCATCCTTCAAATATACCCAAAAAATATTGGGGAAATCGTCAAAATTAGACGAATATACATTACAACCACTACATTATACCACAGGATTAATCTGTTACAACAGCAATAGCTTAAATAATGGGATAAGAAATTTCTTCAATTTCTTTTATATAGGAAAGAATATCCGCAATGCTTTCCTCATCAGCCTGGTACAGGTCCGCTAAGTCCCTACCGAAAACTTCCCCGGTCATGTATTCTTCCGCCAAGGCATGATAGGCAGCTGCCCATGCAGGCAAGCTTTCAGGTCCGGGTTCAAAAGGGAACAATAAAAAAGAATGACGTTCAATCAAACTATGGACCATTTCAAATAAGCTCGGATTATCCTGACTGATTTCCTCTTCGGTCAGTCCGGTTACCTTCTTATAGAAGTCCGTCTCCTTCAAACTTTTCAATCCCCTTGGTATGACCGACTTCGATTGATTGAATTTCCTCAACGTCACTTCCTCGTTATATTCCTGGTCGATAAGAATGTTAAGGAGCATCGTTTTAAAGAAAGGGTGTCCCTCTTCTTTTTGTAGAAATTTTTCGATTTGAGGGATAAATGGTCGAATATTGATATTCGTTAGTTTTGAAATGACCATTAGCATTTCATTATCCGTTTTCCCTTCAAAAAGTTCATCCTCCTGCAATTCCTCTGAAAGCTGCTGATTTTGCCTTTCCTTCTCCTCTTTTTTATCCTCAAGGGCCCTTTTACTGAACTGAAGCATCTTTTCGAAATGTTCCTCTTTATCAAAAGGAATTTGGCTTTCTTCAAATAGCAGTTCGATCGTCGTGACCATTTCCTGATGCTCGCCTAATTGCAGCAGAACCATCAAATAAATATTGATCAGTTGAAAATAGTCACCGATGCCTTTATTCAGCATCTCTATACACAACTCTTTTGACTCCTTGTAATGCTCAAGTTCGACTAGTGAGACCACTAGTCCCATGCAAACTTCATCATTCTCGGGCTCATACTCCCTGGCTTGGCTGAAAAGCTGTGCAGCCGCTTTAAAGTTTCTGTTTCCAAGCTCATCCAGTCCCTTTGCAATCAGCCTATCACCGAGATTTGGAAAGGCGATAATCTTGGTTTCTTCGGCCTTCTTTTGGTTATTCTCATTATCCATCCTATTTTCCGCCTCACCGTTCGCTTTTTGAGAAACAGTTTAGCATGTAATAGCATGAAACACAAAATTTATATGGGGCGGATGAACACCTTTCTTTCTTTCCCAGATAAAAAAATCCCGCATCCTTTCTAATCAAGAAAGGAGAACGGGATATGACCTTCTTCTATTAATATTAAATGCTCGAAACAGCCTTTTTTTGAGATTCATAGGCAGAAATCTCTTTATCATATTGAAGCGTTATCGAAATTTCATCCCAGCCTTTGATGAGCATTTCCTTCCAATATGGATGAATTTCAAAGCTTGTTTCAAACCCTTGACCATCATTCAATGTCTGATTGGGGAGGTCGATCGTCAACTCATAGTCAGGTGCCGACACTCTCTCCATTAAATAGTTTACTTCAGCCTGGGTTAAAGCGATGGGGACCATCCCATTTTTCATGCAATTACTTTTAAAGATATCAGCATAAGACGGAGCGATGATGATATCGAATCCATAATCTTTCAATGACCAAGGGGCATGCTCACGCGAAGAACCGCAGCCAAAATTTTCTCCTGCTATTAAAATGGACGTGTTTTGATTATGAGGCTGATTCAATTCAAAATCAGGACGCTTCTGTCCATTTTCATCAAAACGCCAGTTATAGAATAAAAATTCGCCAAATCCGCTTCGCTCAATCCGTTTTAAAAATTGCTTTGGAATGATTTGGTCCGTATCCACGTTTTTACGGTCAAGTGCCGCCGCTCTTCCTTTATATATAGTAATGGGTTCCATTCTATGCACCTCCGGTTAATTCGTATTCTTAATGGACTTGTTCAGTTCTTTTCAAATTCCTAATATCGACAAATTTCCCATGAATGGCGGCCGCGGCAGCCATAGCCGGACTAACCAGGTGCGTTCTTGCTCCAGCGCCTTGCCTGCCTTCGAAGTTCCGATTACTTGTGGAGGCACAATGCTCACCGGACGGAACCACGTCAGGATTCATGCTTAGGCACATGCTGCAGCCCGATTCACGCCATTCGAAGCCCGCAGATTTGAAGATTTCATCCAACCCTTCATCTTCCGCTTGCCTTTTGACGCTTTGTGAACCGGGAACGACCATCGCCCGAACTCCTTTTTGAACAGTTTGGCCTTCGATCATTTCTGCAGCTTGCCGTAAGTCCTCAATGCGCGAATTGGTACACGATCCTATGAAAACATGTTGTACGGGAATTTCCGTGATCGGCATGCCTTCCTTAAGACCCATATACTCAATGGCTCGATTAAGTTCCTTGGGATCCATGATATCTTCCGCGAAGGTAGGCACTTTACCGTCCACGCCACTAGCCATTCCAGGATTCGTCCCCCAGCTCACCATCGGTGGAATCAAACTGCCATCAAGAATGATTTCTTGGTCATAAACAGCATCCTCATCACTGGAAAGTGACTTCCAGTCCTGAACACATCGCTCGAACTCTTCTCCTTTCGGCAAATATTTACGACCTTTCAAATAAGAGAACGTGGTTTCATCGGGAGCTACCAGCCCCGCTCTTGCCCCGCCTTCGATCGACATATTGCAAACCGTCATTCTCTCTTCCATCGACATATCCCGGAAAACTTCCCCACAATACTCAATGATATGTCCAGTACCGAAATTGACGCCGAATTTAGAAATCACATATAAAATGACATCTTTCGCCATCACACCATGACCAAGCTTGCCATTAACCTCAAGCTTTAATGTTTTCGGTTTAGTTTGCCATAGGGTTTGTGTAGCCAAAACATGCTCGACCTCACTCGTACCGATTCCAAACGCAATCGAGCCAAACGCACCATGTGTGGAAGTATGACTGTCTCCGCAGACAATCGTCATTCCTGGCTGTGTAAGCCCTAATTCCGGCCCGATAACGTGAACGATACCTTGATCCGGGCTGTCTAAATCAGCAAGGCGGATGCCGAACTCCTTACAGTTTTGCTCAAGCGCCTCTAGTTGTTTCCTTGCAATATCATCCTCGATGAAATAGCGGTTAACGGTTGGCACATTATGATCCATTGTCGCGAAAGTACGGTCGGGTCTTCTGACTGTGCGTCCTTTTAATCTCAATCCTTCAAATGCTTGCGGAGAGGTCACTTCATGAATATATTGAAGGTCTATATAAATTAAATCCGGTTTATTCTCCTCTTCATTTACAATATGGCGATCCCATATTTTCTCTATTATCGACTTTCCCATCACTATCCCACCTCGATCAATCTTGTATTTTTTTAAAAAACACGGCCTATTGTTAGGCCGTGAAAGAAGTTTATGCGTAAGCTCCCATGATATTGGAAATAGCTTCCTGGTCTAAAAGATTTGCTTTTATTTCTGCGATCATCTCTGAAGTGGATGTAATATTTGGTTGGCCATTTGCGATGTCGCCTGTTCTTAAGCCATATTCAAGGACCGTTTCCACAGCCTGCTCAACGGCTTTCGCCTCATCTTCCAAACCAAAGGATAGACGCAGCATGGAAGCCGCTGATAAAATCGTCCCAATCGGATTAGCCAGGTTTTTGCCTGCGATATCCGGGGCGGAGCCATGAATCGGTTCATATAGATTAGGCCCATTTGTTGATATGGAGGCGGAAGGAAGCATTCCAAGCGAGCCAGTCAATACCGACGCTTCATCGCTTAAAATATCACCGAACATATTCTCCGTCACGATAATATCAAATTGTTTCGGGTTTTTGATCAATTGCATGGCCGCATTATCAACAAGCATATGTTCAAGGATTACATCCGGATAGTCCTTGGCAATTTCTTCAGCTGTCTCACGCCACATCCTGCTTGATTCAAGAACATTCGCTTTATCCACGGATGTTACTTTTTTCTTGCGATCCGATGCTAATGCAAAAGCAAGTTCAATGATGCGCTTCATTTCGCTTTTCTGATAGAAAAGTGTATCGACGACCGCCTCTTGCCCTTCTTTTTCCATGCGCTCACTTGGCTTTCCGAAATAAAGGCCGCCTGTCAGTTCCCTGACAATCACGAAATCCACATCTTCAATGAATTCCTTTTTAAGAGGAGAAGATTCCGACAAGCTGGAATAATAGCTGATTGGACGGATGTTAGCATAAAGATTCAAATCTTTGCGGATTTTCAACAAACCTCGTTCTGGTCTTAGGTGCGCAGGCTGGTCATCCCACTTAGGTCCTCCAACGGCCCCTAATAATACCGCATCGCTGTTTTTACAAATCTCCACTGTTTCATCCGGCAGGGGTGCACCTGTGTTATCGATGGCCCCGCCGCCAATCTCACCATATTGAAATTCAAAATCGTGTCCATATCTTTGGGCAACGGCTTCGAGGATTTCTACAGCGCCTCTTGTTACTTCTTTCCCGATGCCATCTCCTTGAAGCACCGCAATATTCCTTTTCATCGAAATCTCCCCTTCCTATTGTAATACTGCTTTTTCTTCCAGTTCCTTCATGATGATCACACGGTTCACAGCGTTCAAATACGCTTTGGCGGATGCTTCCAAGACGTCCTGATCAAGACCCCTGCCGCTTGTTTCCACACCGTTATAATCAATTTTTACAAAAACCTGAGCAAGGGCATCCATTCCGCCGCCCACCGATTGAATTCGATAGTCCAGCAAGCTGATCTCGCTGCCCAAACATCTTTCAAGCGTGTTATATAAGGCTTCTACACTTCCTGCACCTGTAGCCGCTTCCTGAATCTCTTCATTATCGCCTTTTTTCAGCGTGACCGTTGCTGTCGCCGTCTGATGGGTACCATGGGAAATCTGTAAGGAAATCATGTCATAAAAACTGATATCCGTCGCTTTCTCTTCAAGCACCAGCGCAACGATATCTTCATCCGTCATGTTCTTTTTATTATCGGCCAATTCCTTGAACTGAATGAATAATGAGTTCATTTCCTCATCCGTTACCGTAAAATTCAACTCTTGTAATCTTTCTTTGAAAGCATGACGTCCTGAATGCTTTCCTAAAACTAACGAATTGGACGAAACCCCGACAAGTTCTGGTGATATGATTTCGTATGTCGTTTTTTCTTTTAACACGCCATCCTGGTGAATGCCAGATTCATGTGCGTATGCATTGGCACCAATAATGGCTTTATTAGCAGGTACTTGCATTCCCGTAAGGCGGCTGACCAAATCACTGGTCCTTTTTATTTCATTCAATACAAGACCCGTTTCCGCTTGATAGAAATCTTTACGGATGTAGAGTGCCATGGCCACTTCTTCAAGGGCCACGTTTCCGGCACGTTCCCCAATTCCGTTGATTGTGCCTTCGACTTGCGTAGCTCCGCCTTCGATGGCAGCCAATGAATTGGCCGTCGCCATTCCAAGATCGTCATGGCAGTGTGCGGATAAACTAACTTTATCAATAGAAGGAACATGTTCACGAAGGTATCTGAAAATGTTTCCGTACTCGATTGGAGCTGCATATCCAACAGTATCCGGGATGTTAATGACCTTGGCACCAGCCTGAATGACCGCTTCAACGATTTCAGCCAAATAGTCAAGTTCTGTACGGCTTGCATCTTCTGCAGACCATTGTACGATCGGAAAACGCGCTGCCCCGTACTTGACCATATCAACTGCCTTTTCAATCACTTGCTGCTTCGTCATTTTCAACTTATATTCACGATGAATGGGCGAAGTGGCGATGAAAGTATGCAACCTTGGTTCTTCCCCGCCCCTTAATGAATCCCAAGCTGCATCGATATCTCCTTTTACAGCGCGCGCCAGCCCTGTGACAGAGCTGTTTTTGATTTTGCGCGCGATTTCCTGTACGGAGTTGAAATCCCCTTTGGATGCTGCCGGAAAACCGGCTTCGATAATATCAACACCCAATCTTTCAAGCTGATAAGCAATTTCAAGTTTTTCGGTAAAATTCAAATTTACACCGGCTGATTGCTCCCCATCTCGAAGTGTAGTTTCAAATATATTAATTTTTCGCAACGGCTACCACTTCTTTCTCTTTTTGTTGAGGTTTTACGAATGGCATCATTTTTCTTAATTCACGGCCAACCACTTCGATTTGATGTTGGTTTTCACGATTATTGATAGCATTAAAGACTGGACGATTCGCTTGGTTTTCCAAGATCCATCCTTTAGCGAACTCACCGTCTTGGATGTCTTTCAAGATCGCTTTCATTGCCTCTTTCGTAGTTTCCGTCACAACGCGTGGTCCAGAAACGAAATCTCCCCATTGAGCTGTGTCAGAAATGGAATAGCGCATGTTTTCCATACCGCCTTCATACATAAGGTCGATGATTAATTTAAGTTCATGCAAACACTCGAAATATGCTACTTCCGGTTGGTATCCAGCTTCTGTCAATGTTTCGAATCCAGCTTTCACAAGGGCAGTCAATCCGCCGCAAAGTACGGCCTGTTCTCCAAATAGATCCGTTTCCGTTTCTTCTTGGAATGTAGTTTCCAAACCGCCAGCTCTTAAAGAGCCGATTCCCCGAGCGTACGCAAGGGCCAAATCTTTTGCTTCACCCGTAACATTTTGATAGATGGCGAATAATGCCGGCACCCCTGCGCCTTGTTCATATGTACGGCGAACAAGATGTCCCGGACCTTTTGGAGCGACTAATAATACATCTACGTCTGCCGGAGGAACGATTTGATTGAAATGGACGTTGAATCCGTGTGCGAACATTAACGCTTGACCTGCGCGCAATACCGGCTTGATTTCTTCTTGGTATACTTTCGGCTGAGTTTCATCCGGTAATAGGTTCATGATCACGTCTGCCTGTTCAGCTGCCTCTTTCACCGTGTAAACATTGAAGCCGTCTTCCACCGCTTTATCGAAGGATTTACCTTTCCTGATTCCGATGATTACATCTACACCGCTGTCACGTAGGTTTTGTGCATGTGCGTGTCCTTGTGAACCATATCCGATTACCGCTACCTTTTTATTGTTGAAGAAATTCTCGTTTGCTTCTGCGTTATAATATACTTTTGCCATAATAATTACATCTCCCTTTTCATCATTGTTTTTTGTTTTGGTTTGTTTTGGTTTTTATTTCTATACGATTGTCGCACTCTTAGCGTGTGCAATTTGCATTCCACGCGGGATGGCGGCTGTCCCTGTCCTTGCCAATTCCTTGATGCCATATGGCTTGATCAGTTCAATGAAGGCTTCGATTTTATCCGATTCCCCTGTGATTTGAACTGTCAGGCTATCTTTACTGACATCAATAACTGAAGCTCGGAAGGGTTCGATGACTGAATAAATCTCGGCTCGGGTTTGTGTAGTCACCAATATTTTAATGAGTGCAAGTTCCCTCGCCACAATCGATTGATTCGTAATATCATATACTTTCAAAACATCGATCTGCTTATTCAATTGCTTGGTGATCTGTTCAATGACAGCTTCGTCATCAACATCGACCACGAAGGTCATCCTTGAAATGCCATCCTGTTCGGAAGGTCCGACAGTCATGCCTTCAATGTTATAATTTCTTTTCGTGAACAGGTTCGTAATCCGATTCAGGACGCCTGGCCTGTTGTTCACGGTGAGGCTAAGAATTCCCTTCATTGATTAAACTCCTTCCATTTCATCAAGCCCTTTTCCTTGTGCTACCATCGGAAAGACATTTTCATTTTGTTTTACCCGGAAATCAATCAACACTGGACCATCAGTCTTTAACGCTACATCCAGGCAGTTACTTGCTTCTTCCTCCGTCGTCACTTTGTACCCCGGAATTCCATAAGCATCGGCCAATTTCACGAAGTCCGGATGCGATTGAAAAATACTGTGCGAGAAGCGTTTATCATGAAATAGTTCCTGCCACTGTCTTACCATACCTAGTGCCCCGTTGTTGACGATGATGATTTTGATTGGCAGATTCATTTCGGCAATGACTGAAAGTTCCTGCAGGCACATCTGGAATCCACCATCCCCAGATATGGAAAGCACCGTCGCTTTCGGATTCGCCAGTTGCGCTCCGAGAGCCGATGGTAAGCCAAAGCCCATCGTTCCCAATCCACCGGAAGTGACCCATGAATTCGGTTTGTTAAATGGATAGTATTGCGCTGCCCACATTTGATGCTGTCCAACATCCGTCGTAACGATGGCTTCCCCATTCGTTTTTTCGTGAAGCATCTGGATGACCCGCTGAGGTTTCAATACGCCTTCTTCATGGGTATAACGCAATGGGAACTCTTCATTCCATGCAGTAAGCTGTGTTGTCCATTCATCAATTTCCGGTTTCTTGCCATTTTGCGCAATCAACTCTGCCAGTGCTTCCTTGGCACTTCCGACGACCGGAATTTTTGTCGGCACATTTTTACCGATTTCCGCTGGATCAATATCGATATGGGCCACCGTTGCATGCTGTGCGAATTTCGCTAGGTTCCCAGTCAATCGATCATCGAACCTGGCACCGATATTGATTAATAGATCACATTTCGCTAACGCCATGTTTGCTGCATAGCAGCCATGCATACCACCCATACCGATAAAGAGAGGATGTTCCGCCGGAAAGCCCCCAAGACCCAATAAAGTGTGGACGACGGGAATGCCTTGCTGCTCGACATATTCCTTTAATAGATGGGAGGCCTTTGCATGCAGGACACCTGCCCCTGCAAGAATGACCGGTCTTTTCGCCCCGCTTACTGCTTCAACAAGCTTTCTGATCTGTAAGTAATTCGGCTTGGTCGTCGGCTGATAGCCCGGGAGATTCATCTCTGGCTCCTCTTCAGTCGATACACCTTCTATAATGGCCATGTCCTTAGGTATATCGATTAATACTGGACCGGGCCGGCCGCTTGAAGCGATATAAAAAGCTTCTTTTATAATGCGCGGAAGGTCTTCCGGCCTCCTTACCTGATAGTTATGTTTTGTGATCGGGGTAGTAATCCCCAGTACATCAGCCTCTTGGAAAGCATCCGAGCCAATTACACTGGTAGCTACCTGACCCGAAATTACCACAAGCGGTAAAGAATCAATCATTGCATCGGCCAAACCGGTGACAATGTTCGTTGCCCCTGGACCGGATGTAACTATGACCACTCCCGGCTTGCCGGTAATCCTGGCGTATCCTTCCGCTGCATGAATCGCACCTTGTTCGTGCCTTGTCAAAATATGAAAGAGTTCTGAACTGTAAAGCTTGTCATAAATCGGCAATACAGAACCTCCCGGATAACCAAAGATGACTTCAACATTTTCCTTTTTCAATGCATTCAGCAGAAATTCAGCACCAGTATAATGTGTCTTTCCACTTTTCCGATCAGCAACAACTGACTTTTGTGTCATTTCGTAAAAAACCTCCTTCGCTTTTCTATTGAATATTTCTTAACATTCAGAATTTTCAGCTTTTTATGCATACAAAAAAGCCTTTTCACCCCAAATGTACTTGCACTCGGCAAGTTAAAGGGGTGAAAAGGCTTGATGAGCCAATCCACGGTACCACCCTTTTTCGCATGAAACTCCATGCGCACTTTGAATAGCCTACACTATTCTCTGTTTTGGTAACGGGTACTGGTACGCACCCGTTCAGCCCTACTAGTCTGACGTTCAAGCTGAAACTCCAAGGTGAGTTCATCTTTCGGGACAATACCGGCTCTCAGCTACCCGGCTCTCTGTGACTGCCTTTTTAAAAGACTACTTATCCTCTTCAATGCTTTTCGCATTATTCATATTTTTTGAAACGCTTATGTTTGATGTCTTGTATTTGTGATTATCTTACGTGTATTTCAGGTAGTAGTCAACAGGTTTTTTGAAATTTTTTGATAATTCTAAATTGAAAGATTTGTTGTATCCGCTTACATACCTATCATGACCACATTCTATAAAAAAAGTTTTTTCAATATTTAATTTTTAAAAACGTCAGATATCCCATTAAAATTATTAAAGTGATAACAAACTTCTCCACTGAAATATCCTCGCACTACGCACATGATGCCAGTCACTAGTATTAGTGTTCTCAAACAGCGGATCATCCATTTTCCCTTTCACTGTTCGCTGACGCCACTCTTGATATAAGATTCGGCCTCAATCCCTTTTGAAGATCTCTAGTGGATAAACCGCCTGACATTCCAAGATGCGGAAAATCACGGAACAATTCAAAATCCCCTCCCCAAACAAATCCCAGGGATTTTGCTATGGCCGCTACCCTTGTCCACTTTTCGCCCTCTGTCCACAATGTCCGCTTGCCGTCATCACTAACAATGACAAAATCTACAGCAAGTCCATAGTTATGCAAGGACTGGCCAGCTCTGGCATAAGTCACGATAGGCATTGATTTATTCGTTCTGCCCCGTTCATACAATTCATTTTGTTCTGGGAAACTTCGATAACCAGCTGTTATTTGAACAAATATCCCCGCTTCATAAGCTAATTTAACCACTTCGAGTATCGTCTCGTTCACGACCGGGTCCATACCGCCTCCCATATTTTCCTTTGCGCGATTCAATAGGGTTTGTAATTTGATGGCCATCCTAGCACCTCCCCTATATTAAATGCGAACAACACTGTAGGCGGAAAGGCATTTTTATATTTTTTTCTTGGGGAATTGATGGAGTGAAGATTATCTAAAAAAATGACAATGGGCTGAACACAGGTGATATTAATCATCCCCTGGTCCAGCCCTCTAGTTCATTTAGCCAATACATCCTCGTATTCTTCATTTTTTTCAAATTGTTTTTGAACGAACGAACATACCGGAACAATTTTCAGTTTTTCCTCCCTTGCGAATCCTATTACCTTTTCAACAAGGGCATTTCCTACCTTTTGTCCGCGCAGCTTGTCAGAAACAACGGTATGATCGACCGTGATTTCATCATCACCTGATTTAAAGAATGTGATTTCCGCTAATTTCTCACCAGATTCTTCGACAAAAAAAGAACTTTCACCTTTTCTAATATCAACCATGTTAATGACCTCCTTTTAGTTCCTCTTTATCATATCTCACAAAATGGAAATTAAACAAATATTTAAAATGCGATTGAAATTGAATAAAGTAAAGTACTTTCAAAAGTTTTAATGATAGCATTGTCCATGTGAAGTTTATTCACAAACTGATGGTGGCTAATATATATTTTTTCAAGAAAGGCAAAACTTGACCGATTTTTCCTTACCGCTTATATGCCCTTCCGGTACTTCAAATTTCACCATGGCTACGTGCACAACACTGTATTTAATGTAATAAAAAGGTTTTAATTATTCCAGTTTGTCGACAATAGGGTTCAGAAAATTTATCTTTCATCAAATGATGCCCCCGAATCAACGGACACAAAGTAGCCATACCTTCAAACCTTAAGTATGATTTCCATCTGAATTTTATTACGAAGTTGATTGTAGAGGAAGGTGCGAGACTCCTGCGGGAAAAGCGCGTCTAGAGGAGATCAGCCGAGGAGGCTCCCGGGCCGCCCGCGGAAAGCGAGTGCCTGGATCGGATATCAACGTCCAAATTGTAAACACCATAAAATTACTGCAGGCAACAGGTTTTCTTCGAATTTTCTACAGTCTGAATAATTCTTCATAACCTGAAATACAGTGTTTTTCAAGCTTTCGTTTTTTGATTGCATTTAATCAATGGAAGAAATCTTCCCGTAATGATGTAAGAATAAGTATATAATAGTAGAAATTGAAAAAAACTGCCCTTTAAATGTTAGGACAGTTTTACACTTTTATGAAAACAAAATATAAAATGATCATCGATAACAATATGACCATAAAAACAGCGATTAGAATAACGTCGAACTCGAGGGCCGGAATGTCCCTTCATTGATTTGCCGCTTCTTCTGAAGATAACCGAACTTCGCCAGCACTGTAATCACAAGGCCCAATGCACATGTAAACATCCCCAGCACGATACTAATCAGGTCAATCCGGGGATCCCGATGCACACCAAACGTAAAATGTATGCTAGTCGCAAGAAAACCAACCCCCACTATCGCAATCACCGTTCTTACCCAGGCTAAAAGGTACGTTCATTAGCCAGCTGCTGCTGGACATATTTCAATTGGTTTTTCTCCATGTCATCACCTTAATAAAATCAGTCATCTTTTCAGGAGTGAAAAGGCCCTGAACATAGACCCGACAAACATAAGCCCTGCACCGCCGAGCAATAAATATATACATAGAGTTTTATTAATAACATTCAAAGGATAAAGTAAGGCCCCCAGCGCTATGATTGCTCCTATCCCCGTTATGGTCCATCCTATTTTTTTCATTCGCAACTCCTAAAATAAATTATTTAGTGAAGGTCTCCACTGGTTTCCCCCTATTTCATAAACAGGACCCTCATTATTAGCTTAAACCATTTAAAAACTTACAACAAGTGAGATCCTCTGATTTTTTTCCCACAAAAAAAGAGCCACAAATGACTCCCTGTTTTAAAGGCCACTTACAAGTCAGTGGATTTCATTCTATTGTATCCCCGTTCTTCGTATGGCTGTATTTTTTCCATCCACATTTCTTCAAGTTTTTTCAATTCCCGTTTAACATCAAAAAATCCTGTTTCTTTCGGCTTCAATACTTCCAGCACCTCAAAAGAAAAAGCATCTTTCCCATATTGGTTCCACTCACCTTGCAGCACTTTATTGGTGTTTGTTCCGACTTCCAATTCAAATTGTTTCCCCTTCAACGTCTTTAAATTCCTCGTGCTTCCGATAAAAACTTTATTATTTACCGTATTTCTGATTTGGTATACACCTGCTTCAACTTTCGTTTCTTTATATAATTGCTTCAATTCTTTTTTACGATCCATTTTTCTTGCCTCCAGTCATCATTTCTTCAGCCAATATTGGCTCCCATCTGGCTTTCTATCCAAAAATCCATATTCTATTAAATACCTTCTCAAAAGAACGTAATCATGATAAACGGTACCCAAAATTTGATTGATTTCTTTTTCTTCGTATTTCCGCTCATTTTCAAATCGGTTCATAATTTCTTGAAGAATGATCAGCCTTTGTTTTTCCTTTGGCGGGAAAGACTTTAATGCATCCTGACTGCCTTTAGGGAAGTATTTTTTCAGTACAGTCACCTTTTCATCCTCGGTAACGTTATAACGATCATCAACCATCGTCGCTTTTTGATGAAGCGGGATAAATGCCGGCGCATGTTCATCTTTATCTTTCAAAAGTTCCATCAGGGCTAAAAACAACTTAGCCTGACGCTCTTTTTCTTTCAACACAAAACGATGGTTCCGAATGGTGGACGGACTACCTATCCCCATTTCCTCCTGAACCTCAGCATCATTCTTCCCTTGGTAAAATAGGCGAAGAAGGCGGTTTTGATGGTCCGTGAGACCTGTAAGTTTTTTATCGAGATCGATCAAGTATTCAAAAACGGAGTTGTGTGCATGTTCAATATGAATCCGCATATACCTCTTTGCTTCATAAAGAACCCCATCTTTCGGGTATACCACCCCCTTTTCAACTGCATTTCCGCACAGCAAACAAACATATTGGTTCTCACCTTCTATATACCCTTGTTTAAGCTCATCCTGAGATGCGCTCCAAAACATTTCAGCGTCCTTCATAAAACAAACACTTCCCTATAAAGTTTATAATATAATAAACATAATATTAATTCGTTTGCATTATGTCAATGTTTTTTCTAATTTAACTCCAGCAAATTATCCAAAGATGAACTTGATGGCCAGAGGGCTTCATAACATACAATACAGCTGACAGGCGCTACACCACCCATTAAACGAAACGATCCCCATGACACTATGCCGTATAGCACATTGAATAATAAGCTTAATTTCCCCAATAATATGCTATATAAGCGTGAATAAGCTTTAGAGGAGGATATATATTGAAAGATGAAAGCAATGCAATTGTTCCATCAATCCATAACACCGATTTACACAAGGCAATACAACATTTATCTGAACAATTCAAGGTATCACTGCCAGAATTACGCGATACGATTGAATTACTTATACAAAACCAATCAAGTGGGATGCAGCTTAGTTTAGGAGATGATAAAAGTTCACCCGTCGAAGAATTGAATACGGCAATAATCAAAAACCGTGAAATCATTAAAAAAAATCTCCAAACATTAAATAGAATTTGATATAGAAAAAAGGCATCCAATCATGGATGCCTGAGTTTGTGGAACATATGAAATTCCTAATATAAGTCCTTCGTTGAGCTCTTTAAGTATTAGCTAGGCACAAACTTAAGTATCCCTTCCAGATAAACACCTTGCTCTTTTCGTGTGCATTCCCTCAACTTGATTCTTCCTTCTTTCTCTAACTCCTTGGCTAATTGGACCACTTCTGTTCCATCTTCGGTTATTTCGACTGAGAAGAAATTGCCCCGAGTGGAAGTTTGAATGAACTTGAATAATCTATCTTTATTCATTTAAACATCTCCTTATTTATAACAAGTTCGACATAAAAGGTCATCCACCTGCGATAAATATGAAATAAAAAACTTCTTGTCGTCATACGAACTTTAACAGTTAAAAGGATAGCAAATTTAAATTACCCTCGTTGTCTTAAGCCAAAAGTAAAAAAGCCAAAACCTTTGAAGGTTTTGGCTTTTTTTAGTAGTGTCCCAGGAGAGATTCGAACTCCCGACCGACGCCTTAGAAGGGCGTTGCTCTATCCAGCTGAGCTACTGAGACGTTTATGATATAAGTTGCGGTAAAACTTATGTATTACCTTAACTGTTCCCTTAGGACACTTCTTATTATAGTAGGATATCAAAAGAAAGTCAACGCTTTTTCAAAAAAAGTTTTTTCTTTTTTTAATAACCAGGAAGCGGGGAAAAACGCTTCCTGTTCATTATACATGAAGTCATTCCATTTGATAAGCATTTCTTAGTTCTTCAACGATTTTTCCTTCAAGGTCATAATAGATGATTTCAAGTTGGTCATTTCCGATTTCCAAAATGGCATAGGTTTTTTCTTTTCGTCCACGCGGCTGACGTATGCTTCCCGGGTTGATGAAGAGCTTGCCGTCAATCAATTCAGAGCCTGCAGCGTGGGAATGACCAAAGCAAACAATATCCGCCCCAAGCTCTTCACTTTTATAAGATAGGTTCATCAAGGTCATATTTATGTTATAGAGGTGTCCATGTGTAAGGAAGAAACGCTTGCCTGCGATGTTCTCCACAATGTCATTCGGATATGCCGAATCATAGTCACAATTCCCGCGTACGGCTAAGAACCCCGACATGCGAGGGTCATTTCTTTCCAACTCTGAATCACCGCAATGGATCATGGCTGCAACCTCTTGTTTATGACGGTCGGTAATCATGCTGATTTCATGAGTTAAGCCATGACTGTCACTCATTATTAGCACTTTCATCGTCACATTCCTTCTTCCCTTTTTAGAAATAGATCAAGTTTTTCATCTAGAGCCCTCAATGCATTGGCACGGTGGCTGATTTTGTTTTTTTCCTCTTTTGTCAATTCTGCGTTTGTTTTACCCTGTTCCTCAACAAAAAAGATGGGATCATAACCAAATCCATTCGCTCCTGAAGGCCGTTCTGTAATCAAGCCTTCCATCGTTCCCGATACCGTAATCGTTTCCTGGTTGGGTGACGCTAGTGCCAATGCGCAATAAAACCTCGCCGTTCTATCCTCTTTTGGCACGCCTTCCAGTTCCCGGAGGACTTTTTCCGTGTTCGCTTCATCACTCTTGGACTCTCCAGCATAGCGCGCAGAATATACGCCTGGACGGCCCTCCAATGCATCTACAATCAATCCGGAATCATCAGCAATGACAAAACGGCCTAGCTGATGGGCAATGGCCTCTGCCTTCAGGATCGCATTTTCTTCAAATGTCGTCCCTGTTTCCTCAACATCCGGAGCATCCGGTACATCAAGAAGTGTTTTGACTTCATATCCTTTAGCAGAGAATAAGCTTTCGAACTCCTTTGCTTTCCCTTTATTTTTCGTTGCAATTATTACTGTCTTCATTTTTCATTTCACCCTTTTTCATTTTATCGGCATGTGAGCTCTTTTCGGGCTAAGAAAGAATTTGCTGTACTCATTATAATGTTAAGCCGCTTATTCTCCAGTGCCAAACGGACGAATTCAACGCTGCCTTTCATGATCAATAACGGCTGCTGAATTTTCCAGATAAGTTAAGTCTAACACAACTCCCTCATCTGCAATAACCTGAAACTTATAAACTAACGTTTGTAATTTTCACTATGTTCAATATGGATATTAACTTTTATGTTATTTATTGAAGTCTTATCAAAGGAATTAATAATTCTGTTATCCCACTTATTGACATGGTATCTGTATGCCTTTTCACTTATGTTAAATAGGTCTGTATTGATTTTCTCCCCCGTCTCCAATGTCTTCAAAATATCATGCTTAACTTTTGTTTCTACCTTTTTTTCGATTTTTTCCATATCCAAGTTAGCTATATTTTGTTTCAATATTCCATTTGCTCTAACCTCTAAGTCATATAAGGGTTTCTTTTGTTGTTCCAATACTATGATGTTTGTTTTAGGGTCCATGATTTCAACACTTACCTTTTGTTTGTTCAGGGAAAAAAACATTACTGTCGCCTTGTTTTCAACCCATTTTAAACCTATCAAATCTTGTTTACTTACGTACCCTTTATATTGTTGTTTTGATAAAACATAGCCGCCATTCAACGTTGGTATCTTCTTTTCTTTCCCGCCCTCTGAGTAATGATGCTCATTTATGACCAAAGAGGGAATTAAAATGGAACCAACCGGTTGATAAAACTTCGAAACCAGTTCACTGAATTTTAACGGGGAAATGAAATAGTTCTCGTTAATAACGGTCTCTGGCCTTTGAATGATCGTGAATAAGTTAGGTAGATTAAAGAAACTATCACTGTCAAACACCTTTTTAATATCCTTGTTCGTAACGAACAGCCATGAATTGTATCGCAATAAGGGCTCTTTTCCTACATATTCAATAAAATCCTTCATTTTATTCTTGATTACATTCTCACTTAAAATGAAGGAGTTAATATGCCCGATATAAAGCGGTAATGCGGCATGTTGTTCTAATTCGGTAAATGCTTCCTCGATACTTTCCCCTTTACCTTCCCCAATGACAACAGTAGATCTTTCTTGTAATGCAGTGGCCCCCTCTTGTTTTGCTATATCCGCAAAATTCAACGCTTGAAAGTATAAGATGAATTCACCCTCTTTATAATCGATCCCTAGAGCGGATCCATATGTTTGAGCTTGAATTTCCTTCATTCCCCAGCATCCTGTCGTCAATAAAAGTTGACAGCCAATAACCATGACTGCAATTAGCTTTCTCATTTGTTCGACTCCTTTTGCGGTTCATTATCACTGGACTGTATAGCTTGATTCCGCTGCCTTAACATCCCATACGGAAGCTTGAATAAGACTTTTAACATATCCGATTTATTTGGTTTGGAAAATGGATTCACAAAAGGCTGTCCGAAACTTTCCAAGGAAACCACAACAATCAAGATAAGGAATATTCCCATGAAGAATCCAAACAAGCCTAAAAACGCTGAACAAGCAAATATGAATAACCTTATAAGAACGATATTTCCAGCAATATTCTGATTGATTAAGGTATAGCTTGAGAGAACTGTAACAGCTATTACTACTAACATGGAGGGTGAAGTCAGCCCTGCCCGAATCGCTGCATCACCTATAATCAATCCACCCAACACAGAAACCGTCGGACCTACAGCTTTTGGCAGGCGAAGACCAGCTTCTTTAAATAGTTCAAACAATATGATCATCATGAATGCCTCTAAAGAAGCAGGTATCGGTAATCCTTGTCTCGTGATTGAAATCGTCGCAAGAAGCGAAAAGGGAATTTGGTCGAATTGATAGGAAACTAACGCTATAAAAAAACCCGGTAACGCAACCGTTACAAATAAGGCGACTACACGAATGATGCGCATAAAACTAATGTAAAAAAAGCTTGCATGTGCGTCATCAGCAGAATAAAGTAACTGATTAATACTGGTCGGTCCGATCAAGCATGTGGGATTCCCGTCCACCAGGATGGCAAAGCGTCCTTGATTCAAGGATTCAACAACATAGTCCGGTCGACCGATATAATCCATTAAAGGGAAGATGGAAAGTTGAGTATCATATAGGAGTTCTTCAACTTGGTAACTGCTGACTATGATATCAACATTTAATGAATCCAATCGTTTTTTGATATCCAAAAGAATCGAAGGATTAATAATGTCATCTATATAAAGTAGCAATATTTTGGTTTTACTTCTTTTCCCGATTGTATATTCAATGCATTTAAGTGTTGACGTTTTTAACCTTTGGCGAATTAAAGACATGTTATCCGATATATTCTCAATAAATCCATCTCTAGGTCCGCGAATGGAAGATTCTATATTGGACTCTTCCGGACTACGCTTAGGGGAATTAGCTAATGGAGTATAGTAAATTTCATTAGAAGATTCATTAATAATGATTAGGTCTCCTGAAAATAGAATGCTTTCTACTTCCTCTTTTAAATCGGAGTCTTTTTTTAGCGTACTGATCTCCATAATATTGCTTAATTGATCAATTGTTAATTCCCCATTTTCTTGAACCGCTTTTGATATTGTAGGCAGTATCACTTCATTGATAAATTGCATATCGACTAAGTTTGGCGCATATAAAAACCCCAACAAATAACGACCTTCAGGATCAAATGTTTTTTTTCTTAAAACAACATCAGAGGAATGTTCGAACCATTTTTGGATTTGGTCAATGCAAGAAGGAGTTCCATTCAATTTTCCCTTCCTCATAATGTTTCACCTTTTCCTTTTCCCTTTTTTATAATAAGGAATAACAGTATAATTGCAGCACTCAAGAGAAACAGACTACTGATCGGAAAGAAATATTTGTATATAAAATAAAAAAATGAAGTGGCATCCCAATGGATTAGCGTTCCAATAACAATTAATGAATATAGTGAGAGCAGTATCCACTTCTGATGTTTTGAATTTGAGATTAATTTATATCCTATAAATAAACATAAACTTATTCGAATCATGGCACCTGAAAGCCATTGGAAAATGGACAGGAAATCGAGTCGAGTAATATAATAGCCAAACCTTAACAGCTTCCACTGTTCATAAGCTGGATTCCTCATTTTAACTGCTTCCACGGAACCAAATTCTGCAATCGCCCCAATCAGGGGTCCTAACGTAAGCATGATTAAAATTACACTAACTAATAAAAGCCACTTGGCTTTTAGCTTATCTTTCAGGTAAGGAGTCAAAAATAAAAAAACGATAATTTCTAAATATCCTGCACTCGTATACAAAATACCATTTAGAGTATTGCGATACCCGCTTTCAAATATCGGGAACAATAATTCGTAATTCTTATTACTCGTATTCCCCAGCCCTACAAATATCCCAAAAAAAGTGACGAACGGAAGAAACAGGAGAGCCAAAGTACTTATGGTGCGTATTCCTTTATAAGTTGCAAAAATACAAATAAAAGTGAATAGGCTAACGACTACAATGTTCGGTATGTCATGAGTATAATTAGCTTTTGCCCAAATCACTGTAAACTTGACGGTAATGAAGGCGTTAAATATAAAGTACAACCCAAATGCTATAGTGAAAATATATGTAATAAAAGGTGTAGACCATTTTTTTAGAAAAGCGATTATATCTTCTTTATCTAGTTTTTTATAAATATAAAAAATAAATAGGGTCCAAACGATACATGGAACAACACTTATTATGACACTTATCCATGCGTCGCGTTGTGATGCGGTCAATATATTGGGAAGGAGTAGGACATGTACCATGAATCCTGTATTCATGATGATTAAAACATAGATGTGTAAAGCCTGAATGATCTTTTGATCCATAATATCCCCCCATTAATTACACGATTAAAAGTAATTTCCCCTTTTAAAAATTTATTTATGTAAAAACTTTCTCTTGATACTAGAAATGCTTGGCGGCGGTATTAGTATTCAACTAAAAACAATGTATACAACAGGTGCAATAACAGCGTGGTAACAATTGTGGAATAAAAAATAGAGGCAGCTGTAGGCTGCCTCATTGTGATTTCCAGATATAAATTGCTCTTTAAAAACTACCTGTGTTGACTTTCTCTGGACGGACCACTGGTTCGGATAATTTCTTGCCTTCTTCATTAAGAACATCTGCGCTGCCCTGCACTTGCACTTCAACGCTTTCAATTCCTTTCTGTTCCGTTAAGGAAAGGACCAAGGCATCAAGGACTTCTTGCGATACCTTTTTCTCTTTAAAGCTTCCAAGGATATTTTCATTAAAATTGAGGCTGACCTTACCTTCTGCGACTTTAGGCTCGTCAAGTAAAGCTACATCACTCATGAACCCTGTTTGCAGGCTTGAACCTGAAGGACTCTTCGTTAATTCCTGAATGACCGCTGTTACATTATCAGACACCGTTTCGCTGATCCTGCGTGTCACCGGAACATAATAGGTGTACTCCTCGTCACCGCCTACATAATAAACGGTCAGTGATTTGGTATTGGAAATGTCGACTACGTCACTCGTATCGATATTGATTCCTGACGACCTTGAGACATTTTCATCTATCGGTGTGCCATTGACAGGCATTTCGGATATATCTTCCCCATTAATTCTCATTTGGATTTTCTCGACCGAGTCGAATTGTGTCAGTGTCCATGTAATGGCTTGGAGGATTTTAAGTTCATCCTCTTTCTGATAATTTTTGAACTCCGGCGAAAAGTCCGCCACAGCCACTCCGTCTTTAATGTTCACGCTTATTTGGGTATCGGCAGGAATGACGGCCCTGAATCCATTCGGAAGTTTATCCGTGACAGGTCCGTTAGTGACAAGGTAATCAAGGGCCTGTTTGGCGACAGCTTCCGATTTAGGAAGTTCCAATGTTTGTGGAACCACATACCCGCTTTTATCAATTAAATATAACTCCGTCTTCACTGTTTTCGTTTCAACAGCGCCCTCTTCTCCATCAGTCGCGGGCTTTTCCTCACCATTCATTTCTGTTTCTTTTAATGAAGATTCATCCTCGACTAATGAAACATCCTTCGGCGGATCTATTTCCTTTTTCTCTTCACCGCCAAATAATCCGCAGCCTGAAAGCCAAAAAGAAGATGCCAGAATGGTCACAGCCATTGTTACTTTTGATTTATTGGACATAAAATCACTCCTAGGACAGTTTGTACTCCTATTTATACGAGCCCTAGGGGAAAATAGACCAATTATTTTTCTCTTTGATAATGGAGCTGGGCAATTTGCCCGTTTGTCAGCTTCACTGGGATTTCGGGACTACCTGAATGGAACAATCGAATCCGATTCCCCAATATAACCGGAATGATGGACAGAATCATTTCATCCACCTGCGTTTCCCTTATGAAATCACTCACTAATCCTGCACTGCCGACAAGCCAGATCCTTGAACCTTCTTTCTGTCTTCCGATGAAATCACCTACATCTTCGTCCGTAACCCTTTCGCACTTCTTGAAAGCAGGCTTTATGTTGATAGGGAAATTCTTGTTCCAAAATATGAATCTGTCATATGTCTCATAATCACCGTATCGATACTAACACCGTCTGTTCAAGACAAGAAAAAAAGACTTCCAAATGGAAGTCTTATAAGTGATCGATTTTAATTGTTTCAATGGTATTGACATGAATACCGAGCCAGCTCGACGCGATGGAACCAAACATATCTCTGGAACCGGTTGTATAAAAGCGATGAACTGGGCGGAGCTTGCTTTTATTGATTAATTTATAGTAATCCAAAATGACACTTGCCTCACGGGCGGTTTCTTCCCCAGAGGAAATGACTTGTACTTCATCCCCCATATAGGAAGAGATTACAGGCCCCAGCAGTGGATAATGGGTACATCCAAGGATCAATGTATCGATCTTCGTTTTCTTCAACGGGTTCAAGGTTTGTGCCACGACCCTATTGACGATACCCCCTTCAAACTCCCCGCTTTCTACGATTGGGACAAATTTCGGGCATGCTAAACTATCTACTTTCACATCGGAATTGATGGAGGCAAGCGCGTCGTCATATGCTTTGCTTTTCACCGTGCCTTCCGTACCAATCACACCAATATGCAAGGAATCAGAAACTTTCAATGCCGCCCTTGCCCCTGGATGGATGACACCCAACACCGGAATCGGAAGTGTTGCCCTGATTTCATCCAGTACAGCTGCAGTCGCTGTATTGCAGGCGATGATCAGCATTTTTATTTCCTTCTTCATCAAAAACCTCGTCATTTGCCATGTAAAGGTTTGGACATCTTTTTTGGTCCTCGGCCCATAAGGGCATCTCGCTGTATCACCTAAGTAAATTATATTTTCATTTGGAAGCTGACGCATGACTTCTTTAGCTACTGTCAAACCGCCTACCCCTGAATCAATGATGCCTATCGGTTGTTTCAAAAAACTCGCCTCATTTTTCTTTCATTTCTTGATGTAGTTTTACTAGAATCCCTTTGAGGGACATGATGTCAGATTCGTTAAAATTGACTAACACGCCACTCAAGTACTGCTGCCGTTTATTAATCACTTCTTCGATTATCCGTTCACCTTCTTCAAGAAGGTGAATTCGAACCACACGCCGGTCCTTTTCATCCCTGACACGCTGGACAAGCTGATGTTTCTCCATGCGGTCAATCAGATCCGTCGTTGTGCTGAAGGCGAGAAACATCTTCGTGGACAATTCGCCAATCGTCATGTCACCTGATTCAAAAAGCCATTGCAAAGCCACGAATTGAGGAATGGTAATTTTATAATCATGGAGAATTTCTCTTCCCCTTTGTTTAAGCCATGACGATACATAGCGCAATTCCCTCTCGATATCGGCTACATATGCCGCCTGCTTCTCTTCATCCATACACACAGCTCCCCACTTCATGAACTTATCATACTACCATTTTGGATGAAAGTGAAATGATTTTCAAGATTGATTACCTGGAATCATAATGAAACGCTCTCATAAAAATAAGCAGCATCCAAAGAAGTCAAAACAACCAAATTGTTTTGCCCTTCCTTATATGCTGCCAATGAACGGGAGAGAAAATATTTATTAGGCTTACGTATTAAGAGTTAACACATTAAAGCTTAAGTTCTCCCATACGAAGGAGTTCTATGACTGCCTGCGAACGTCCTTTAACTCCAAGCTTCTGCATCGCATTCGAAATATGGTTTCGAACTGTTTTTTCGCTAATAAACAATTCACCTGCGATTTCTTTTGTTGTTTTGTCTTGTACTAGTAACTCAAATACTTCTTTTTCTCTTTTGGTGAGTAGTGGCTTATGAGTGAATTCGTTCTCCTTCAAGTAATGTTACCCTCCTTGCCTTCACCAGCATAAAACCCGGAGTGGGTGTCTATTTAGTCAAGATATAGTATGTCGGCTGGGGCAATGGAGTGACTATTTTACTTGTCTAAATGGAAATATTTTTAGGAATGTTCCAGCACAGTTTGCCACATCGAGTGCTTCATCTCTTCCGTCCAAGGTATCGGCTTTCCGGTGGCCTTGGAGACTTGCACAATCGTCCCCCTGCCCGTTAAACAAATTGATCCATCCTGTTTGGTCCCCATATAATGTATGTCCACTGAAGAATTTCCGATATGGTCAGCTTTCACATGGATCGTCAATCGATCATTGAAAAAAACCTGCTTCAGGTAATCACACTGTAAGTTAGCAACAACCGGCATCTCACCGCATTCAGCAGAGGTCCAATCCGACATGAATCCCATGCTATTGAAATACTCAATCCGTGCTTCCTCAAAATAAGTAAAAGGAATCGTGTTATTCATGTGCCCAAACATATCAGTTTCTGAAAAGCGGACCTTAATCTCATGTTTAAAGGAAAAATCATTGATCCACTCCGTTATATTATCGATATATGATATTTTGCCCAACTTGTGCACACCCTTTCTGAAATGAATGACTATTCACTCATTTTATAAGAAAAAAGCCATAATGAAAAGTATTTTATATTGGAAGATGTTTAATTTTATCATTCTCACTTCATTAATTTAGTCATTCAGCATTTGCGGGTGCCACAAATCATTTTACACATCAATCCAAGCTATCAATCGATAAAAAAAGAACCCATATCAAAAGATATAGGTTCTTTCATGTTCATTATTAAACTTCATCGCTGCCGAAGAAGTTACGGAATTGTTGGATCGTAGTATCACGGTTCAACGCTGCAATCGAAGTAGTTAATGGAATGCCTTTAGGGCAAGACTGCACACAGTTTTGTGAGTTACCGCAGTTTGCAAGTCCTCCATCACCCATGATTGTATTTAAACGTTCAGCTTTGTTCATTGCACCTGTTGGATGTGCGTTGAACAACCGAACTTGTGATAATGGTTGTGGCCCCATGAAGTCTGAATTGCTGTTTACGTTCGGACAAGCTTCCAAACAAACACCGCAAGTCATACATTTAGATAACTCGTAAGCCCATTGACGTTTCTTTTCTGGCATACGCGGTCCCGGTCCAAGATTGTACGTTCCATCGATTGGAATCCATGCTTTTACCTTTTTCAATGAGTCGAACATACGGCTGCGATCGACTTGCAGGTCACGAACAACAGGGAATGTACGCATTGGAGCTAGACGAACTGGCTGCTCCAATTGATCGATAAGAGCTGTACATGATTGTCTTGGTTTACCATTGATAACCATTGAACAAGCACCACATACCTCTTCAAGACAGTTCATGTCCCATGCGATTGCTGTAGTGTGCTTGCCTTGTACAGTTACCGGATTACGACGAATTTCCATAAGAGCCGAAATTACGTTCATATTCGGGCGGTATGCTAATTCGAATTCCTCATCATAAGGAGCTGAATCCGGTGTATCTTGACGAGTGATTATAAAACGGACTGTTTTAGTCTCAGATTTAGTTTCAACCATTTTTTTGCTCCCCCTCTTTAGTGTTTCGTAGTGTAGTCACGTTTACGCGGTGCGATCAGTGATACATCAATATCTTCATAATGGAATTCAGGTGCTTGATCCAAGCCTTTGAATGTTGCCATAGTAGTTTTCATGAATTCCTCATCATTACGTTCTGGGAAATCAGGTTTGTAATGCGCTCCGCGGCTTTCGTCACGGTTTAACGCACCAATTGTGATTACACGAGCCAATTGCATCATGTTTTGCAGCTGTCTAGTGAATGCAGCTCCTTGGTTACTCCATTTAGCCGTGTCATTGATGTTAATTTTCTTGTAACGTTCCATCAGTTCAAGAATCTTGTTATCCGTTTCTTTCAGCTTGTCATTGTAACGAACTACAGTAACATGCTGTGTCATCCACTCACCAAGTTCTTTGTGAAGGACGTACGCATTTTCGTTACCATCAAGAGACATGACTTCATTCCATTTCTCTTGTTCTTGTTTTTCGTACCCTTCATACAATGAAGAAGGAATGGATTCTGAAGTTTTATCAAGGCCTTCAATATATTTAACGGCGTTCGGTCCAGCGACTGAACCACCATAGATTGCAGAAAGAAGTGAGTTAGCACCAAGACGGTTACCGCCATGTTGTGAGTAATCACACTCACCTGCAGCGAATAAACCTTTGATGTTAGTCATTTGGTCATAATCCACCCAAAGTCCGCCCATAGAATAGTGAACGGCAGGGAAAATTTTCATTGGAACTTTACGAGGATCTTCACCCATGAATTTCTCGTAGATTTCAATGATTCCGCCAAGTTTAATATCAAGTAATTTCGGATCTTTATGTGATAGATCCAGGTAAACCATGTTTTCTCCATTAATGCCAAGCTTCATGTTCATGCAGACGTCGAAGATTTCACGAGTCGCGATATCACGAGGTACTAGATTACCATAAGCAGGGTATTTTTCTTCAAGGAAATACCAAGGTTTTCCGTCTTTATATGTCCAGATACGTCCACCTTCACCACGAGCGGATTCACTCATTAGACGAAGTTTGTCATCTCCAGGGATTGCTGTCGGGTGAATTTGAATGAACTCACCATTTGCATAATTTACACCTTGTTGATAAACGATGGAAGCTGCTGAACCTGTATTGATCATTGAGTTAGTTGATTTACCGAAAATGATTCCAGGGCCGCCGCTCGCCATGATGACTGCGTCTCCAGGGAATGATTTGATTTCCATTGATGTCAGGTTTTGAGCTACGATACCGCGTGCTGTTTGCTCATCATCGATTACAGCTCCAAGGAATTCCCAGCCTTCATATTTCGTTACAAGGCCTTCAACTTCATAACGGCGAACCTGCTCGTCCAATGCGTAAAGTAATTGCTGACCAGTTGTTGCACCAGCGAATGCTGTACGGCTATGTTGAGTACCACCGAAACGACGGAAATCAAGAAGACCTTCCGGAGTACGGTTGAACATAACACCCATACGGTCAAACATATGGATGATCGATGGTGCTGCTTCGCACATCGCTTTAACCGGCGGTTGGTTAGCCAAGAAATCTCCGCCATAAACTGTATCGTCGAAGTGGATATATGGAGAATCCCCTTCACCTTTTGTATTTACTGCCCCGTTGATTCCGCCTTGGGCACAAACTGAGTGAGAGCGTTTAACAGGCACTAAAGAAAATAAATCAACCTGTTGTCCCAGCTCTGCTGCTTTGATCGTAGCCATTAATCCAGCTAGACCTCCACCAACGATAACTATTTTACCTTTACCCAATTCTGTCACTCCCTTATTTCCATTAGCCAAGCTATGTTTTTCCTAATTCTTATAAATGAACTCTATCTTCTTATACGAAAGCGAAAATTGCGCTGATTCCGATATAAGAAAGAAGAACGAAAACGATCAATGTAAAGTAAGTCATGATTCTTTGCGATCTTGGTGAAACTGTAAGACCCCAGCTAACTGCAAATGACCATAATCCATTAGCAAAGTGGAAGATTGCCGAGATAATACCAACAATATAGAACACAATCATAAATGGACTAGAGAAAATTTCAGCCATCATGTCAAAGTTAACTTCAGCACCCATAGCTGCTTGAATTCTAGTTGCCCATATATGCCAAACAAGGAAAATCAACGTTATGATTCCAGTTAGACGTTGTAGCATGAACATCCAGTTACGGAAGAAACTAAATCTGCCTAAATTGTTTTTTGCTGTAAAGGCAATATAAATTCCGTACACAGCATGGAAAATGAGCGGTAGATAGATGACGACCCATTCTACCAGAATCTTCACGGGCGTATACTCAATTAAATGAACTGCCCCATTAAAAGTCTCTTCTCCTTTTGTTGCCATAAAGTTTACCGATAAATGAAAAATTAGGAATAGACCAATTGGAATTACTCCTAGAAGTGAATGAAGCCTGCGATTCCCAAACTCACGATTTTTTGCCACTAAGTGCCCCCCCTTAATTTGTGAAAAATCATGCAAAGATAAACTGGTGGCTACCTTTTATCTCCGCGTGAAAATACAGTATAGAGTCAAAAAAAACTCCTCTATACTTCCTTTACAATTATGTGACATGTCCATTTTACTCCTGACTTCTATATGCGTCAAGAAAACGGATACAAGAAATCTCTTTTTCAGAATAGATTTTATTGGATTAAATTAGCTATTTTTTGTATGTCAAGATGATATTTTGAATAAATTTCTAATTTAACTATTAATATCTCGATATAATTTCTCATTTTTTTCCAATTGTTATTTAAATAAATAAAAAACAGTATAATTTGCAAAAGAAATACGTTTATAATAGATTTACAGAAAGAGGCGATAAATTATGAAAAAAAATATTGCTGCTGCGATAGAAGAAGAGATTCAAACTGAAGAAATTCAAACTGAAGAATTCCTGGTTCCAGCTTTCGGATACGAATTAATCAGAGAAGTTCTATTGAACGATATTCTCGGAAAAGACTCTAATCAAATCCTCTATTGGGCAGGTAAACAATTAGCAAGAAAATTCCCATTGAATGGCGATCAGGAAGTGATTGAATTTTTCCAAAGCGCTGGATGGGGCAATCTGGAAATCTTGAAATATACGAAACACGAGATGGAATTATCCCTGACGGGTGAAATAATCAGCCGCCGCCTGGATTTACACCCTGATTGTCACTTCCAACTTGAAGCCGGTTTCCTTGCCGAGCAGTTTACACTGCAAAAAAAATTCCTCAGCGAATCAACGGAAGAAATTAAACGCCGCGCAAAAAAAGTGATATTCACCATCCAATGGGATCCCAGAGATCCAATCTAATGAGCCCTTAAAACAGACTTACCCTTTTTACCGGAAGTCTGTTTTTTATTGGACTCCTGACACTTAAGCTAGCACATTTGCATGCTGACCTAGTTTAAATGCTTCATGAAGAGATTCGACCGCCTTCACCATTTCCTTTTCATTGACGACAGTCGAAACTTTAATTTCCGATGTGCTGACCATTTTCACCTGGATGCCTGTATTGGCCATCACTTCAAACATCTCGGCAGCCACTCCCGGATTGGATACCATACCAGAACCGACGATGGACACTTTTGCCAATCCGCTCTCCGTTTCGACTCGGTCGAATCCCAATTGTTCTTTATTATTTTCCAGCACGATCAAGGCCGCTTCCGTATCTTCACTTTTTGTGGAAAAAGATAGATTGGTCGTATCCTCGGCAGTCATGCTTTGAATGATGATGTCCACATTAATCCGGTTTTTCGCAAGTGTTGTGAAGATTGTGGATAATGCACCAAGTGATTGGGGCAAACCATATATTGTGACCCTCGTAATACTGTCTTCAAAAGCAATCCCGCGTACAATTAAGTTTTCTTCCATAGTTGCTTCCTCCTCAATGATCGTTCCTGATTCTCTCTCCATGCTTGAACGGACTTCAAGCGGTATTTGATAATTTTTTGCATATTCGACAGCCCTTGGATGAAGGACGCCCGCCCCCAAGTTGGCAAGTTCCAGCATTTCATCATAAGAAATCGATTGGAGTTTTCGTGCGCCTTTTATGTAGCGAGGGTCCGTTGTGAAAACACCCGTTACATCCGTATAAATATCGCATCTATCCGCATTCAGCGCTGCAGCTATGGCAACCGCTGTCGTATCGGAACCGCCTCGCCCTAAGGTAGTGATTTCCCCATTTGCATCGTTCCCCTGGAAACCAGCCACGACCACTATTTTCTTCTCCTGAAGCTGAGCTTGGATCCTCGTGGCATCGATGTTTAAAATCCGGGCATTCCCATGAACGGATTCCGTTTGCATGCCAGCCTGCCAGCCAGTATACGAAATGGCTTCATGTCCTTCTTCAATCAATGCCATCGTTAACAGGGAAATCGTTACCTGTTCCCCCGTAGTCAATAGCATATCCATTTCCCTCTTGCTCGGGGTTCCGGAAATATCCCGGGCCATGGAAACCAATTGATCCGTGGTTTTCCCCATGGCTGAAACAACGACGACTACCTCATTTCCATTCTGCGCTTCCTCGATTACCCGATTGGCAACATTTTTGATTTTTTCTACGCTTCCGACGGATGTTCCGCCAAATTTTTGAACGATTAATGCCATCCTCATGCACCCTCTCTACCTTTTTAGGCAATAAAAAAAGCAATGAGAAATATCTCATTGCTGTGATCACATATCTAAATACTGTAAACACAGTGAGATAGCTCTCCAGGGTATAAACCCTGACAATCCGCCATTTATTAAATGTCGGACCAGGAAAACAAGGTATGAGTCTTGTCTTCCTTCGGCGTCATCCCCTTTCAAAACCTTTCATGGAAGCTCATACTTCTCCAGGTTTTTACTCTTGAATTCCGCACCTCTATCAGCACTTTTAAGTTGTCTAGTTAAAAATTCTTTTTAATCATAGCATAGAGATTTATCGGTAGCAAGATTATTCTTGTAATTTTCTAACGATTCCCTCTGCTACCCCTTTTGGCATGCCAGCTTCCATGATTTCCTCGGCGGTTGCCTCTTTGATTTTCTTCAATGATCCAAAATGCCTTAATAATTGCTTCCTTCGCTTTTCCCCGACTCCTGGAATATCATCAAGCTGGGAGTGAACTGCATTTTTCCCGCGTAGCTGACGATGGAATGTAATCGCGAACCGATGCACTTCATCCTGAATTCTTTGCAATAGGTAAAATTCCTGGCTCCGTGAATCAAGAGGTACGATTTCAAGCGGATTTCCGATCATCAATTGCGAGGTCCTATGCTTTTCATCCTTAATGAGGCCTGAAAGTGGAATATCAAGGCCCAATTCATTTTCCAGAATATCCCGTACGGCTTCCACATGTCCCTTTCCGCCATCAATGATGATCAAGTCCGGAAGCGGCAGCCCTTCTTTCAATACCCGTGAATACCTTCTTCTGACCACTTCACGCATCGATTCATAATCATCAGGCCCTTGGACCGTCTTGATCTTATATTTGCGGTACTCCCTTTTTTCCGGCTTTCCATCAATGAACACGACTAAAGCGGAAACTGGGTCACTTCCCTGGATGTTGGAGTTATCGAAAGCTTCAATTCGATGCGGGGTGTAGATACCCAGTTGCTTCCCGAGGTTTTCCACCGCATTGATCGTTCTTTCTTCATCCCTTTCAATCAAAGAGAATTTTTCCTGAAGCGCGATGGAGGCATTTTTATTCGCCAATTTAAGCATGTCTTTTTTCGCTCCCCGTTTCGGGTGAATCGTTTTGACACCAAGCAGCCCTTCGGCCATTTCGGCATCCACTGATTCAGGCAGCAAGATTTCCTTTGGTTTAAAGTGGTTCGTAATCTCGTAAAACTGACCGAGGAATGTAAGAAGTTCCTGTTCGGGTTCATCGTAGACCGGAAAAAGTGAAACATCCCTTTCTATTAATTTACCCTGCCGGACAAAAAATACCTGAACGCACATCCAGCCTTTATCATAGGCAAAACCAAATACATCCCTGTCGATGAAATCTGTCGTCATCATTTTCTGCTTCTCCATCGTAATATCGATATGGGCAATTTTGTCGCGGAACTCCTTGGCCCTCTCGAAATCGAGATCTTCCGATGCCTCCAGCATTTTTTCAGTCAGTTCTTTTTTTATTTCAGTATGCCCACCGTTCAAGAACCTGTTGATATCATCCACCATTTTTTTATATTCCTGTTCCTCTACATCATATACACATGGGGCCAGGCACTGGCCAAGGTGATAGTAGAGACAAACGCGATCAGGTAAAGTATTGCATTTTCTTAGGGGATAGATGCGGTCGAGCAATTTTTTCGTTTCGTTAGCTGCAAATGCATTCGGATAAGGACCGAAATATTTACCTTTGTCTTTTTTGACTTTTCGCGTAATGATTAGACGTGGGTGGCGTTCCGCAGTCAGCTTTATGAAGGGATACGTCTTATCATCCTTTAGCATGACATTATATTTTGGGTCATGTTTTTTGATTAAGTTCAACTCTAAAATAAGAGCCTCGATATTGGAAGAGGTGACAATATATTCGAAATCCTCAATTTCATTCACGAGCCGGAATGTTTTTCCGTCATGAGATCCCGTGAAATAAGAACGGACACGATTTTTCAACACTTTCGCTTTGCCTACATAGATGATCGTTCCCTGACGATCTTTCATTAAATAACAACCAGGTTGATCGGGAAGAAGGGCAAGTTTATTCTTTATTTGTTGATTCATGCATTCAGCCTCCTGTTCTCCCTTTTTTACAATTATTATATATCAAGATAGCGAAAAAAGCTTCAAGTCCGCAGACTTGAAGCTTTTTTTAGCTAACCTACTATTACGCGTGTTTTGAAATAAGTTCAGCAAGTGCTTCTTTAGGTTGGAAACCAACAACCTTATCAACCACTTCACCGTCTTTAAGCACGATTAATGTCGGGATGCTCATCACACCAAATTTTCCAGCTGTTTCTTGGTTTTCATCCACATCCACTTTTACGATTTTTGCTGTATCGCCAATTTCAGTATCAAGCTCTTGAAGAACAGGAGCGATCATTTTACAAGGTCCGCACCATGGAGCCCAAAAATCTACAAGAACGACACCTTCGCTAGTATCTGTTGTGAACGTTTGGTCAGTTGCATTTATAATTGCCATATATATTTCCTCCTCAAATTTACTCAAATAACTAAAGACAGTATATCATTGTTGCTCGAATCGATGCTAATATTTTGCTTCAGTGGTAGGATGTCCAAAAAAAGAGTAAATATGCAGGCCAAATAAAGGGGCAAGACATGTATCGGCTTATGCCAAATGTCTTGCCCCTCATCTGTATTATTTCTATTACGCGTTAACTTTAAGTTTTTTGAATTCTTCCGTTAGTAACGGAACGACTTCGAAAAGGTCTCCGACAATTCCATAATCCGCCACATTGAATATGTTAGCTTCCGGGTCTTTATTGATCGCAACGATAACCTTGGAGTTGGACATCCCAGCTAAATGCTGGATCGCACCGGAAATTCCGCAGGCGATATAAAGGTCAGGTGTTACGACTTTACCCGTTTGCCCGATTTGCAGAGAGTAATCGCAATAATCCGCATCACATGCTCCGCGGGAAGCTCCTACCGCTCCGCCAAGAACTTGTGCCAGTTCCTTTAATGGTTCAAAACCATCTTCACTTTTCACGCCGCGGCCACCAGCGATGATTACTTTCGCTTCTGAAAGGTCGACCCCTTCACTGGCTTTTCTTACAACATCTTTAATGATTGTACGTAAATCCTTGATGTCCACACTTAATGTAGAAACATCACCAGAGCGGGACTCATCTTTCGCTAATGGTTCGATATTGTTCGGACGGATTGTCGCGAATATCACGCCATCTGTTACAATTTTCTTTTCAAATGCCTTACCGGAATAGATCGGACGGGTGAAAACGATATTTCCGCCTTCTTCTTCAATGGTTGTAACGTCGGAAATCAATCCTGATTCAAGCTTTCCAGCCAATTTTGGTGCAAGGTCTTTTCCTAGGGCCGTATGTCCAAAGAATATCCCTTCTGGTTTTTCCTGTTCGATGACGGCAAGCAAGCTTTGCGCATAACCATCTGAAGTATATTGTTTCAATTGATCATTTTCGACTGCAACAACCCGGTCTGCCCCATACTGGATCAATTCATTTCCGAAATTTTGAACACTGTCACCAACCAAGACACCTACTATTTCCCCGCCATCTGCAGCAAGTTTAGCCGCACCGATAGCTTCAAATGATACATTTCTCAGTGAACCGTCACGAACTTCGCCCAATACAAGAAACTTTCTAGCCATTTATAAAAACCTCCTGTGCACTATTTTATCTTTTTGTCGTGTGTTGTTATTTTGAAAAAGTACCGTTTCGATTAAATCACTTTTGCTTCGCTTCGTAATAATTGAACAAGTTCGCTTACTTGATCACCGATTTCGCCGTTTAATACTTTTCCAGCTTCTTTTTTAGCAGGAAGGTAAATTTCAATCGTTTTTGTTTTTGCCTCAACATCTTCTTCTTCCAAATCCAGGTCATCCAATTCCAATTCTTCAAGCGGTTTTTTCTTCGCTTTCATGATTCCCGGCAATGATGGATAACGTGGTTCGTTTAGCCCTTGCTGAGCCGTTACCAACAACGGAAGGGATGCTTCGATCGTTTCAGAGTCCCCTTCGACATCACGGATAACGCTTACATTTCCATTTTCGATGTCCAGCTTAGTAATGGTAGTAATATAAGGAATTTCTAAAATTTCGGCCACGCGTGGTCCCACTTGACCAGAACCGCCATCAATTGCAACGTTCCCTGCAATGATTAAATCGGCATTTTTATCTTTTAAGTATTCGCCTATAATTTTGGCAGTCGTGAATTGGTCGCCATTTTCAATGTCGTCTTCTATATTTATCAATACGGCTTTGTCAGCACCCATTGCCAGCGCCGTACGTAATTGCTTTTCAGCCTCTTCGGTTCCGACGGAAATAACCGTTACTTCGCCGCCTTGTGCATCACGCACCTGGATTGCTTCTTCAACTGCATACTCATCGTATGGATTAATGATGAATTCTGCTCCATCCTCATTAATTTTCCCGTTGGATAGAGTAATTTTTTCTTCTGTATCAAATGTTCTTTTCAGCAGTACATAAATGTTCACGATAATACCTCCCGAATGATTTGAGTTTTGAAGATTATGAATTTTATTGATATATAGTATTGTATTCTACAGATTTCATCAAAATCCTGCATGATATATAAAAATAGTTATTTATACTCGAATCATCATTTCCCTGTGAACTCAGCTTCCCTTTTTTCAATGAAAGCGCCGATTCCTTCTTGTGCATCAGCAGTATCGAAAGCTTGGCCAAAGAGGGCGGCTTCCCTTTCCACACCTTTATGGTAGGCATCATGCTTGGAATAATTTAATAACTCTATGGCCGACTTTAAAGCAAGCGGGCTTTTCTTGGCAATTTTATTGGCTAGTTCTTTAGCTTTCGGAATCAATTCTTCATCCGTGAAGGCATGATTCGCCAATCCGCATTGTACAGCTTGGGTACCTGAAATCGGTTCACTTGTAAACAGCATTTCAGCTGCCTTTGCCATGCCCACATAACGAGGAAGACGTTGGGTCCCAGCAAATCCAGGGATTAAGCCCAACTGCAGCTCAGGCAAACCCAGTTTAGCCCTTTCGGTTACCAAACGGATGTGACAGGCCATGGCCAGCTCCAATCCTCCGCCAAGGGCCGCTCCATGGATGGCTGCAATGACCGGTTTTGGGAAAGATTCGATTTTCTCAAAAACAGATTGCCCGTTCTTGGTCAGCTTCTCGAAAGCTTTCCCGTCTTTCACTTCCGTAAACTCCTTAATGTCTGCTCCTGCAGAGAAGAATCTTCCTTCACCATGAAGAAGGACAACCCGTACGGCGTCATCATTCTCAATTTGGTCGAAGGCCTGTGACAGCTCTCCGATGATAGCCGAAGAAAGTGCATTTGCAGGTGCATGATCAATCGATATAAAAGCCACATGATTTTCGACAGAAAGCTTAAGATATTCCATTTCAATCCCTCCAGGCATACTAGTCAAACTTTTTCGAAAATTTAATATGTATCACTTCCCGATAAAGCTGGAAGCAGAATTAACCGATTCTTTCGAGGATGGCTCGCCATCCTCTATTTAAATCGTTAACTTTTCAGGCCACAGCCGCCAATCAGAAGGCGGTGAACATCAGGTGCAAGGTCTGGGAGCGAATACTTTTGCTCATTCATGACCCAGGTCGTCACTGTTTCGTCAATCGTTCCAAAAATCATCTGCCTGGCAAGTAAATTATTTAAATCAGGCAGGAATTCGCCGTTTTCTTTTCCTTCTATAATGATTTGATCGATTAAATTTAAATACCCTCTTAACACATCATTAATTCTTAGGCGCAATTCTTTATTCGACTGTCTTAATTCCAACTGAGTGACAATTGCTAAATTCACGTCTTCTGAAAGGTTTTTAAAATGTTTTTGGATGAGCACATGCAGTTTATCCGAAGCAGTGGTCTTTCCTTTTAGCTCTTCTTCGATCTGTTCCACAAAATAGCCCATCTTTTCATGGAATAATGATATTAGGATATCTTCTTTATTTTTAAAATAAAGATATATGGTGCCATCCGCTACCCCTGCCTGCTTGGCGATTTTGGATACTTGGGCTTGATAGTAACCGTTTTGGGCAATGACGATAACGGCCGCATCAATAATTTGATTATACTTAGGTCTGTTGCTTTTCACTGGATGTCCCCTTTCAGAAAATGAATGAACCATCATTCATATTTCTATCATAAAATGATGACCCTTTACTGTCAAGCAAAACTTCTAAGGGGCCTGACATTCCACTTCTGTTCATTGTACAGTCCCCATCCATAGGTTGTCCAGCCGTTTTGCAAAACACGGAGCTCTCTTCCGCTGCTCCGTTAAAAGGGGGGTGCATGTTTAAGCTTCTTTTCTTTCCTCGGATATTTTTTTCTTTTCCTCCTCGATTAGGACCCTTCTCAGGATCTTTCCTATCGTCGTTTTTGGAAGTTCATTCCTGAATTCATAGCTGCGCGGCACCTTATAGGAAGCCAGGTTCTTTCTGGCAAATTCATTCAATTCCTCTTCTGTGACCCTCGCATTTTTTTTCAGTACGACATAGGCCTTGACGGTTTCCCCGCGATATGGGTCAGGGATACCTGCCACAACCACTTCCTGTATGGCCTCATGCTCGTATAGCACCTCTTCCACCTCACGTGGATATACATTGAAACCGCCTGCAATGATTGTATCCTTTTTCCTCTCGACGACATAAAAGAACCCCTGCTCATCCATGTAACCCAGATCGCCAGTAAGCAGCCAGCCATTTTTAAAGGTTTTTTCCGTTTCATCCGGACGATTCCAATATCCTTGCATCACCTGTGGTCCTTTTATTGCAATCTCTCCAATTTCATTCGGAGGAAGCTCTTCAAAGTTTTCCAGGGACAGAATCACCGAGTCGGTATCTGGCCAAGGCAGTCCAACGCTTCCTTTTACACGCGGCTGATCCCAAATGAAATTAGCATGTGTCACCGGTGAGGTTTCTGAAAGCCCATAGCCTTCAACAAGCTTTCCGCCGGTAATTTTCTCAAACTGCTCCTGGACCTCTAAGGGCAATGATGCAGAACCGCTTATACAGGCATTGATGGAAGAAAGGTCATATTTGGCGATATCCGGATGGTTCAAGAGGCCAATATACATCGTCGGTGCTCCTGGAAACATGGTCGGTTTCTGTTTTTGAATGGTTTTAAGCGTCGCTTCGACATCAAATTTTGGCATGATGATCATGGTGTTCCCTTCCATGACGGATAAAACCAAAACTGTAGTCATACCGTATACATGGAAGAAAGGCAGAATCGCAAGGATCCTTTCCTCACCGCGCTTATTTTTATAAAGCCATGCATTGCACATTTTCGTATTTGCCAGCATGTTCTTATGGGTAAGCATGACCCCTTTGGGAAAGCCTGTTGTCCCACCTGTATATTGCAAAAGCGCAAGGTCATTATCCACATCGATTGGCACTGTGACTTCTTCAGTGATCTTTCGTTTCATGATTTCGGAAAATAAATGATGATTCCCTTCATGCTCCACATTGATGACAATGCCGTATTGCTTTTTTTGGATAAAAGGATAGATAAGATTTTTCGGGAATGGTAAATATTCCTTGATAGCGGTTACAATTATATGTTCTATATCCGTTCTTGATGCCACTGCTGTGACACGGGGAAATAAAATATCCATCGCTAAAATTATTTTCGCTCCGGAATCTTTCATTTGATATTCTAATTCACGTTCCGTATAGGTTGGATTCGTTTGAACCACGACTCCGCCGGCCATCAAAATCCCAAAAAAGCTTATGACACCCTGAGGGCAGTTTGGAAGCATGACGGCAACGCGTTCACCTTTTTGAAGACCGATACTTTTTAAATAGGCTGCAAACTTTATAGCCGATTCATGCACTTCCCGGAAAGTTAATTCTTTTCCCTGGAAATGAATCGATACTTTATCAGGGAATTCTTCAGCTGATTCCTTCAAAAAAGAATAAAGAGGTTTATCTTCGTACGACAAAACAGCGGGTATCTGTTCCGGATAAATAGCTTGCCATGGCTTATTGCTCATTTGCCCCCTCCTTCTGAATATTCTCAATACTCTTAATCATTATAATACAATCGGGATTTTCTTACAATTGCCGAATTTCAGAGTATAAAGACCTTATGATGAGAAGCAGACCAGTATATATCCTATGCCAACCACAGGGAACGAAATACATTAAAAGAGAGAAAAAAAAGGAGTGGATCCACTCCTTACAGACTGTAGACAAATTAGGGTAGAACCAGTTCACCTTCAATTCTAGTGAAGGTTTCATCTCATATAAGTTTGCATGCACGGTAAAGCATTAAGCGATAATGCTTCATTCTTTTGTATCAATTTGGAGTGAACCATATTTCTCTTCCTTTGCCGTAAAGTCTATTTGACCAATGTTATTTCTAACTTTTGTAAGAGTTCAAATAAAAGAAGCGGCACAATGGCCGCTTCAATTGAAGAATGTCATATAAATGATTCCAAACAGAAAAAAGATACCGCAACAAACAATTAATACTTTTGCAAGTTTCTCCACAGCTTACTCCCTCTCATGAAGGGCATTAAGAAATTCCGGCGCCGATGACAAAAGATAATGCGATTGATATGATCATCGATAGGAATCCAACTGCCCGATTATCTTTTTGTATTTCTTCATCTATTTTAAATCCAGGAGTCATAAATTCAAAAATGAAATACCCGATTAACAGCAGGACAAATCCGTATACGCCCCAGCCAATCATGGTAAGAAGCGAATTCTGATGGAGAATGGACTGTTGGAATACATAGGCGATCCCAAATATTTTACCACCTGTTGCCAATGCGACAGAAAGGTTTCCCTGTTTGATTTCCTCCCAGTTCTTGTACTTTGTGACAAGTTCAAAAATGGCTAAAAAAACAATCATGCACAAAATAACGACACTGTAACGAGCAGCTATATATACATATTCATTTTCCCACATGTTCTCCATGGTCCAACTCCCGAATGGTAACTAGCCACCCGGCTTGGCTAAATAGCCGGAGTGACCGCTTTCCTTTATTTAAATTCCACCACCGTAACACCTGTTCCGCCTTCACCGGCTTCCCCGAAGCGAATCTTTTTGACAGAGCGGTGATTTTTCAAGTATTCCTGGACTCCGGACCGAAGAGCGCCCGTTCCTTTACCATGAATGATGGAAACACTCGAATAACCGGCCAAAAGAGCATCATCAATGTACTTTTCCACTCTTGAAATTGCATTTTCAAAGCGTTCTCCACGGAGGTCAAGTTCCACGCTAACATGATAATCGCGGCCTTTGATTGTGGTAAGCGGCTTTGTTTCTTTTACTTTTGTGCTCTTGATGAATTCCAGGTCAGACTCCTTCACCTTCATCTTCATGATGCCGATCTGAACCTGCCATTCATTATTTGAGACCTTCTCAATCAAGTGACCTTTTTGACCAAAGCTTACTACCTTAACTTCATCTCCAGGTTTCAAGCTTTTATCCAGCGGCTTAGCAGCTTTATTTGACGTTTTTTTCACTTTAGGCGCTGCTTCTTCAAGCCGCTTTTTGGCATCGATCAGTTCATGCTCTTTAACATCGGCATGCTTTTCCAGTCGCAGTTTACGTAAATCGGCAATGATCGCTTCCGCTTCCTTTTGTGCATTATCAACGATTGCTGCTGCCTGTTTTGCTGCCTTTTCGACCATCGCATCCCGTTCTTCATGGTACTCATCAATTTGCCTTTGAAGGTCTTTATGAAGAATTTCCGCCTCTTTCAGGTGATTCTTGGCTTCCAGCTCCTCTTCTTCAGCCTTCTTGCGGCTGTCCTCAAGGGATGCTATCATATTTTCAACTTTATTCGTGTCCTCACCAATATGACTGCGGGCGCTGCTTATCACGCTTTCTTCCAAACCAAGACGCTTGGAAATTTCAAAAGCATTACTCCGCCCTGGTACACCGATCAAAAGTTTGTAGGTGGGACTCAAGGTTTCCACATTAAATTCGACGCTTGCATTAATGACGCCTTCCCGATCATATCCATACGCTTTTAATTCCGGGTAATGTGTCGTTGCAATTACACGTGCTCCGCGCTTATACACTTCATCCAAAATGGAAATCGCCAAAGCGGCACCTTCCTGTGGATCTGTTCCCGCTCCAAGCTCATCGAATAAAACAAGGCTGTCATAATCGACATGCTTAAGGATATCGACAATGTTGACCATATGCGAGGAGAATGTACTTAAGCTTTGTTCAATCGACTGTTCATCGCCAATATCGGCATAAACAGAAGAAAACACAGCCGTTTCGGAACCATCAAGCGCAGGGATTTGCAGACCCGACTGGGCCATTAACGTACAGAGGCCTATCGTTTTCAGGGTAACCGTCTTCCCTCCTGTATTCGGACCGGTGATGACGATTGTCGTAAATTCATCACCAAGAAAAATATCATTGGCTACGACAACATCACTCGGAATGAGCGGATGTTTCGCTTTGAATAATTTCACGCGTCCCTCATTATTCAGAATCGGCTTGGATCCTTTAATCGCTTTTGCATATTTTGCCTTGGCAACAAGGAAATCTATTTGTGCAAGCACTTTGACATTATGAAGCAATTCAGGGGTGAACGCACCGACTTTTTCCGATAGTTCAACCAATATCCGTTCTATTTCCTGCGTTTCCTTCACACGGGTTTCCTGCAGGACATTATTCAGTTGAACAATTGCTTGCGGTTCAATGAACAACGTCTGCCCTGATGATGATTGATCATGAATGATCCCGCCATATACACTGCGGTATTCCTGTTTTACCGGGATGACGAATCGATCATTCCGGATGGTGATGATGGCATCGGATAACATTGTTGATGCATTTGAAGAACGGATCATACTTTCCAGTTTTTCCCTGACGCGACTTTCGTTCGTCCGAATTTGGTTTCTTAGGGTACGAAGCTTGTCGCTGGCAGAATCCATCACTTCGCCATGTTCGCTTACTGCAAACGTAATTTCCTGTTGCAAATCAATCAACGGATGAAGGGAATCGATATATTCAGCTAATAGCGGAACATCAATTTCCTGCTCTGCGAGTTCTTCGAAAAAACGGCTGAGGATCCTGCCGGCACGAATCGTACTCGCAAGTTCCATCAGTTCCATCGGTGAGAGCATTCCGCCAATCTGTGCCCTTTTTGCATGTGGACGGATATCGAAAATCCCGCCCAATGGCAAGTTACCTTTCAACCGGACGATTTTGGCTGACTCATCTGTTTCTTCCTGCCATCTCGACACTTCTTCAAAATCCGTGGAAGGCATTAATTGCTCTGCCTTCTCTTTTCCTATGGATGAGGATGCGTGTGAGATTAATTGTTCTTTTATTTTATGAAATTCCAATGTCTTTAAAGCTTTTTTATGCATGGAGTTAAAGCTCCTCCTTATTTATGGGCAAATAGTTAATCATTTCTCTTTAAAAACGCCAATAATCCATCCGTATCCCTTGCATTAAGAACCGTTGATTCTTTAATCCAGCCCTTTTTGGCTGACGAGACCCCAACAGGCATATGTTCAAGCATGTCGATGCTGTGGGCATCCGTATTGATTATGATAGGAACTCCCGCTTCTTGCGCCTTGCGCAGATGGGGAGGTGCCAAATCCAATCGGTTCGGATTCGCATTCAATTCCAAGGCGGTATTCGTTTCACGAGCCAGTTCGATCAGCATCTCTATATCCACATCATATCCGGCGCGTCTGCCAATGATCCTTCCCGTTGGATGGGCGATGATATCTACATGCGGATTATTCAGAGCCGTTTTTAAGCGCTCCATGATCGTTTCCCGCGGCTGTGAAAAGCTTGAGTGAATCGATGCGATCACCAAATCCATCTCTGCAAGCAGCTCATCGTCATAATCAAGTGTCCCATCAGGAAGTATATCCATTTCAATCCCTGAAAGAACGGTAAAGTCAGCGTATTTTTCATTAAGTTCATGGATGATTCGTTTTTGTTCTCGTAAACGTTCCGCGGTCAAGCCGTTCGCCACTTTCAGATATTGCGAATGATCGGTGATGGCCATATATCGATACCCTTTTGCACGGCATGCTTCAATCATTTCTTCAATCGTATGAGCTCCATCACTCCATGTGGTATGCATATGCAGATCACCTTTAATGGCCTCTAAAGATATGAGAGGTTCATTAGCATCATAATGCTCGACTTCCGTTCCATCTTCACGTATTTCTGGCGGAATGAAAGGAAGGCCAAAATGGTTATAAAATTGTTCTTCCGTTTCAAACGTCAATACATCACCGGTTTCAGTCACTTCCACCCCATATTCGCTGATTTTCTCTCCGCGATCTTTAGCAAGCTGGCGCATCCGCACATTGTGATCCTTCGAACCTGTAAAATGATGGAGTGTCGTGATGAATTCCTTATCCTTAACGATTCGGAAATCAACAGAAATATCATATTCATAATCAAGCACGACCGATACTTTTGTATCACCGGCCGCAATTACCTGCTTTATCCCTTTCATTGCTAGCAGTTGATTTTTAACCTCTTCGGGATGATCTGTCGAAATGATGAAATCTAGGTCCTTGATCGTTTCCCTCATGCGCCGGATGCTGCCAGCCCTGGAAGAACGGATGATGTATTCCATGTTAGCAAGGGCCGTTTCAATATCAGCCGCAATCGGCCTCATGAAGGCAAGGGGGAGTCGATCGGGCCTTGAACCCGCCTCGGCAATTGCAGACAGGATCTTCTCTTCCGTTTTTTTGCCGAAACCGGCAAGCGCCGCGACCCTGCCTTCTTCACAGGCGATTTTAAGATCATTCACATCTTTGACATGCAGCTCTTTATGAAGCTTGGCAATTTTCTTCCCGCCCAAACCTTGAAGCTGCAAGAGCGGAATCAATCCTTTTGGCACCTGCTCCTGAAGCTCTTCAAGTACAGTCGATTTCCCCTCATTTATATACTCTTCGATGACGGATGCCGTTCCTTTCCCGATTCCATTTAAAGCGGTAAAATCTTCGATCTCCGACAGGCTCCGGTCATCCGTTTCCAAGGCGCCTGCTGCCTTTCGGAAAGCTGAAACCTTGAACGGGTTCTCTCCTTTTAATTCCATATATATTGCAATTTTTTCTAATAATTTAATGATATCTTTTTTATTAATTGTCATTTAATTCACCGCCGGAAAAATTAGTAGGGTCTCCCATGTTCACTTTCTTAAAGATACCTTTCTTGGAGGTAAAGTACAAGCAGTCCGATTCTTACCTTAGGGGGAATTACATGCTGCTACATAAAAAGGGGCCTCCCCCGTTCAAAGTATAGGAATCCAGGACTTTGAGAAAGGGAGGCAGGCCCACTTATACTGACATTAAGATTGTTTTAGATCATGAAACCAAAGTTCCTTCACCTGCTCGGATAGGAACGGCGTATGTTTCACGATCGATTCTGCCAGAAACGAGCCCGTTAATGGTTTCTGGATTGAATCCATTGGCAGCATGGCAGCTATATATAATATAATAAACATGATAAGATAGACTTCGAGAAAGCCCAATATCCCTCCACCCCAGCGATTCAGCTGCTTTAATATCGGAAGATGGGTAATGAAGTTGAGCATGGATCCTATCATTTGCCAAAGAAGCTTGGCAGCAAAGAAAATGATTGCAAAGGCAATTGCATTGTAATACGCCGTATCAAGCCCGACTGTATCGAAAAACATATTAAGGGTCGAGGAATCTCCCATCGTTGGAAAAGGAATCCACAATTTCAAATTGGGAGCAAGATTTCCGTAAAATACATAGGCGACGATGAAGGCTACTATGAACCCTGTCATATGAACCGTTTGTAAAATGAAGCCACGCTTTAAACCGATTAATAAACCGATTAAAAGAATGGCCAGAATTGCTAAATCAAGCATGTACTCAGTCCTTCTCTCTCTTTAATTCCAGTTGAAGCTGGTCTAATTCATCTTTTAATTTAATATATTCGTGGATGGTATTCACGGCCGTTAGCACCGCTAGCTTACTTGTATCCAAGTATGGATTTTTCATCCTGATCTCTCTCATTTTTTCGTCAACCATCGAAGCGACCAGGCGCATATGACTTGCGCTTTCTGTGCCGACGATTGTATATGGTTGTCCGTATATATCAACTGTTGTTTTATTTCGTTTATCGTCTGACAAAATGATGCCCCCAATCTAAACAATCCTAATTCTATCATATCACGAAGTTTTTCGTCATGAAAGAGAGTACATCGTCATTTCTCGCATAAAAATTTCAATAATTTGTCAAACGAAAACGAATTTTAGGAAGAGGATTACCTAATAAACAAAATGAAGTTAGGAGCTTACCCATTATGTCCCATGTTGTTTTACTTATCAGCCCTGAACAAATAAAGGCTATGAAGTCCCACTATTCTTCATCCTTGGCCGCCAAGCTGCCGCCCGGGAGCATCTTTTCCGCCAAACCGCCGTTATGTACGGTGACCGCCTATAAATCTGGAAAGGTGCTTTTTCAGGGTAAAAATGCCGAGCTAGAAGCAGTAAAATGGCAAAATGGCACCACTGCTGCTGCTCCAAAGAAAAAAACGACATCCTCTGCATCAGTCAATGTCCATCGATATTCGCCGCCTGCAAATATCGGAACCATGTCTGTGATTGGATCCGATGAGGTCGGAACAGGAGACTATTTCGGCCCGATCACCGTCGTAGCCGTATATGCAAAAAAGGAACAACTAGCCCTATTAAAGGAGCTTGGTGTCCAGGATTCCAAAAATCTCAAAGATCCACAGATCATCGAAATCGCCAAACAGATTAAGGATGTAGTGCCATTCAGCCTGCTCACATGCGACAACCCGAAATATAATGCGCTCCAGGCAAAGGGAATGTCACAAGGAAAAATGAAGGCACTCCTCCATAACCAAGCAATCAAGAATCTCATGCAAAAAATCCACCCGGAACAAGCGGAAGCGGTCCTTATTGATCAATTCGCCCAACCAGAGGTATTTTTCAATTACCTTAAAGGGCAAGAACTATTTCAAGCCAACGCCACCTATCTATGCACAAAAGCGGAAGGTATACACCTTGGAGTAGCAGCCGCATCCATCCTGGCCCGATATGCATTCGTGAAACGCTTTGACTTGCTGAGTGAAAAGGCCGGATTCAAAATCCCTAAAGGAGCCGGATTTGCAGTCGATGAAGCGGCCGCAAGATTAATTCATGAAAAAGGAATCGATTCATTAAACGAATTCACGAAAACCCACTTCGCCAATACAGAAAAAGCGAAGCGACTATATCAACAGAAATATCATAAATAGAAGAAAGCGGCTGATCTTTTGGAAAAGCCGCCTTTTTCTCGTGAGTTCGCGCTTTCTGCTCGTAAGTTTGCGCCATTTACTCGTGAGTTCACGCTATTTACTCGTGAATTCACGCTATTTACTCGTGAATTCACGTCATTTACTCGTGAGTTCGCTCCATTTACTCGTGAATTATGCAATTTACTCGTGAGTTTGCACTATTTACTCGTAAAATCCTAAAAGACAGCTCCCCAAGATTCAGGGAGCTGTCTTTTTGGTTTTATCCTCTTAGCTCTGCGCCAGCTTTTTCTTTAACGGCTTCAAGCACTTTATCATGTGCTTTTGTAATGTCCTCGTCCGTTAGAGTACGTTCCGGGTCGAAGTATTTCAGTGAGTAGGCAATGGATTTCTTGCCTTCCTCCATTCTTTCACCTTCGTATAGGTCGAAGATGCTTACTTCTTTAAGCAATTTGCCACCGGCTTCTTCAATAATTTCCTGAATGTCCCCGGCTTTCGTAGCTTGATCCACAACGAGCGCGATATCGCGTGTGGTTGATGGATAGCGCGGAATGGTTTGGTAAGCAATCGGCGCGACTTCGGCTTCTGCCAATGCTTTTAAGGAAAGTTCGAAAATGTATGTTTCTTTAATATCCAAGTCTTTTTGGACAGTTGGGTGCACTTGGCCGATAAAGCCAATCACTTCACCATTCAATAGTACTTCCGCTGTCCGTCCTGGATGCATGTCGTTGATTTCCGCTTGGCGGTAACTGATTTGATCAGCTAATCCAAGTGTGTCGAATAATGCTTCGATCACGCCTTTGGCTACAAAGAAATCCACTGGTTTCTTTTCACCTTGCCATAGATGTGACTCCCATAGGCCTGTGATTGCTCCAGCAATATGTTCTTTTTCTTCAGGCAGCTCTTGTTCGTCACGCTTAAAGAATACCGAACCGATTTCATACAGTGCCAGTGAATCAATTTGGCGGGCATTGTTATATTTCACGACTTCCAGCAATTGAGGCACGATGCTTAAACGCAGCTGGCTCCGTTCTTCACTCATTGGCATTGCTAATCGTATGGATTCTCTTGCTTCCAATGCAAATTGGGACGCTTTTTCCTGGCTTGTCAGTGAATAGGTCACCGCTTGATAAAGGCCTGCGCCTTCAAGTGTACGGCGTGCCTTCCGCCGTTTAATTTGATAGTCAGTCAATTGGCCTGGGGTAGCAGAGCCGATTGGAAGTGTAGCGGGAATGTTATCATATCCATATAAACGTGCAGCCTCTTCGACTAAATCAGCTTCAATCGTAATATCACCACGGCGCGTCGGGACTGTGATTGTGAATGTTTCATTGTCAAGTTCAACGCCGAATTGCAGACGTTTGAAGATTGATTCCACAACTGATACGGTCATGCTTGTGCCAAGAAGTGTGTTGATTTTTTCAAGAGTGATGCTAATGACTGCAGGTTCCATTGTCAATTCGTCAACTTCTGCTGCTCCTTGTAAGACTGTTCCGCCTGCATATTGCGCAATCAATTGTGCAGCACGTTCTCCAGCTTCACGTACACGTGCTGGGTCGACGCCTTTTTCAAAGCGGGCACTGGCTTCACTGCGTAATCCATGGTCCTTTGATGCTTTACGAACTACTGTACCTGCAAAATATGCACTTTCAATAATGATGTTCGTCGTATCATTTTTAACTTCGGAATCAGCTCCGCCCATAACACCAGCTATCGCAACAGGCTCGCTGCCATTTGTGATCACTAAATGGTCAGGTGTCAAAGTGCGTTCAGTTTCATCCAATGTTACGATTTTTTCAGCATCCTTCGCTCTGCGGATGACGATCTCCTTTGAACCAAAGCGGTCATAATCAAAGGCATGGAGCGGTTGGCCGTATTCAAGTAAAATGTAGTTCGTGATATCCACGACATTATTATGAGGTCGGATACCTGCAGACATCAACCTAGTCTGCATCCAAAGCGGTGAAGGGCCGACCTTTACATCCTTGATGATTTTAGCCATGTATATCGGGTTATCTTCTTTCGCTTCCACTTTGACACTGATATAATCAGTTGCTTTTTCAGCTGCCTCTTCTTTCTCGACAACCGGCCATTTCACTTCCCGGCCTAGAATGGCTCCCACTTCGTATGCAACACCAAGCATGCTCAAAGCGTCGGAACGGTTTGGAGTCAGCCCAAGTTCCAGCACTTCATCACTTAAACCAAGTTCCTCCAATGCATCTTTCCCTACTTCCACATCATTAGGGAAGACGAAGATACCTGTAGCATAATCCTTGGAAACGAGCTTGGATTCGAAGCCCAATTCCTGAAGCGAGCATATCATCCCGTGCGATTCCTCTCCGCGAAGTTTCGCTTTCTTGATTTTGAAGTTACCTGGAAGGACCGCGCCAACAGTAGCGACTGCGACTTTTTGGCCTTTATCGACATTCGGTGCTCCACAGATGATCTGAACGGGATTTTCAGCCCCGATATCAACTTGGCATTTATTCAATTTATCCGCATTTGGATGCTGTTCACGTTCTAGGACATGCCCGATGACGACCCCTTTTAGCCCTTCACTTTTCTTTTCTACCCCTTCAACCTCAATGCCGCTTTTCGTGATTTTGTCAGCTAGCTCCGTCGCATTGATGCCTGAAAGGTCAACATAATCTTGTAACCATTTATATGACACAAACATGGTAGGTCCTCCTTTTTAAAATAAAAAATTTATGCTTCGTGATGGTTGAATTGTTTTAAGAATCGAACATCATTCGTATAGAAATGACGGATATCGTCCACGCCGTACTTCAACATGGCAATCCGTTCCACACCGATTCCAAATGCGAATCCAGAGTATTTCTTGGAATCGAAGCCAGCCATTTCAAGGACGTTCGGATGTACGATTCCACCGCCAAGCACTTCGATCCAGCCTGTTTGTTTACAAACGCTGCAGCCTTTACCGCCGCAGATTTTACAAGAAATATCGACTTCGACGGAAGGCTCGGTAAATGGGAAGAAACTAGGACGAAGACGGATTTCACGGTCTTGCCCGAATACTTTTTTCGCAAATACGTCTAGTGTTCCTTTCAGATCGCTCATGCTGATGTTCTCATCGATGACCAAGCCCTCAATTTGCTGGAATTGATGGGAGTGTGTCGCATCATCGTTATCACGGCGGTATACTTTTCCTGGGCAAATGATTTTAACAGGACCTTGACCTTTATGTTTTTCCATCGTTCTTGCTTGAACAGGTGACGTATGCGTACGCATCAGGATTTCATCCGTGATGTAGAAGGAATCCTGCATATCACGTGCCGGATGGCTTTTTGGCAAGTTAAGTGCCTCGAAGTTGTAATAGTCGCTTTCAACTTCAGGGCCTTCCGCGACCGTATAACCCATACCGATGAATAAGTCTTCGATCTCTTCCACGACACGTGTTAATGGATGAAGGTTCCCCTTGTTTACCGGACGTCCTGGAAGTGTGACGTCAATCGTTTCAGTTGCTAGCTTTGCATTGACTGCCGCAGTTTCAAGTGCTTTTTGCTTCTCCTCGATCTTTGTTGCGATCGCTTCCCGTACATCATTGGCAAGTGCCCCGATTTTCGGGCGTTCTTCGGCAGATAATTTACCCATGCCGCGCAATACCTCAGTGATTGGCCCTTTTTTCCCTAAATAAGCAACACGGACTTCATTCAGTTCTTTTAATTCGGAAGCGGCGGCAACTTTTTGCAACGCTTCTTCCTGCAGTTCTAGTAAACGTTCCTGCATCATGTCTTCCTCCTTTATTTTCCTTTTGTAAAAATGAACACAAAAAAACCCCGATCCCTAAAGGGACGAGGTTTATGTATCGCGGTACCACCCTTATTAGTGCACAAAACAAAAAAACTTCTGCACTCACTTCATTAAAAATAACGGCTCTTCACCGGAACATTTTTCAGACATCCTGTCTTCCCAATGCCAACTCGAAAGGTGAATTCACTTAAGCAGTGCCATAAAAATGCTTTCAGTCAAGGCATTTTCTCCCTGGATATGGTTAACTAAAGCTACTAGTCTTTGTCATCGTCGTTTCATTATAAAATTCTGTTTTATTATATTATAATTCTTCGGCCGTTTCAAATCGATTTTCGTAAATGGTACATTAAAATCCCGGCAGCGATACCCACATTCAATGATTCGCTTTTTCCGTAGATGGGAATATAAAGGTTTTTAGTCGTTTTCACCAATAATTCTTTTGATACCCCTTGGCCTTCATTACCGACCAGGAGGGCAAATCGGGAAGACTTTTCCACTTCCTCAAATGGTGATGCGCCTTCTAATGCCGTGCCATAAACCGGTGTGCCGCCTTGCTTCAGCTCATCGATGATTTCGGAAAGGTTCCCTTTAATGACAGGCATATGAAAGAGGCTTCCTTGCGTCGAACGGACCACTTTGGGATTATACAAGTCGGCACACCCTTCGCCAAGTATGACCGCATCGATTCCAGCAGCATCCGCTGTCCTGATCATCGTTCCAATATTACCCGGATCTTGAACGGCATCGATCAACAATAGCTTATCCGGATTGATGGACGCCATGCTCGTTGATTTCTGTTCACAAACCGCGGCAATTCCCTGCGGGGCTTCGGTATCGCATATCGCCTTCATAATATCATTTTTCACATAAATGAGTTCTGTGCCTTCCACCTTAAAATGGGCAGGCATTTCAGTTTCTTCATTTATGATCACTTCCAAGACGATTTCTTCTTTTAAGGCTTCTTCAACTAAGTGAAAACCCTCGATTAAATATTTACCTGTTTTATCGCGTTCTTTTTTGGTCAAAAGTTTTTTCCAATGCTTAACTTGCGGGTTTTTTACGGATTCGATATATTTCAAGGGTAAACGCTCCTTTAACTTCACACTGATTTTCCTATTATAACGCAATTCGCATACATATTGCATGCGAGTTTGTGAAATGCTATTAATGTCAGTCATTATGTGTTAGAGGAGGAATAATTATGAATTTAAACTTACGTAATGCGATCATCCAAAATGTATCTGGAAATTCGCAAGAGCAGCTGGAAGACACGATTGTCGATGCCATACAAAATGGCGAGGAAAAAATGCTTCCTGGATTGGGAGTATTATTCGAGGTCATCTGGCAAAATTCATCCGAGCAGGAAAAACAGGAAATGATCACTGCCCTCGAAGCAGGATTAAAAAAATAACAGCCTTAGCAGGCTGTTATTTTTTTGATTTCGCTTCGCCAGCCTTAAGTTTTTCGATGGAGACTTCTTCATCAAGCAGCAAGATGAGTTTTTTTGAGCTCACTTCTTCAAGCATCGCTTTTGTCTCAGCAAAAGAGTAGCCATATTTCGTGAAAAAGCTGCGTAAATCTCCAGACCCTTCATCTGTGAAGTAATGGAAAATTTTCAAGAAAAGAGTGTCCTCCTTATCCTGATTGGCAATGATCAGTATATCCGTATGTTCATTTCCAAGCTGCACGTGATTTTTTATATCAGCTGCCACTGTCATTTGGGTGCCAGATATGCCTTTAGCTTTTAAGTCTTGAATTGCAGCAAGTATTTCCGGATTAGAGTCAAAAACACCATATACGTTTTTTTCCATGTTTCTCCCTCTCCTTGTTACTCTACTAAAAATAAAATTCCTTAGTCATTATACCTTGCGGCTTTAACATTAAACAAGCAAATAGTATAGCGGAAATTCGCAACTAATGAACGGGAAAACCCTTTGCCTAAAGGATTTTTTAAAAAAAGCCTGTAGACAAACTAGATGAAGAATCGAGTTTGCCTGCAATTTCTTTATGGCTTGTACAACTTGGACGTTGATTTCCATTCCAGGCACCGACTCGCTCCAATCAACTATATCAAATCGGAGGATATAAGATGTTGCTTTGGGTCAGATTTTTCGGGAACATAATTTGATGAAAGATATATTTTCCGAAACCCTCTTTATCCACAAACTGAAGAACAGCCTTGTGCAGGCTGTTCTTTTTGCGTATTACAGATTGTCGGTATTGATTCGATTTTTGATGTATTCTTCTTGCAAGCCTTCCTCTTGCTGTCCGCTCGCATTCGGGCTCAGAGTCTGATCCAGTGATCCTCGGGCATCGAGGGCTTTGTCAGTATCGGCAGAAAACGGGTCTGCATGAGGGTCGCTTGCCAGTGTTCCTTCATGATTACCTGGTTTTTGCTTCTTGAATTTTTCCGTGGAGTTCCCCCAGATTTCCCTTTCTTGAGCTCGCTTCGTACCCAGTTCTTCATTTTCAAAGATGTTAGCTGAATTCCCGTGAAGCTCTTCACTTCTTCCTGGCTGTGCTTCCACTTCTCCTGATTGATAGGCATTCGCTGTTGTTTCAGGAAAAAGGTTAGGGTCCGGATTGTTCACCACTCCTGTTTTAATCGGATTCTCTGCAGGTTCGTCCGTATCCTCGATACGGTTGGAAGTTATGTTCTCTCGTGCTGATACGGTTTTCGATTCATCTAAAAGAATCAGGAATTTTCCAGCCTCCACTTCATTTATATAAGCAGTGGCTTCACTATCGGCAAGCCCTAACTCACCTAGTCGGTTCCTTATATCTTCAGAACTCTCGTTCAGGAAAAAATGTTTCATCTTATCAATGAAGGAATCCTCATTTGAGTTAGTAACGACTTCGACATCCGGATCACGCTTTTCATTGACGAAATCCAAATCTTCTTTCCTATCAGCCATTACCGTTATTTCTCCTTCATGGACCCCCTTTCCCTTGAGGGATTGTATAGCCTGGATTAGTTCTCTTTCCGTATTAAAAACACCATATAATGTTTTTCCCATGCTTCTTCCTCCTCCTATTATTCCGATATTTCTTCTTATGTGTATTTATACCCTGATGGGTGCTAATTAAACAAAAAGGTTTGCCTTCCCTAGGCTCGAACCTTTAATAAGTCTCTAAAATCAAAAAGAAGCCTGCAGTTTTAAAACTGCAGGCTTTTTCCTTCAAGCTTAGAAGCGGTCGGTTCTATGTTCAGTTGCCTTTTTCTCATTCACGATCGAATCATCTGTACTATCAAGCTGAATATCTTCCTTTTTAAGAGTATCCTGAACTTGTTCCGTTTCTTGTACAGCATGTTTCTTGATGACAATTTCATCAGAGACGACCGGTTTTTTCGAAACTTCCAATTTTTCTTCAACAACAGGGATCCTGATTGTTTCCCCATCTTCAATGCTCCCGGTTTCCAGATTCGCTTCACGCCCTGAAACTGATCTATGCTCGACTGTCACTTCTTCGTGTTCAACAGGGACATTTATCGTTTTATGCTGTTCATTGACTTCTTTGTTAATGACGACTTCACCTGTCTGAACTTTTTCTTTATCGATGTTCAGCTGTTCTTCGCGTAGTGTAAGCGTCCTTTCATCCTCTGGCAATTCACGGCCGTGTCCGTTGACTCCATATACATCTTCTTTATTTAATGCATCGGTTTTTTCAGTGCCGTTAAATAGTTGGTTGGTGGAGTTTGTATCAAGCCTTGTACCGGCAGTGTCCATTGTTCCGGTCGTGAATTTATCTTTTGCCGTTCCAAGATGGCCTTCACCTTCTTCAACCAGAACCAGGACTTTTCCGTTCTCTACATCAAAGACATGTTCAGCCGCTTCATTATTCGAAAGGCCTGCATTCGCCAATCTTGTTGAAAGATCTGCCGTATCTTCCGGCATGAAGAAACGTGCCACCTTGTCCATAAACGATTCGTCGTTAGGAACATTCGTCATTGTATGAACATCCGTTTCGCGTTTGTGGTTCGTGAAATCCAATGTTTCTTCCTTGTCCGCGACGACAGTAATATCGTCCCCTTCAAAACCCTTTGCCTTAAGTGCATTAATTGCTTGGATCACTTCTGCGTTTGATTCATAAACTCCATATACTGTTTTATTCATTTTACATTCCTCCTTAGGTTTTGTTGTTTCGTTTAGTGGATGCTATATATAAACACTACCCGCCATGGTCCTAAGTAAACGAGGAATCAATATTTCTTTTTTGTTATAACTTTTACAATTCGTTCTCAGCACAGAACGCATTTTTTTCTAAAATCCAGACTTTACAAGGGATTCCTCATTTATTAAAATGTAATGTTTAACCAAATAATTACATTTATTTTCTATTTACATTCTTTTTTCTTCTATTATAAAGCCACAGCCTTTATTAGCAGGTCTGCAATATGCACTGCTTTCGTACAATCCCCCAAGTTTTCCCTCTCGATCCCCAATTGCATTTGTAACAAACAGCCAGGGTTTGCCGTTACAACAATATCGGCCTGTGTCGATTTCGTGTGCTCCATTTTAGAGTCAAGAATATTCATGGACATCTCTGATTCAACAATATTATAAATCCCTGCGGAGCCGCAGCACCGATCCGCATCCTTCATTTCCCTGAAGTCGATTCCTTCTATCGATTGAAGGAGAACTCGCGGAGCCAATGAGGTGTTCATCACATTCCGTAAGTGACAGGAATCCTGAAAAGTTACCGATTGAGCCGGCAATTTCAAGCGAACCTTTTCCTGGAAACGCAAATCAACAAGTATCTCGCTGATATCTTTCAACTTATTTTTAAATGCGATTGCACGGTCGTGCCATTCTGGTTCAGCTTGGAGCAGATGGTCATAATCTATGAGAAAAGCTCCACATCCGCCGGCATTCGTAATAATATAATCAACTTCCTCTGCTTCAAAAGCTTCTATATTACGCTTGGCCAGTTGCTTAGCACCTTCTTTTTCGCCACTATGTCCGTGCAGCGCCCCGCAACATGCCTGGGATTTCGGAATCACGATTTCACATCCGGCCAGCTGAAGAAGCTTTAATGTGGCCTTGTTCGTCTCCAAAAACATCGTATCCATCAAGCAGCCGGAAAAGAAAGCCACCTTTTTGAGCGGCGTTCCGGTTGCAGGCAGCTTGGTCGGCCTATTTTTCATTTCTGATTTTTTCGGGACTTTCGGCAGCACTTTTTCCATGGTTGCCAAATTATCCGGAAGCAGGCTGAGGACTCCCGTTTTACGGGCAATGTATTGCAGTCCTGATTTCTGATAGAAGCCAAGCAAACTCGTCATGGCCTGCATTCGCTCCTGGTGTGGGAATAACCCACTAAAGACGGCCTTGCGAATCGTTTTTACAGGGTAACTGTGTTTTTTATTCTGATGGATGATATCCCTTGCTTCTTCAAGAAGATGTCCATATTTGACACCTGAAGGACACACAGGCTCACAAGCCCTGCAGCCGAGGCAAAGACTCAACGAACGTTCTACATCCTCATCAGGCTCAATCACACCATCCGCCACCGCTTTCATAAGTGCGATCCGGCCCCTTGGTGAATGGGATTCCTTTAGCCCCGATTCTATGTATGTCGGGCAATGGGGTAAGCAAAAGCCGCAGCGCATACAATTCAACAATTCATCTTCATTCATTTTTTCCGCGAATTGAATGGCAATGGTTTTCCTTTCCTGAACTGTCGTCATGAAGTAACCACCACTCTTTTCCTGGTTTCCTTGGCAAATACTTTGCCGGGATTCATGATGTTATTGGGATCGAAAGCTTGTTTAATCGCCCTCATTGCGTCAATCCCTTCTTTCTTCAGCTTCCATTCAAGATACGGGGCCTTCATCGCTCCTACACCATGTTCACCGGTAATCGTCCCGCCAAGGTCGATAGCCGCGGCAAAAATGTCGGCAAAAGCGAGCTCCACCCTCTCCATTTCCTCATGATCACGAGCGTCGGTAATGCACGTTGGATGCAGGTTCCCATCCCCAGCATGACCAAAAGTGCAAATATCCACGTCATGCTTGTCTGCGATTTCATTAATTGCTTTAACCATTTTGGCAATTTCCGAGCGGGGAACGGTGGCATCTTCCAAAATGGTTGTCGGCTTTAGGCGTGCCAGTGCGGAAAGGGCTGTCCGTCTTGCTGTTTTCAAGGCGACAGCGTCAGATTCCGTTTCGGCAATTTCCACTGAAACCGCCTTCTCCTCTAGACAGATATCGGCCATCCTTTTCATATCACGTTCCACCACTTCAGGCGGCCCATCCTGTTCAATCAGCAGGACCGCTTCCACATTGGTGGGCAAACCGATTTTCGCGAAGTCTTCAACAACTATCAAAGTCGGCCGATCCAGAAATTCCAATGTAACAGGAATGATTTTATTTGAAATGATCTTGGCCACTGACTGGGCTGCAGCATCCAGATCTTGATATAAGGCAAGCATCGTCTTTGTCGTTTCCGGCATGGGGATCAGCTTTAGGATCGCTTCCGTAACGATTCCCAAGGTCCCTTCCGATCCGACAAATAGTTTCGTTAAATCATATCCGGCTACGTCTTTGGCAAGCTTGCCCCCTGTTCGAATGATGTCCCCGTTCGGAAGGACAACTTCAAGCCCGATGACATAATCACGGGTGACTCCGTACTTTAATCCTCGCAGTCCGCCAGAGTTCTCATTAATGTTGCCGCCAATCGTGGAGATTTTCATCGAACTCGGATCCGGCGGATAAAACAATCCCTTCTCTTCAACTGCTGAAATCAAGTCCAATGTGATGAGCCCAGGCTGTACGGTAGCCGTTAAGTTCTCCTCATCTATTTCAAGTAATGAATTCATTCGATTGAATAAAAGGACAAGCCCACCCTCTGTCGGGCAGGTGCCTCCGCTCAAATTCGTCCCAGACCCGCGTGGAACGATCGGAACATTATATTCGTTACAAACTTTGACGATGGCTGCGACTTCAGCTGTGCTGCCCGGTTTAATGACAGCATCCGGCATCGCTTGAAAGCCTGGCGTTGCATCATATGAATAGACTAGACATTCCACTTTCGAGTCATCGTAATTCTCCTGACCGACGATGGTAAGAAGTAGCTGCTTAACCTGTTTTGTTAACATGTACATCCTCCTCATAAACATAGGAAATTTCGAGATTTTTTATATGTTGTAAGTATAAGAAAAAAAACACTTGGCCTTCTATGTATGAATATATAGAATTTAGTGCTTTCCAGAGAATTATTTTGTATGTTTATCCAATACTCTTACCGCTAGATACATAGTGACTAAATCGGCTAGCTTCCTAGGGTTCAGTCGGGTCAAATCTTCTATGCGCTTAAGCCTGTAATGAAGGGTATTGATATGGATGTGCAGGGCTGCGGCTGTTTCCTTCAAAGATAGATCACATGCAAAATACATGGAGAGGGTTTTAAGCAGCTCCTCATTAGGAAGCAGCTCCTGAATTGTCCTGGATAAATATTCCTGTTTTGTTTCAGCGGTAACTTCATCAAACAGGACCTCAAGCTTCAAGTCCTCGTCAAATATGATCCCTGATGAAGGACACGCGATTTTCAAGGAACGTTCCGCTTTAAAAAACGCCGACCTGAAAGCGGATCCTGATGCACGCGAACTTACTCCTGCACACACTTTATAACCCGAACTCTCCTCTAGCTTTTTTTGCAGTTTACTTAGTTTCTTATATTGCTGGTTTTTTGAACCGATGAAATCGGCTATTGAAAGAATGACGAATTGGTTCCTCCCCCAACGGACTGCGATGTCATTGGGATGCTGCTGGCTTATGTAAATCTGAAGCGTTCTCCATACATGAGGTTCAATGATTTCCTCAGTCTTGAATTCCCCAAGAGTGATGATTCGGTCTGCATGAACATCGACCCCAAGCAACTTGGCCTTCTGAAGGAAATGTTCATTGAACGTCTGCAGCTGATGCCATTCAAATACAAAGAATTCCATCAGACGTGATTGGGATTCTGCTTGTTCGAAATGATAGCTTTCCTGAATGAACATCTCCGTCATCTTTTTTAATAGTTCCGCATAAGGGGAAACATGTTTGGGGTCACCTGTAATTCCAATGACACAAACGGCTTCCTGGTTGAAGAAAATAGGTAGGTTTATACCTGCCTTCACTCCTTTCCAACTTCGTTCATCCTGTTTGTTGATGATCAATTTCTCACGATTGTTGAAAGCGTGGATGGCTCCTTCATGATAAGATCCAATACGGCTGCTGTCGGTGCTGGCGATAATTGTGCCAGCATGATCAATAATGATGATTTCCTCTTCAATCAGTTTCCGAACCTCATGAACCAATTTCCCTGCCACAGCTGCCAATTGCATTATATGTCCTCCTTTTTTGTATGGGCTTGAAAAATATTTCGAGGCTCCCCTATGAAAAGGGAGCCTCATTCTACTTATGGAATCATCCAGGAAAGGACGCCATTTTGCAAGAAGGTAATCACACAAACAAGCAGCAATAAGAAAAGACTATGTTTGAGCGTGAATCTCAATAATTCCGATTCCCTGCCCGCCAAGCCAACGGCAGCACATGCAATCGCTATCGATTGTGGTGAGATCATCTTTCCGGTGACCCCTCCGGAAGAGTTCGCCGCCAGCGCCAGCACCGGTTCCATCCCAACTTTAAGAGCGGTCACTTTCTGCAGACTGCCAAATAAGAGGTTTGCTGATGTATCCGATCCGGTAATGAACACCCCTAGCCAGCCGAGAACCGGTGCGAAGAACGGAAATAAATCACCCGATTTTGCAAGGGTCATCCCTAATGTTGTCGACATTCCTGAAGAATTCGTCACGTAGGCAAAGGCCACCACGGTAGAAATCATCAAGATGGGCTTTGCCAACTCTTTCATCGCTTCAACAAAGGTGCTATAAAAGTCTTTTGCAGACATGTGTGCGATGAACTTCGTTACGATTGCAGCCAGTAAAATGGCAGTCCCGGCTGCCCCGAGCAGTTCTATTTTATAGAAAGCCGCAATCTGCAATCCATTGCTTCCGATTATCTCATTATGCAGACCTGGGACTTCGATTTGGAAGGTTAATAGCTTCCCGATTTCATTGATTGCGCCAAGCAGCACATTGGTGCCTTCATAATGTCCGGAGAGTGCCGGCTTTATTGGGTTCATCCCCCATATTGTTATGAAAAGCGTTAACAGAAGGAATGGTGACCAAGCATGGAATATCTGCCATTTCGAGTATTTTGTCTCCGCTTCGGCTGTATATAAAGGTTCGACAGTGGCTGCCGTTTCCTCGGAGGCAAAGCGAAAGATCGTTTTAGGTTTCCAGAATTTAAGGAAGATTGCCAATGCAAATAGTGACACTAACGCGGAAAGGATGTCCGGTAGTTCGGGCCCAAGAAAATTTGAACTTAAGTACTGTGTGATGGCAAAGGAAAATCCGGAAACCAAAATTGCCGGCAGGACTTCAAGCGACCTTTTCCACCCAGTCATTATTAAAATGAGATAAAGCGGAATGAAAGCCGAAAGGAATGGCAATTGGCGGCCGACCATTTTTGAGATCTCCATGGCGGCTATGCCAGTAGGGCCTTCCATGGCGATAATCGGTATTCCAACTGCCCCGAATGCTACCGGAGCGGTATTCGCGATCAAACAAATTCCGGCTGCATATAGCGGGTTAAATCCGAGACCGACCAAAAGCGCAGCCGAAATGGCAACAGGTGCTCCAAATCCCGCGGCACCTTCTAAAAATGCCCCGAAAGAAAATGCCACCAATAATGCCTGGAGACGGCGGTCTTCCGTAAGCGAAAGCACTGAAGAACGAATGATATTGAATTGTCCGCTTTTAACAGTCATTTTGTACAAAAATACGGAAGTGATGATTATCCATCCGATTGGGAGCAGCCCATATACGGCTCCCTGTGAAGCAGACATCACTGCTTTTCCTGCAGGCATTCCGTATATCAATACAGCCACTGCAAGAGCTACAAGCAAAGTGGTTATACCTGCAATGTAACCTTTCATACGTTTGATGGTAAGTGCCCAGAAAAAGTAAAGAATTGGAATGAGTGCGGCAAGAGATGATAAAACTAAATTATCGGTGATCGGCGTAAAGTTTTGTGTCCATGTCATTCATTTCGACTCCATTTTCTATAGATTTTTTAAAAAATTCAGAAATCAATCGCTAATTGAAACCCCTTACATACCGAAATATTCAAAGTCATCAGATGACTTGATGAGTACTCATTAAAATTAAATGATTGAAAATATAAAATCAAGATTTTTTTTATTTTTTGTTGATTTTTCACCCTTCTGGAAGTGTCATATAGCATTTGTGTTATATAATATTAATCAGAGAAACTCATAGAAAATAGAGGTGCTACTACTTGGTATATAAAAAAATAAAGCCGAAAAAAATTTATGAAGAAGTCAGCGATGAACTTTATGAAATGATTCGGTCAGGCAGCCTGAAACCAGGTGAACAATTGGATTCGATTCAGCAGCTTGCGGAAAATTTCCAAGTCGGGCGCCCGGCCATCCGTGAAGCATTAAGTGCATTGAGTTCAATGGGTCTTATTGAAATAAAACAAGGTGAAGGAACATTCGTTAAAACCTTCGACCCCGCCATCATGAACCACCCCTTGTCTGCCGCCCTTTTGATGGATCAAGACAATATCAAGCATTTACTGGAAGTTCGGAAAATACTTGAGTCCGGTACGGCAGAAGTGGCAGCGAAAAAAAGAACGGAAGAAAACCTTATCGAACTCAAGGACAGGCTTTTTAATATGGAAAAGGTATCAGATGATGAAGAACTTAGTGATAAAGCGGATATCGCCTTCCATGTTGCAGTGGCAAACGCATCACAAAATGAGCTGCTGATTACATTGATGAACCATGTTTCAGAATTAATGACGGAAAAGATGCGTGATATCCGTCGGGTTGCGCTTTATTCCGAAGAGATGACACTTAAGCAGCTTTATCAGCAGCATGTCAGGATTTATGATGCAATCTTGGCACAGGATGAAGACGGAGCCCGCAGTGCCATGCTGTTTCACCTTCAAAGCGTCGAGGAATCACTGGACCGGGTCATCCAAAAAAATCAGTAAAAGCATAGTTGACCTTTCATTAATTTCAAAAATACCCTATACAAAAAAGGATAAAATTGATATATTATTTTGAAAACGATTATCTCATTTAAAAAATCATGGAAATTGGTATATTCTCTAAACCATTTCCTTTTTCCATTTTCTAGTCATCAGATGACCTGTTAACTTATTTGAAATAGGAGGAGTTCAGATTGAAAGTTACTCTCTTTGCAACATGTTTAGTCGATTTGTTTCAATCCAATGTCGGCAAAGCGACAGTGGAGCTACTCGAGAGATTAGGCTGTGAGATCGATTTCCCGGAATCCCAGATATGCTGCGGACAGCCGGCATATAATAGCGGGTATACGAAGGAATCGAAGGAAGCCATGAAAAAGATGATTAAAACGTTCGCGGATGCTGAATACATCGTAACCCCTTCCGGTTCCTGTGCAGCGATGTTCAAGGAATATCCGGCCCTATTCAAAGGGGATGCCGAATGGGAAAAGAAAGCGGCATCATTAGCGGCTAAAACATATGAATTGACCCAATTCATCGTGGATGTCTTAAAAGTGACCGACGTCGGGGCGACCCTTAAGGGAAAGGCCACTTATCATACTTCATGCCATATGACACGGCTGCTTAAGGTCAAGGAAGCACCTGCCATTTTGTTAAGCCATGTCAGGGGGCTGGAAATGACACCACTTCCGGATGCCCAAAACTGCTGCGGGTTCGGGGGAACCTTTTCGGTCAAGATGGGTGACATTTCCGGGCAGATGGTCGAGGAGAAAGTCTGCAATATTGAAGATACCGGGGCAGATTTTTTAATCGGCGGGGATGCAGGATGTTTGATGAATATCGGCGGGCGGATCCAAAGGAAGGGGCAACCGGTGCAAGTGCTTCATATTGCGGAAGTCCTGAATAGTATTTAAAGAAAGCGAGGAGGGGAAAAAATTATGGCTATGAAAACCAGCTCTGCCAAGTTTAAAGACCGGGTGGATGAAGGAATACATAATGATTTTATGCGATTGGCCGTATCGAGTGCCCAAGAACGATTACACGGACGGCGGCTGACTGCCGTTGATGAATTGGGAAGCTGGGAGGATTGGCGTTCCCTTGGGGAAGAAATCAGGCAGCATGTGCTTAGTAACCTTGATTTCTATTTGCACCAGCTCGCAGAAAATGTTTCGAAAAGAGGCGGTCATGTCTTCTTCGCTCAAACGGCTGAAGAAGCAAGCGGTTACATCAAGGATGTTATTGTAAAAAAGAATGCCAAAAAGGTCGTGAAATCCAAATCGATGGTCACGGAAGAGATCAATTTGAATGCCACTCTTGAGGCAGTTGGCCTCGATGTCGTTGAAACGGACCTTGGTGAATACATTTTACAAGTGGATGATCATGATCCCCCTTCCCATATCGTCGCACCTGCTCTCCATAAAAATAAGGAGCAGATTAGGGATGTTTTTAAAGAAAAGCTTGCATATACGCAAACTGAAAAGCCGGAAGAGCTTACCGCCCATGTCCGGGGCATTCTGCGGAAAGATTTCTTAAGCGCCGATGTGGGCATTACCGGCTGTAATTTTGCGATTGCGGAAACGGGCTCGATCGGTTTGGTGACGAATGAAGGAAATGCAGATTTGGTCACCGCCCTCCCAAAAACGCAAATCACCGTGATGGGAATGGAACGGCTTGTACCTACATTCGATGAATTCGAAGTCCTTGTCAGCTTATTGACAAGAAGCGCTGTCGGCCAAAGATTGACCAGTTACATCACCGCACTTACCGGTCCGCGTGATGAAGGTGATGTAGACGGACCCGAGGAGTTTCACCTTGTGATCGTGGATAATGGACGCTCCTCCATCTTGGGAACTGAGTTTCAATCCGTTCTTCAATGCATTCGCTGTGCTGCCTGTATAAATGTCTGCCCAGTCTATCGCCAGGTTGGCGGTCATTCATATGGTTCAATATACCCCGGACCAATCGGTGCTGTGCTTTCACCTTTACTCGGAGGTTATGATGATTTCAAGGAACTTCCATATGCCTCCACTCTTTGTGCCGCCTGTACAGATGCCTGTCCGGTAAAGATTCCTCTCCATGATTTACTGAGGAAGCATCGGGAAGTCATCGTTGAAAAGGAAAAAATGGCGCCGTTTTCAGAAAAGATGGCCATGAAGGCCTTCGGAATTGGTGCGGCATCGCCTATGCTTTATAAATTCGGCTCCAAAATCGCACCATCAGCGATGTCCCCTTTTAAAACGGGGGATATCATCTCGAAAGGACCGGGACCGCTCAAAACTTGGACAGAAAGCCGCGAGTTCCCTGCTCCAGGGAAAGAGAGCTTTCGGGACTGGTTCAAAAATCGGGAAAAAGGAGGGAAACCATCATGAATGGAACCATCCATAATGAAGGGACATTTTTAAACAATATAGCAAAAAACCTGGGAAGGGGTCCTATTACGGAAGGCATCTCCGTTCCGGAATGGAAGCACGCCCCCCAAAAAGAAGTTTTGAAACATGCGACACCAAATGAGCTTGTCGCGGAATTGGAGGAGCAATGTAAACGGGTGCATACTCAATTTCACGTTACCGACTCCAAGAAAGTGATGCATTGTTTAACACAGGTGATCGAGGAGCTTGGAAACGGACCCTTGATCATCCCTAAGGACGATCGGTTTTCCGACTATGGGTTAGAGGGTATCTTAAAGGAAAAAGATGTCCATATATGGGATCACCAAGCCGGCAAAGAAAATATCGAAAAAGCCGAAAGTGCTAACATCGGAATCACATTCAGTGAGATGACATTAGCAGAATCAGCGACCGTCGTCTTGTTCAGCGACAAGGATCACGGCCGTTCCATCAGCTTCCTTCCTTCTTGCCATGTTTCCATCATTCCAAAAAGCACCATCGTACCGCGAATGACCCAGGCTGCTGCGGCCATCCGTTCAAAAGTTAAACGGGGCGAGGTCGTTCCTTCCTGCATCAATTTCATAACAGGCCCGAGCAACTCTGCTGATATCGAAATGGACCTTGTCGTCGGAGTCCATGGCCCCATCAAAGCGGTCTATATAATCGTCGAAGATAAGTAGTAATAAGAAATAGAAAATGGAGAGGACCTAAATTAGGCCTCTCCATTTTTTACTTTCACTATATTATTCGTAAATGATCCGATCAACCGCTTCGCGATCGAGGCGTTTAATCACTTCGACAATGAGCTTAACTGCATTCTCATAATCATCCCTGTGAAGCATTGCTGCGTGTGAATGAATGTAGCGTGTGGCAATCGTGATCGCCAGAGCGGGAACACCATTTGCCGTTAAATGGATGGAGCCGGCATCCGTCCCGCCGCCTGGAATCGATTCATATTGATAAGGAATATTCATTTCATCAGCCGTGTCGGTGACGAAATCGCGCAATCCCTTATGTGCCACCATCGATGAATCATAGATGACGATTTGCGGGCCTTCCCCCATCTTACTCATCGCTTCTTTTTCGGAAACCCCCGGTGTATCACCAGCAATGCCGACATCGACGGCAAAGCCGATATCCGGCTGAATTTTGAATGTGGATGTTTTGGAGCCACGCAGGCCGACCTCTTCTTGCACTGCGCCAATTCCATATACTACATTAGGATGGTCGCTTTCTTTCAGCTGTTTAAGCACATCAATGGCGATTGCACAGCCAATTCGATTGTCCCAGGCTTTGGCGAGAAGCATCTTTTCATTATTCATGACCGTGAATTCAAAATATGGCACAACCATATCCCCTGGCTTGACGCCCCATTCCTTAACCTCTTTTTTGCTGGATGCACCAATATCAATAAACATATCTTTAATATCAATCGGCTTCTTCCTTGCATCGGCTGACAGGATATGTGGCGGCTTGGAACCGATAATGCCAGTTATATCACCTTTACCTGTAACGATCGTCACGCGCTGGGCCAGCATTACCTGTGACCACCAGCCCCCTACCGGCTGAAAACGCAAAAATCCTTTATCATCAATTTGGGTGATCATGAATCCGACTTCGTCCATATGCCCGGTAACGACGATTTTCGGTCCGTTTTCATCCCCCGTTTTCTTGGCAATCAAACTCCCCAGGCCATCTGTCGATATTTCATCCGCAAATGGTGTTATGTATTCGGTCATCACTTTTCTTACTTCACTTTCATTTCCTGCAATGCCTTTAGCATCCGTTAAGTCCCGAAGCATCTTTAACGTTTCATCCAATTGAGCCATTCTTTTACCTCCCTATAACTTACATTACAAGAATAATTATACAGACAATCGATTACATAAACAATCAGTAGCCTTGCTTTTGCCTTTCGTAATTCACTTCATTTTTGCTTACATAAGCTTTTTCCACATCCATTGCCGAAAATCCAAGCAACTCCCCTAAATGTAAATACGCAGCAAATACCTTTTGGAAGGATGACTCTGTCAACTGTGTGCGAAATTCACTGATGTAGCCGTAAATAGCAGTAAATTGAACAGTCAAATCCTCCTGATGCATGGTTGGGGCAGATGGAACTTCCGGTACAAATCCCCGTTCGATCCCGAGTGACAAAATGAAATGAATGCCATCCACGTATTCAGCCAAAATCGTTTCTTTATCAGAGGGGCCTTTAAGACTCCAGAATTTAAAACATCTCGTTTCATTGGCTAGCTCACCAAGCTCCACTAAAAGAGCAAGTATCTTCCGTTCCACCAAGTCTTCAGAACCCAATTCATGCTTTGATTGTATATGCTCATCCAAAGCTGCCTGCATTTCCATTAATTTACCTATGTTCATTTTCATCACTTCTTTCCTTGTCTTCCCCTAAATTATATCAAATAAATGAAACTTATTAAAAACCCATACGTAAATGAAGGGAATCACTCTGTTTAAGGAGGTAGCTCCATGGTATTGATCATGCGGTTCATTCTTTTGGCTCTCATCATTTTCTTAATATATACAGTCATCAAATATCTATTTAATCCGAAAAGAAAATTAGAGCTGGCACATGAACAGAAAAAGTTCTTTCTGCTCGACGATACAGCCAATATACGAAAGAATTTTTTATTGACGTACAACGGGGTGATGTTTGAAGGGGAAAAGTATCTAGGGACGACGGAACGCTCCTTTGAGGTCATCTCCATCTTCATATGGCCCAAGAAAGTGGCCGGCCTAAAAGGCTTGAAGCGAAATGACTTTTTAAAAATCGAGGAAGCCATAAAAAAACAATATCCGGATGCCGTTATTGATTGGAAAAGCCCTGTTAAGGAATTTTTACAAAAATGAAAAAAAATCACACGTAATGAAGAGCCTTGAGAAAAATGTACTCAAGGCTCTATATTAATCATCTGAACGAAAAAATTCCTTCCAGGGAACGACCGTCTGTTTCTCTCTCAATAAATAGAGCAATAAGGTTAAGGATAATAAAATGATGACGATCAGGGTTGGACTGAAATCTGCAATATAGTGGCCAAAAACCGTATATACGAATGCTACAGGGAGATTAGTCATGAAGGATAGATAAAAATAATTTTTCAGCCCTTTATTGGATTCCAATAAGCAAAGCGACAGCAAGTAAAAGTGAATGAATGGTATTAGCCTCAGTACTGCAATTTGCCGGCTGTTTAGCTTTCGGTTTCCAAAAAGCTTATTCTTAAGCCGCAGCAGCCTATCCTTTGTTTTCGGAAATTTGCCTATCACGAAATAAAAGGCCATACTGGACAACGTCAAACCGATTACCGAATAGATGGTTCCAAAAGCTGCCCCGAATAATACTCCTCCAGACATGCAAACCACAATGACGGGAATGAATAAAAATTGCCTTAATAAATGAAAAGTGATAAAAATCAACGGTGCAAACACGCTTCCTGATTGAACGTAGCTCATCACAAGTGTCAGTTTATCATTCATGCTCTCCCTCCAGCTACTCTTTGCTGCTTCTACAAGCATATACATTATAGCGGCTACATATTACAATTGAATGAATATCTTAATCAATAAGCCTATCTGAAGAATCATCAATATCGGCAGGCCCCACTTAAAAGCGGCATGCTTCGTCTTATGGCGGAATTGCTTCATCCCCAAAAAGGACCCAGTCCCTCCGCCTATAACCGCCCAAAACCAAAGTGTCTTTTCACTGATCCGGTACTCCCCATTACGCGCTTTCCTTTTGTCGATTCCCATTAAGGCAAACCCGATGATGTTTGTGATGATCATATAAGCAGCAATGAACCATACTCCTTGCATCCTTATTCCCTCCTTTAAATATGTAAAAAGCCACCCTCTTGAAAAGAGAGTGGCTGTATCAGTCAGACTTATTTGTCTAATTGTTGTTTAGCAGCAGTTGCTAATTGAGCAAAAGCTTGATCGTCAGCAACAGCAAGATCAGCAAGCATTTTGCGGTTCACTTCGATACCAGCAAGCTTTAGACCATGCATTAAACGGCTGTAAGAAAGACCGTTGATGCGTGCTGCAGCGTTGATACGAGTGATCCAAAGTTTGCGGAAATCACGTTTCTTTTGACGACGGTCACGGAAAGCATAGTTTCCTGACTTCATTACTTGTTGGTTAGCTACTTTGAAAAGAATATGTTTCGCGCCATAGTAACCTTTAGCTAATTTTATTACCTTTTTACGACGTTTGCGAGTAACAGTACCGCCTTTTACACGTGGCATGTTATTTCCCTCCTATTTAACTCGATAAATCGAACTTATTTAATGTTGTCTAGCATATGACGAATACGTTTGAAGTCACCTTTGCTTACAAGGCTAGCTTTGCGAAGCTTACGCTTTTGCTTAGTAGATTTGTTAGCAAATAAATGGCTTGTGTAAGCGTTAGAACGCTTAAGTTTGCCGGATCCAGTCTTTTTGAAACGTTTAGCAGATCCGCGGTGAGTTTTCATTTTAGGCATAAGGTATTCCTCCTCATTACAAATTACTTTACAATTACTTTTCGTTTTTCGGTGCTAAGATAATGAACATGCTGCGCCCGTCCATTTTTGGGTGTTGCTCGATTGTAGCCACTTCTTTACATGCTTCAGAAAAACGAACGAGTACACGTTGACCAATTTCCTTATGCGTAATGGCACGTCCTTTGAATCGGATAGAAGCTTTTACTTTATCGCCTTTTTCAAGGAATTTAATACCGTTGCGAAGCTTCGTATTGAAATCGTGTTCTTCAATCGTCGGGCTCAAACGAACCTCTTTCAGACTGATGACTTTTTGATTTTTACGTGCTTCCTTGTCTTTCTTTTGCTGCTCGAAGCGGTGTTTTCCGTAGTCCATGATCCGGGCTACCGGAGGCTTTGCATTTGCAGCAACTAAAACTAGATCAAGATTTACACGAGCGGCAATTTCCAATGCTTCGAATTTCGTTTTAATTCCAAGTTGTTCTCCGTTTTGGTCAATAAGACGAACTTCACGGGCTCGGATGCCCTCGTTTACCATCGCGTCTTTACTAATAGTTAGCCACCTCCAAAGATATTGGCGAATACGAATATTTGAATAAATTCGGTCACGCTCACAACTCGCTTACAGGATATAATCATAATAAAAAAGTGTGGATGCATGCTGCACCCACACTGATAGACTCATTCAGAAAGATCCAAATAATCAAATCATGACCTGTTAACTGCATTGTTTGCGTCAACCAGGTGAGAAGCGGGTGCTTCTTCTTTTCATCAAACACGTATTCAATTCACTTTAGAAATATATCATAAACACTGATGACTTGTCAAATGCTAATTTATTCGTTTTTCACAACAAAATTAATATTATCAGACATTCAGTTATTTGACAATACGTTTTTTAAAGTAATTTGGACAAAAAATATTCATCATGATACTTCCCATCAAAAAACAATGATTCCCGCTTTATTCCTTCCTTTTCAAAACCCATCTTTCGATATAAGGAAAGCGCAGGGGCGTTGTTTGCAATCACGGACAATTCCAGGCGCCGGATTCCGTTTGTCCGTGCATGCTCCTCCATTTTTTGAAATAGCTTCGTACCAATGCCTTTTCCCCGGTCAGTTTCATTGATGCCGATGACGATTTTGGCTGAATGCCTCGTTCGGCCCATTTGATTGCCCAATAAGATCAGGTAACCATACAGTTCATGGCCGCTAGCAGCAACGAGGAAAACGGAAAGGGGATTTTTTTCGATTTGCTCCATTTGCTTCTCCATTTGTTTCGCTGTCGCTTTTCTTTCTCCAGGGTTGAACAGCATATACCCGGAATCTTCAACATGATTGAACAGAGCAGCCAAGTTATCCGCGTCTTCCCTTGAAGCCTTTCTAATCTCCATTTATCCCCACTCCCCCTTTGGTTACAGTCCATACTGACAGAAGCCATCAAATGTTAAGAGTTTTCTTTCGCCTTTTTCTTTTTCTCAATGGCGTCCCAAGAAAATAGGGCTATCCAAAATAACAGGACCGGGACGATGGCATATTGTCGATAACCATCCAATAACAATAAGATGATGATGACAAGGAATGTCGGTCCGAATAGATAAGTAAATTTCTTTTTCATGCTGCCCCTCCTTTTCATTGCTGTACATATTTTCACATGATGGTTTCATTTTATCATGCCATAATTAAAAAGAGGGACACAACTATATGTGCCCCTCTTTTTGATGTTAACGGCTTACTTCAGCCTTAATCGCTGAAACGAAATCTTCAAAAGCGATCGTTTCGGATTTTTGTTCACCGTACTTACGTACATTCACGCTGCCTTCTTTGGCTTCGTTGTCTCCAACAACCAGCATGTACGGGATTTTTTGCATTTGCGCTTCACGGATTTTGTAACCGATTTTCTCGTCACGTGTATCCAGGTCGACACGAATGCCTTGCGCCTTAAGTTTTTCCTGTACTTCTTTCGCATAATCCAAGTGCACTTCAGGTGAGACCGGGATCACTTGTGCTTGGATAGGTGCAAGCCAAGTCGGGAATGCCCCCTTGTATTCTTCGATCAAGTAAGCGACAAAACGTTCCATTGTGGAAACGACACCGCGGTGGATAACAACCGGACGATGCTGCTTGCCGTCCTCACCGACGTAATTAAGATCAAAACGTTCAGGAAGCAAGAAATCAAGCTGAACAGTGGAAAGCGTTTCATCTTTCCCTAAAGCAGTACGTACCTGAACATCAAGCTTAGGACCGTAGAATGCCGCCTCACCTTCCGCTTCAAAGTAATCCAGACCAAGTTCATCCATGGCGCCTTTTAACATGCTTTGCGCTTTTTCCCACATGTCATCATCATCGAAGTATTTTTCTGTATCCTGCGGATCGCGATATGACAGACGGAATGAATAATCCTTGATATCGAAATCTTTATATACTTCCAGAACCAGGTTCACAACGCGCTTGAACTCTTCTTTGATTTGGTCGGGGCGGACAAAAATGTGTGCATCATTCAATGTCATCCCACGTACACGCTGAAGGCCTGAAAGGGCACCTGACATTTCATAGCGGTGCATCAAGCCTAGCTCGGCAATCCGGATTGGCAGTTCCCGGTAGCTGTGGATGCTGTTTTTATAGACCATCATGTGATGCGGGCAGTTCATCGGACGCAGGACAAGCTGTTCGTTTTCCATCTCCATGACAGGGAACATGCCGTCCTGGTAATGATCCCAGTGTCCAGAAATTTTATAAAGGTCCACGCTACCCATTACAGGTGTGTAGACATGGTCATAACCCAACCGTTCTTCCTTGTCCACGATATACCTTTCGATTGTCCGGCGGATGGTCGCTCCTTTTGGCAACCACATCGGCAGCCCTTGCCCCACTTTCTGTGAGCTCATGAACAAGTTCAATTCTTTACCGATTTTACGATGGTCACGTTCCTTTGCTTCTTCAAGGAAACGCAGGTGTTCGGCCAAATCTTCTTTTTTATAGAAAGCCGTACCGTAAATACGTTGCAGCATTTTGTTTTTGCTATCGCCTCTCCAGTATGCTCCAGCGATGCTCAATAGCTTGAATTCTTTGATTTTCCCAGTTGATGGAACATGAATTCCACGACAAAGGTCAAAAAATTCACCCTGCTCATAAAGCGTTACCTGCTGATCGGCAGGAATTGCATCGATCAACTCCAATTTATACTCGTCGCCTATTTCTTTAAAACGGGAAATCGCTTCATCACGACTTACTTCGATGCGGGAAATTTCCAAGTTCTCGTTGACGATTTTCTTCATTTCTTTTTCAATCAATGGAAGGTCTTCGGGAGTCAATGATTCCTCCAGATCCATATCATAGTAAAAGCCGCCCTCGATGACTGGACCTACGCCGAATTTAGCGTTTTTGTACAAACGTTTGATCGCCTGTGCCATCAAGTGCGCTGTGCTGTGACGCAATACTTCAAGAGCATCCGCTGTGTCCTGTGTGACGATTTCGATTGAACCATCTTGTTCAATCGGCCGTTTCAAATCATATAATTCACCATTGAATTTTCCGGCAATGGATTTTTTCCTTAAACCAGGACTGATGGATGCAGCGATGTCTTCAGTTGTTGTGCCTTTAGCAAACTCCTTAACCGCTCCGTCAGGAAAAGATATTTTCAGTAATTCTGACATTGAGTTTCACTCCTTCTTATTGTTCGAACAAATTACAGGTATTTGATTCCATTACAACACAAAAAAGCCCGTCCCTGTATAAAACAGGGACGAGCTTAGTAATAAATATCATTAACCCGCGGTTCCACCCTCGTTCCAGCTTGCTTTTCACGGCAAAATGGCACTTGTAACTTGGTAACGGCAGCTTCCCGTCAGCTCATATTCACAGGATGCCTGCTTTCCGAGCCGAAGTTTAAAGGTGGTAAGTGTTCCATGCGAATAGGAAGCTTACAGCCTGTTGGCTCCCCTCTCTGATAATCGGCGACTAGAATACCCTTGTCCTCATCATAACTTTTAGTTTTTTAATAGTATGTAGGAAATTATAATTTGTTATACGGTGAAAATCAAGGTTAATTTTCTTTTTTCCACGAAAGATCATTCAAATGCATAGAAAATGACGAAAGTGGCAGGATAGTGGCCCGTTCTTCGAAAATCCTTGAAATGGTCTGGATCAGCCCCTCATCCTTGTCATCGGTATAGATACACAAGTTTTCAGGAGCAATCGATAAAAGCGGGGCAAGTATCACCGTATCGAGAAATAGTGAACTTTTGGCAAGAAGCCTCCTGTCGATCATACTATTGATTTTTGGGCGGTCGAGCTTGCTGAACTTCTGATCATAGAAATGAAAACCATCCCGGTTGACCAGGTGAAGCTTTCTTAATTTCGACTCCTGCCCTTGAAGGCAATCACGGAGCGTAGCAATGAAATTTTGATAGTCCTGTTCCAGCTTGTATTCATCAATCGCCTTGACGACATACTTTTCCAACGTGTGCTGAAATGATTTCAAACGGAAGGTCGTAAAAGAATCGAATGAAAAAGATACCTTTCCAGCCAAGATGCTTTGAAGTCCCTCCTCAATCAATCGTTTCTCCGTACTGAATGCTTCATCTTGACTCCTGGTTCTTTCCACCTCGATGATTGATGATGCAATTTCAATGATGGCTTCAATTTCTTCCCGTTCCCTATAAAAAAATTTACCGACTATTATTTGCTCCAGAACAGGAAGCGTCTTTTCTTCCAATAAAAAAGAATGAAATGCATCACGAAGCAGAATTAGCCATTCATCACCTGAAGACTCCGTCATATCCACATACATGCCTTGTTGCGGAAGAAATCGAATATATGCTTGAAATTCTGCCCCCAGTGGATGGACAGAAACGAAATTCAGTAATTTCAATGCCTCTGAATCGTTTTGAAACGAAATTTGCACTACGACATCCCCCCTTCCCCCTTGCTTCTTTTTTCATGTATATGGGGATGGGGACGTGTTTAGAAGTAGGATGAGCCTTGTAAGATGAAAAAAGTGACCTCCATTAAGAGACCACTTTTCTTCATCTTCTCCGATTCATGCCATCAAGCTTGACCGGCTCAGCTAAATATTGAATTCTTTCCAGTACCCTGGCCGCCTTCACTTCTTCCTTCTCACCACGCTGTGAAAAGGTCAGGTGGTTCTCCAGGCCATTCAAGTCAAAATTCGAAGTGAAAAACGTTGGCAGGTTTTCCAGCATCCTGAATTGTAAAATCGGACCAAAAACCTCATCGCGTCCCCAGCTCGTCATGGACTCCGCTCCAATATCATCAAGCATGAGGACAGGTGCCGTTTTCACCATTTCAATTTTTTCATTGACCGTATTATCACCTATCGATCCCTTAAGTTCCCTCAAGTAGTCAGGTACATAGACAATAAGGGAGGAAATTTGCCTTTTTGCAAGTTCATTGGCGATCGCACCTAATAAGTACGTTTTCCCAACGCCGAATTTCCCATAAATATATAAGCCTTTTTGCCTTTTACCTGGCTCATATTCCATAATGAACGACATCGCTTTACTTAAGACAGACAAGCGTTTGTTTTCATTATCCGTTTGGGTAAAGTCTTCAATGCTCGCCTTTAAAATATCCTTCGGTACATACAGGCTGCGGATCAACTTTTCCCGTTTCCGCTTTTCATCCTCTGCCAATTTCCGCGGGCAGACTTCATAATGCAGGTTCAGGGCTTTCCCTTGAACCACCAATTTGGGATAATACCCCTGCATCATATTCATGCAGCCATCCAAGCTCGGACATTTATCACACTTATTGCTTTGTGAAGTGAACTCATAAAGCTTCCCCAAGTTTTTATCAATCATTTCCTTCGTGACCGTCGAGCTGTTGGCATTCATAAATAACCGCACTTGTTCGTTTTCAAAAATCTCCTGTTTCAGCTTTTCATAACGCTGTTGAAATTGATTTGTATTCGCCAATTTATTAAGGGACCTATTAATCTTTTCCATCGTTCATTTCACCTCCTGCTTTCCACTGCTTCCATTTCTCCAGAAGCTCGCGTTTCTGGGCATCCAATTCAGGCTGATCTGCATTCTGCTCCTGCTGTGCTTCTTCTTTTTTCTCAAGCCACTCCGGAACCACTTCTTCACGTATCGCCTTTTTCCGGCCGCCCTTCGCAGCATTCCTGCTTCCTTGAGCCCAGTCCTGATATTTCCTATGTTCATTTTTAGCCAGCTCCATCGCCTCGACCACCGTGGAGACCTTAAGTCGTGCCCAATGGCCTGCCAGTTTTTCGACATAGCCCTTCGTGAACTTCATATCCGTTTTGAGCATGACATATTCAATCAAGACATTGACGACACCCGGATTCAGCTTTTGATTGATCATCACGCCCTCAACGACTTTCAAATCACCGCTTGATGGCTCTGCACCGCCAGACAATTGCATCAGCCGCTCCCTTGGGGAAATCGTCTCCAAATGGCGGATTAACTCTTGTTCCTGTGTTTTCGGTTCCTCTTTTTGCGTCCGTTCACGAATCGGCTGCACCCGATTGACAAGGGAAGGCATATCGGCCTGTCGTTCAATCTGATACCAGTCCCTTGCCGCCTTTCTGAGCACTTCCTCATCGATCTCATCATCCAATGAAACGGCATCCATTACTAGTTTTTGCATTTCAAGCGGATCGATGCCATATAAAAAAGCAAGTTTGGCAATCGTATTTTTTATTTTCGGAGTAAATGCCTTTTTCGGTACGATCGAGGATTTTATCCCGGCAAATAAAAGGTCAAAATCAAATAAGTCATCAAACCCCGATGGCTCGACGCCTTCCGTCCGATCGATGTATTGCTGTTCAGGCATCGGCTGCCATTCATTTTTCGCTTCATCCGTTACATATAAAGAGTCCAAATGATCTGATGAGAATACTTCCGCAAAAGATTTAGTCACACCTTCATATTGATCGGTTAAGATATGGTCATCACAAAAGAATCTCTTTAACCGGTTGAATTGCGCTTTACCGATTTTTTTGTATAAGTAAATATTCAGCATTCCATCCGTGAAAAACTGCTGGGGGGAAAGCGGCGGGTTTAACTCATAGATGAATTCCTTCGTTTCATTTTTCGATTTCTTATATACATTCAACAGACCGATTCCCTCAAGTAAAAGCCGGGCTTCGTAAATATCAGCTAACTTAAGGCCGATGGTATTCATTAATTGATAATGTGAGGAGGTTTCCGACCATAGCCTGTTCTCCTCCAACTCACTCCATAACGTCATATATAGGCTAATGCATATAGGTCCAATAAGAGGTTGATATAGTCGGGTAAGTATTTTCCGATCATAGTCATGAAGCAGCCCCGCAGATGAGACCAAATATGAATCAGCTGGGAGCAATTCTTGCCAATGCTTTGACATCTCCATTCAAACCTTTCAAAAGATGTAGTGAAAAAAGAGCCAAAGTGAATCTTCAGCTCTACTTTCTTTCTTTATTTATCAAATCTTTCAATTCATCGATAAAGACATTGATGTCTTTAAATTGTCGATAGACGGATGCGAACCTTACATAGGCAACCTCATCGACTTCTGCCAGCTTGTCCATCACCATCTCGCCGACATTGTCGCTTTTCACTTCCGATATGCCCTGGTTGCGTAGTTCTTTTTCTACATAACTGGTAATTTGCTCTAGTTCTTTCAAGGGAACCGGGCGTTTTTCGCAAGCCCTGATTAAGCCACGCAGGATTTTATCACGACTGAACTCTTCCCGCGTCCCGCCCTTTTTCACTACAATAAGCGGTGTTTCCTCCACCTTTTCAAATGTCGTGAATCGAAAACCACATGCCTCACATTCACGGCGTCGTCGAATCGATTTACTTTCATCGACTGGCCTGGAATCGAGCACTCTTGTTCCGTTATATTGACATGATGGGCATTTCATCATTATCAGCTCCGTATTTTATGTAGGACTCCCCTATCTAAATGTTCCCCAAGGAATTACTTCTCTATCTTAATCTTATATTAAATGGAACGGCCAGTACAAGTAAAAAGTGTAACTTCCGGCAGCAGGCACTTTTTGTTCTGCCCTTGAAGCACCGTTGTCAAAGTCTTTATGCTGCAAGGGCATCCTCCCCTATAAAGGGAAGCTGACTGCCGATTGATTGCATTAAAAAAGAGATGCACCCATGGCATCTCTGTGTATACGTGTTTTTTATAGGGCACTTATATTGGCTTTTTTCATTTGTACAGGACCTAATCCACGTGGTAATTCTATGTTTTCACGTGTTTGCGCATTCAAAGCTTCTGCAATATAATCTGCCGCAATATTCGGATCCAAGTTACCGCATGTATAGACATCAATGCTCGCATAGCCGTGTTCTGGAAAACTGTGAATCGTTAAGTGTGATTCAGAAATGATGACAACCCCGCTGACTCCTTGTGGAGCAAATTTGTGAAAGGCAACTTCTCGTACCTCTGCACCTGATTTCAAAGCAGCATCAACAAAAATCTTTTCAATTAAATCGATATTGTTCAGTTTTTCAAAGTCACAACCCCAAAGTTCAGAAATGACGTGTCTACCCATAGTTTCCATAGTGTAAGCTGTTTCCATATTAAGCTTCCCCCTTACCATGATTTAAAAATAAGTTCTGATAACTACCACGGGGGAAAGTTAGTCCAAAGAGGTCCTAACCCTTTAAGTAGCCATCATGCAAACCGCTATTGAAGAAGTTCACGATTCATAGTATATATGGTTTGAATTTTTTTTGCAACTCCAAATTGAATTTTTGGAAAGATAAACTTTATATGTAATGAGGATATAGCGAAGGTTCAAATGTGGAGCAAATTCCGTCTTCGGTTTATTCAGCGCCATAAAACAGCCGGGAATTCATGGATCACTGCATGAAAAATAGCCCGCTAAAAAAATTCAGCAGGCTCTGACTGTAGACAAACTCAATAATTGAGTTTGTCTACAGTATATTAGGCCGTTGATTTCCACTCCTGGCACTCGCTTTCCGCGGGCGGTCCGGGAGCCTCCTCGGCGCATAGCGCCTGTGGGGTCTCCCTTGGACGCACTTTCCCCGCAGGAGTCTCGTACACCCGCTCCAATCAACTTTGTTTTAACAGTAAGATAGAACTCTTTTACCTTCAGTCTATTTAAGGAAGAAACCAAGGAGATTAAGGGCAGTTCAACTGATACTGAGAGTAGCTACTATTATGTGAATGATGAACGAACAAAATAAGTTTGCCTATTCGTTTCATTCGGCATCATACGCAATGGATTTGTGTTAGGGACGATAGTAACACCCGGAAATACGCATGATAATCATATCTTAGAGCTTCTGGTTGAACTAGTGATTGAGAAAGTTGGAAAACCAGGAGCAGATGCAAAAGAAAAGTATGGTATGCGTTAGGTCACCATTCTCTATAACTGCTTCAAATCCGATAAAAAATCAAAAATAGCCCGCTAAAAAAATTTAGCAGGCTCAGTTATTTCATTTTATTTTACTGATAATTCGACTTCGGAAGTTTTTTTCAACTCGGAGCCAACCAATTTCACTAGGTCCACTACCCGGTTGGAGTAACCCCACTCATTATCATACCATGCAAGGACTTTCACTTTCCTGTCCCCGATCATCATCGTCGTCAACCCATCGATGATTGCAGAGTGTGGATTCGTTTTGAAATCACTGGAAACTAAAGGTTCCATCGTGAATTCCATGATACCTTTGAGTTCATTTTCTGAAGCATCGATGAAGGCTTGGTTCACTTCATCAATCGTGACATCACGGTTTAAATCCACAACAAGATCGACTAAAGATACGTTAGGTGTCGGTACACGTATCGCCATTCCATGAAGCTTGCCTTTTAATTGCGGCAACACTAGTGAGATGGCTTTTGCAGCTCCTGTAGTCGTAGGAATCATGCTTTCCGCAGCGGCACGGGCACGTCTCAAGTCTTTGTGCGGGTTATCGATATTATTTTGATCATTAGTATAAGAATGTATCGTTGTCATTAAACCGTTGTTTATGCCGAATTTTTCATCAAGCACTTTTGCAACCGGTCCAAGGCAGTTCGTTGTACAAGATGCATTGGATATGACGAAATGCTTGTCAATTTCCAGCACTTCCTCATTTACTCCCATTACAATGGTAACGTCTTCATTTTTACCCGGCGCTGATAATATAACTCTTTTTGCTCCTGCTTCTAAATGAAGAGCTGCTTTAGAACGATCATTGAATTTGCCAGTGGCTTCAATTACAATATCTATGTTCATCTCTTTCCAAGGCAATAGCTTTGGATCGCGGTTATTTATTAGTTTTACTCGGCGGCCATTCACTATTAGTGAATCATCTTCAGCTATAATGATACCGTCGAATTTACCATGTATCGTATCATATTTTAGTAAGTGTGCTAAAGTTTCAGCTGGATAGCTTGCATTAATGGCAACAATGTCCAAACTCTCATCTAATATGGCTTTTCGGAAAACCATTCTTCCAATTCTCCCAAATCCGTTAATCGCTATTCTTGAATTCATTGTTCGGACCCTCCAGAAAATATTAGTGTTATACTTATTACCTTTCACATGTAATTAGTATAACATAATTCAGAGGAATTGTGCTAATAAAAATGCGGATTGTTCTTATTTTTTCAACATAAAAAGAAGAAACCGGGCGGTTTCTTCTTTTTATCATAATTATATGACATACCATTCGCTAAGTATGGACTTCACTTGCCGCTTCGTTTCATTAATGTCCCCATTATTATCGATGACGGCATCCGCTAAAGCCTTTTTATCGGCCAAGGGCATTTGCGAATTGATCCTGGCAAGTGCATCAGTCTCCGAAAGACCATTCCTGTTCATTAATCGCTGCAATTGAACTTCCTCATCCACATAGACCAATAGCGTCTTATCCACCATGAATGTCAGCTTGCTTTCAAATAGAAGCGGAATATCCATGAACACCGTTTCTTCACCTGATGATAGTGCCGCTTCCGTTTTGAGAAGCATCCAACTCCTGACGGCAGGATGCACGATGCTATTCAATAGCAATCTCTTTTCTTGATCATGAAATATGATCGACCCAAGCTTTACGCGATCTATATTCCCATCCGTCAATAATATATCTTCACCAAACGCCTTCACAATTTGATGGTAGGCTTCTTCACCTGGCTCAACGACAGCACGGGAAGCCAGATCTGCATCTACAATCGTGAATCCGAGTTCCTGTAAATAGAGGCTGACGCTGCTTTTCCCACTGGCGATGCCTCCGGTGATTCCGATGATTTGTCCCATAAGCTCCCCCTTTTAAACCATGTATCATAACTTGAATATACCGATGATAATCAATAGTACACCTGGAAGAAAGGTCAAATGCTGGACAACTTTATTATTTGAAAGTAATTTCCCGCTTTGAATTCCGCTCCAAATGAAAATCGAACTCATAACAGCGATGCACCCTGCGAGAATAATCGGTGAAATGCCGATCATAGCCGCTCCAACTCCCGCCCCGAAAGCATCCAGCGAAAGTGCAAACCCGAGAACAAGCGCTTCAACTCCAGTAATCGTGCCTGATTTATCAAAATCGGCATTCAATGGTTTTTGTAAAATATTAATGACTACCCCAAGTGATTTAATTTCAAAATTAAAGATGATCTTTTCATGATATCTATCATCTTTCAGTTCTTTTTCAGGCTTAAAATACTGGTATACCATCCAGGCACCAAGAAAAATGAGGATGATGCCACCCGTTTTTTCAGCCGCCCCGATAGATATGAGCTGACTGATGAATTGTCCGATGACCATCGCTATACCTAAACTCAATGCAGAGCAAAATGAGATGACCGCTATTGACCTTAAGGGGATTTTCATCTTCCGCATACCGAATGTCAAACCTACGCCAAATCCGTCAATACTAACTGCAAAAGCAAGAAAAATAATTTGTAGCCACATCGGAATATTACTCCTTCCCTACTCGTTGCTACCCTAGTATATGGAAGGAGCCCATCCGATGTGTTAGAAAAAACACTACCTATTTAAGCGGCTGGCATAACGGGCAAATATGTGTACCGCGTCCTGCAACAACCAGTTTCTCAAGGGGCGTGCCGCATGTTTTGCAGTTCTCGCCCTTTCGTCCATAAACATTCAATTCCAACTGAAACATGCCGATTTGCCCTTGGGAATTAATGTATGAACGAATCGTACTTCCGCCTTTTTCCACAGCTTCCCCTAAAGTCGCAATGATTTCTCCATGCAACGTCTTGATTTCCTGCAATGAAAGTGAAGAAGCGATTCTCTCTGGATGAATACGGGAGCGGAATAACGACTCATCCACATATATATTCCCAATCCCGACGACAACCGTTTGATCAAGGAGAACGGGCTTGATTTTCCTGTTGGTTCTTGCCAGCTTCCTACTTAGCCCCTCGACAGTAAAATCTTCAGACAAAGGTTCCGGCCCTAAATGCAAAAGGGGCAGCCGATCAAGTTCTTCCCCTTTGGCAAATAGATGCATCGTTCCGAATTTCCGGACATCCCTGTACCGAAGTTCACTGCCATCAGTGAATGTGAAGATCACATGGGTATGCTTATCATACGGCTCTTCTTTTGGATGCACGCCGTATTTCCCTTCCATTCTTAAATGCGAAACCATCGAATAATCATCCAAGGTGAAAATGAGGAACTTGCCCCGACGGCCTATTCCCCTTATCGTCTGACCCCTTAAAGCATCCTGAAACTGTTCGACAGGTTCAGGCGCTTTAATGATCTTTGGCCAAAAGACGGACACTTCCTTGATCTCTTTTCCGAGTACGAGCTGCTCTAACGTTCTTCTGACTGTTTCCACTTCTGGAAGTTCTGGCATTGCAATCACCTATCTTTTATTATTTGGCATCAAACCATGTTGGCCCGAAAGCATAGTCCACTTTAAGGGGCACGTTCAATTCAATGGCACTTTCCATTTCCTCCGGGACGATCACTTTAAGGATTTCCAGTTCCTCAGGAGGGGTTTCAAAAATCAATTCATCATGCACCTGAAGAAGCATTCTCGTTTTAAGCCCTTCACTTTTCAGGCGCTTATTCATGTTTATCATGGCAAGCTTGATGATATCCGCGGCGCTGCCCTGAATCGGCGTGTTCATTGCTGTCCGTTCGGCAAAGCTCCTTATGTTGAAATTCCTGCTTGTTATCTCAGGTATATAGCGCCTTCTTTGCATCAGAGTCGTGCTATATCCTTTTTGACGGGCCTCATGTATGCTTTCTTCCATATATTCCCGAACACCAGGAAAGCTTCTTAAATACTTCTCGATGAACTCTCCAGCTTCTTTTCTTGTGATGCCAAGACTTTGCGATAGCCCGTAATCACTTATACCATAAACGATTCCGAAGTTGACCGCTTTGGCATGGCGCCTCATGTTCGAAGTGACTTCCTCTGCCGATACATGGAACACATCCATGGCTGTCTTTGTATGGATGTCCATCCCGGCCTGGAATGCTTCCACCAATCCGCTGTCATTGGCGATATGCGCCAGAACGCGCAATTCGATCTGGGAGTAGTCGGCAGCAAAAATGATCCAATCCTTTTCGGAAGGAATGAAGGCCTGCCTGATTTTCCTTCCTTCTTCCAGTCTGATCGGGATATTCTGAAGATTGGGATCTGTTGAGCTTAACCGGCCGGTCTGGGTCAATGCTTGGTTGAACCGGGTGTGCACCTTGTCCGTTTTGCCATTGACCACCTTAAGCAACCCCTCAATATAAGTGGATTGCAACTTACCAAGCTGGCGATACAATAGTATCTCCTTAACGATATCATGCTTGCTCTCCAGTTTTTCCAGCACATCGGCTGACGTCGAATAACCTGTTTTGGTTTTCTTCATGACAGGAAGCTCCAACTTTTCAAACAGGATGGCCCCAAGCTGTTTAGGTGAATTGATATTGAACGCCTCACCAGCCAAATCAAAAATTCGTGCCTCGATGTTTCTTAAGCGAATGGCTAATTCCTGTCCCATGTTTTTCAGTCGGTCTATATCCACCTTGATTCCCTGCCATTCCATATTGGCCAGGATTATCGATAGTGGCAGCTCCAGTTCCGTAAATAGGTGAAATTGCTCGAACTCTTGCAGTTTATCGATCATCGGTTCTTTCAGGGACGAAATCGCCTTCGCTTTTCTGGCGATATGCTCCCTCAATTCCGCTTCCTCAGGTATTTTGCGTTTTGCACCTTTTCCATAAAAAACATCATCCGTTTCAAGGCGGATAGCACCTTGAGTTTTCGTGATTTCAGCCACTTCGTCCACTGACTCTGCCGGATCCAGGATATAGGATGCCAAAAATACATCAAAATCGATGCCTTTTATTTCGACTCCTCGATGGCGAAGTGCCACAACCGTACGCTTCGCATCGAAAACCGTTTTCTTTTTTGTTTCATCCTCTGCCCAGGATTTAAAGGTCCCGGAATTCAGGGCATCATCTCCATGGAAGTAAAAATGACCTTGTTCATTACTGATGGCGATCCCTATTATATCGGCACGATGATAATTATCTTCTAAAATTTCAACATACAAAGCACTTTCATCGGCAAACATTCCTTCTGTCATTTCAGCCGAGTGAACCTCAATCTTCTCCTGTTCAAGCGGCGCACTCTCCGTTACATCCAATTTATCGAGCAAAGTCGAAAAGCCAAGCTCTTTATAGAATGAGATGACTCGATCCTGATCCATGCCAGTATACTCAGTCTCGTTTACGGAAACTTCAAGCGGCGCTTCCCTCGTTATTGTAGCCAACTCTTTGCTTAATAGGGCCAGGTCTTTATGTTCTTCTATTTTCTCTTTCAATTTCTGTCCGCTTACCTCATCAATCGACTGCAAAAGGTTTTCAACTGTTTCAAATTGATGCAATAATTTAAGGGCAGTCTTTTCACCAACTCCCGGAATACCGGGAATATTGTCAGAGGCATCTCCCATCAGCCCTTTTAAATCAATGATTTGCAAAGGGGAAAGACCGTATTTTTCATGTATATGCTTTGGTGTGTATTCCTCAATTTCAGTAATCCCCTTTTTCGTGATGGAAACCGTCGTACTAGGGGAGGATAATTGCGTTAAATCCTTATCACCGGAAATGACCTTCACTTCAAAACCATCTTTTTCCGCTTGCAAAGAAAGCGTACCGATAATATCATCGGCTTCGTAGTTCTCCAGTTCATACCTTTTTATTTGAAAACAATCAAGCAGCTCGCGAATGAAAGGGAATTGCTCCGATAATTCTGGCGGCGTTTTTTGGCGCCCTCCCTTATATTCTTTAAATGATGCATGTCTGAATGTCGTTTTACCCGCATCGAATGCCACAAGTATGTGCGTTGGCTTTTCTTCTTCAAGAATGCGGTTGAGCATCATGGTGAATCCGTACACGGAATTGGTATGGACCCCCTTATCATTATTCAAGAGCGGAAGCGCAAAAAACGCACGGTATGCTATGCTGTTTCCATCTATTAGTACTAGCTTTTTATCCAAATCCGTCTTCCTCCAGTCACACAGGTTTATGTAGTTATAGCTTCTATATAAAAACGCAAAAAGCCGTCCATTTTCCTTCTCTATTCTACCATGAGTAGAAGCGGAAAGAAAAATGACGGCATCAAGGTTATTTTATATTTCCCATTAACAAGCTGGCATATGGGGAATCCGAAGGAAGAACGATTACAGTTTGATCTCCGATCGTTTTTTTGTAGGATTCCAGAGTCCGGTATAGTTTATAGAATTCGGGATCTTTGGAAAACGACTTATTATAGATTTTCGCTGCTTCCCCTTCTCCTTCAGCCCTGATCACTTCTGCATCAGCCTCTGCAGTAGAGAGCAATTCTTTCACTTTCCTATCAGTATCCGCAATGATCCGGTTTTTCTTCGCATCACCTTTGGAAAGGTATTCTTGCGCTTTCGATTCCCGCTCTGAAATCATCCTCTTGAAGACGGACGCTTCGTTTTCGGCGGGCAGGTCAGTCCGCTTTATCCGGACATCCGTCAAGCTTATGCCATAACTGTCCTTTTGCAGCAGATCGTTGACTTTTTCGGTTATGCGGTCGTTTAAACTTCCCCTGGATGACTTCTCATCATTGATGATCTCATCATAATTCAGCTGGCCCAGCTCCGAACGAACTGCCGAATAGATGAACTCTTCCATTTTCGTTTCGGCATTCTCAAGTGTCCTTGCATTTGTAATCAATTTCTTCGGATCTTCTATTCTCCAAACGGCATAGTTGTCGATCAGCATCCGCTTTTTATCTTTCGTATTGATTTCCGCTTCTGAAACATCAGAACTCATCTGATACTTCGGCAATGTCACGACACTCTGAATGAATGGCACCTTCGCTTTCAATCCCGGGGTCTTATCGATCCTTACCACCTCACCGAATTGGCGGACGACTTTATATTCTCCCTCTTTGACGATATATACATTGGTGAAGATGATTAGCAGCAGCGCGATGATAATAATCAGGAAAATGCCGAATCTCACATAGCCCCTCCAATGAAAATTCCCTTTTTTGAGTTCAGAGAAATCTACTATTTTTCCGCTCATTGTTTAGCGCCCCCTTCCCCTGTCGCTTTTTCTTCCGATCCATTCCCTTTTTTCGTTTCTTCTTCAGGTATAGCGGCTTCATCAGGGGCAGGAGTTTTTTTTGTTTCCTCCTTTTCAAGCGAGCGAAGCGGCAAGTACTTCATTGTGTTTCCATCATCATTCATAATATAAATCTCTGCATTCGGCAATACTTCCTCAAGGGTCTCAATAATAAGGCGGTCCTTCGTAATCCCCTTATTGCCCTTATACTCACTGAGTAATTTTTCAAAGACCGCTACATCCCCGCGGGCAGCTTCCGTACGGGCAGCTTTATCCCCATTAGCCTGAGAAATGAGGGCATCTTTTTCCCCTTCCGCTTCATTCATACGCTTATTTTCATATTTATCCGCTTCGTTGATTTTCGTATTCGCCGTTTCCCGGGCATCCGTTACATTGGTAAATGCTTTCCGCACTTCTTCATTCGGTAACTCCACGTCCTGGAGTTTAACCGCAGATATGGAAATCCCGACATCATATTTCTCCATTAGCTGTGACAATAAATCGCGTACATCCGCTTCGATTTGCGCTTTTCCAGATGTAAGGGCATCATCGATTTTCGTGCTGCCGATAATGCTCCGTAATGCAGCTGAAGTCGTATCATATAAAATTTTTTCCGGGTCATCTGCATTGTATAGATATTTTGGAGGGTCGGTGATTTTCCACTGAACCACTAGGTCGGCAAGCACAATATTTTCATCACCCGTAATCATTTTGGTTTCACTCGGGTAATTCGTCACCTCTCCATCCTCTTCTTTATATCCAAATTTAAGACTGAATGTTTCTTTAGATAATTTCTCAACCGATTGAATGGGCCAAGGCAGTTTAAAGTGAAGTCCTGGTTCCGTTATCGTCTCCTCCACTTTACCAAACGTCATTATGACAGCTTGATCGGATTCATCAACCGTGTACCAGGTCGATATCGCAACTACACCTAAAATTAAAATAAGAAAGACAAGACCTGTGATCGTATATATCCTTTTTAAGCTAACGATATGTATCACCCCTTCTTTGCAGTTATATCTTATTTACGCAAGAAAGGGCCTAAAGTTTCATGAAAATCAAATATTTTCCTAGAAAAATAGGAAAGAGGAATGGTTCCCGGGGAATATAGCCAAAATTAAAAGACAGAGACTATGTCTCTGTCTGAAGTTTTTAAGGGTTTTGTACAATTTGAACGTTGGGCACTCGCTTTCCCGCGGCCGGTCCGCCCTTTGCGCTTAAGGGGACTCCTTGGACGGGCTATTCCTACAGGAGTTTCGCTCACCTGTTCCGATCATCTTTGCTTTAAAATTTAGATTGAACTTATACAAAAAAAATCAAACAGAGACTATGTCTCTGTCAATGTTTAACTCCTTGGATGAGGGGTTGTACAACCATTGTACCCCTTCATTATGAAGTCAGTTTTAAGGAATTGTAAAGGACTTGTAAATAAGAAACCCGCTACATTTTCCCTTTTAAGCTTTTATTTAAAGTGACTGTAAAAGTCGTCCCTGTTCCAGGTATGCTTTCGACGTTGATTTTACCTTTATGGACTTCAATTATATGCTTGACGATTGCCAGTCCAATGCCCGTTCCTCCAGAATCGCGGCTCCTCGCCTTATCAATTCGGTAAAATCGTTCAAAGATCCTTGGCAGTTCTTTTTCTTCGATGCCGATCCCGCTGTCTTGAACTGCAATATCGACCGTCTGTTCATTTTCAATGATATCAACGCTGACCCTGCCGCCATTTGGTGTATAGGTCAATGCGTTCGTAATCAAATTGATGAAAACCTGTTTGATCCTGTCAGATTCCCCTTCAATGAATACTGGTTCCGGTGATGTTTTAATTTCAAGGGATACTTCTTTTTCCTTCAGCTTGCCTATAAGCATCTCTTGTATTTCGCCAAGCACTTTGGTAATATCCACGACCCCTGCGTTTAAAACAAATTCCTGTTGCTCCATTTTGGATAAATTCAGAAGCTCCTGAATGAGTTCTTGCAGCCGGTCACTTTCTTTCAGGATAATCGATAAAAAGTGCTTTAGGGTCTTTTCGTCTTTTAGTGCGCCATCTAACAATGTTTCAGAAAAACCTTTAATGGATGTGATCGGAGTCCTCAATTCATGGGACACATTAGCGACGAAATCCTTTCGCATCTGCTCGAGCCTTTTCAATTCGGTGATATCATGGAAAATGAGGAGAATCCCCTTCCATTCATCATGATTCCCGATAATGGGAGCCCCGTAAATCTCAAAATGCTTACGTTCTATGGCAAGCGGTATCTTCACCTGTCGTTTTATCGTTTTTTCCGTTCGAAAGATCTCTTCGATGATGGCTATCACTTCCTGATCTTTAATGACCGAATAATATTCCTGGAACAAAAACGTAGCGGCGTTCACATGGAAGCTTTTCTTGAATTCCCGGTTGATTAAGGTCGTATACCCTTTACTGTCTATCAGCAAGACTCCACTACCGATATTTTCAACAAGCGCTTCCAAACGATCCTGATTCATTTCCCTCGCTACCTCTGTTTCCTGAAGGTTCCTCGCCAATATGTTCAAGGAAGTTGTCAGCATTCCCGTTTCATCGGAATGCCGCCCGAATGTCCGGGTTCCGTAATTCCCTTTTGCCAATTCAATGGCTGCCATCGTCGCCTCTTCGATCGGACGGGTATAATATGAAGTGATTTTGCTCGCAAGCATGAGAATGATGATCAAGGCAACCCCTAAACAAATGATCAATATTTGCCACATTTGTTTATTTACTTGATGGATGGCCTCTATTTCATTGCTATGGACGACAAAGCCTTCAATTTCGCCGTCCTTTTCAACCGTCTTCCAATAATAATGGAGGTCCGATTCCCCTTCGACCACTTCATACCCTTCCCCATGCTTAAGCCCTTTTTCCAATGTTATTTTGCGAAGGACATTAGCGTGGCTTTTAAGTATTTCATTGGATGATGTGGAATCGTATAATATTTCCCCACTCTTGGAGAGAATGGTTAAATTCGAATCTAAAAGGGGTGTCAATTTTGCCGTCTTCCCTTTTTCCAAAAAGGACTCGATTCCGCCATGCTCCTGAATATATGTAGAAATGAAAAATGTTTCGTTCTGTATACGCTCATTGAACGTTTTAATATAATAACTTTTGAACAAGTGTCCTAATAAAAAGCCCACGGCCATCAGGACGACCATCACCAATGTGATGAGGGTATATAAGAGCTTTTTACGATAGGTCGTCATTCTTTTTTAGGCTCCTCAAGCTTATACCCCAAGCCCCTTATCGTTTTAATATAGAGAGGTTTTTTTGTATCTTTCTCTATTTTTTCACGAAGATGGCTGATATGGACATCGACGATCCGTGAGTCTCCCGCGAAATCATAATTCCATACCGCACTGAGCAGTTGATCCCTGGTCAGTACTCTTCCTTTATTCTTCGCCAAGTATAAAAGTAATTCAAATTCCTTTGGAGTCAATTCTAATTGCTGTTCATCAAAGAATGCTTCGTATCGTTCCGGGAACACTTTCAATTCCCCTAATTTCAAGAGACCATCTTCCTGATCCTGACTTGACTCACTTCCGTTCGATTGCAACTGGGATCTTCTTAAAATGGCTTTAATCCGGGCCACTACCTCCCTGGGACTAAATGGCTTGGTCAAGTAATCATCCGCACCTAGTTCCAGTCCCAGCACCTTGTCAAATTCATCGTCCTTAGCTGTCAGCATCAAGATCGGTATATTGATTTTTTGCTGGCGAAGCTGCTTACATACTTCAAGCCCGTCCATTTTAGGCAGCATCAAATCCAATACCACTAAATCGGGGCGTATATCCACGGCAGCCTCCAGCCCTTGTTCTCCATCCAAAGCTGTGATAACCGTATAGCCTGATTGTTCTAAATTGTACTGAAGTAAGGTAACTATTGATTGCTCATCATCCACTACGAGAATTTTCTTTGACATTAGATCCTCCTGAATTATGTATTACCCAAAAGACCAATTCCTTGGTCTACTCATCCAATTCCATTATAAAGAATATTATATGAAAATTACACATAAAAAAAACTGAAATAAAGTTATTCCTATCTTCAGCAGGGAAATTATAAGTTCCAGGATTCTTTTGAAGCGGATTAAAAAACTGCCCGAGTCGGAAAAGGCCTTGGCCTGTTATTCCAATATCCGGGCAGTCTATAGATGATCTCTCTTATTGAAGAACTTGCATAACAGCTTTAACTGATTCGACTGATTTCGAAAGTGCAGCCTTTTCATCTTCAGTCAAATCAAGTTCGATGATTTGTTCAATACCGTTTGCACCAAGTACAGTCGGCACTCCTAGGTAAATACCTTCAAAGCCGTATTCACCTTCAAGATAAGCGATGGATGGAAGAACGCGACGTTGGTCTTTAAGTATTGCTTCAGCCATTTCCACAAGAGATGCAGCTGGTGCATAATATGCGCTTCCGTTTCCAAGAAGGTTTACGATTTCTCCGCCGCCAGTGCGGGTACGAGCTACTATTGCTTCTAAACGATCTTGAGGAATCAATGTTTCCAAAGGAATTCCGCCTGCATAAGAGTAACGCACTAGAGGTACCATATCGTCTCCGTGTCCGCCAAGTACGAAACCAGTTACATCTTTAACGGATAAGTTTAATTCTTGAGCTACGAAAGTGCGGAAACGAGCTGTATCAAGTACACCTGATTGACCGATAACGCGTTCTTTAGGGAAACCAGATTCTTTGTATACAGTGTAAGTCATTGCATCTACAGGGTTAGTCAAAACGATGATTGTTGTATTAGGGGAATATTTAACTACTTCTTTTGTTACTGATTTCATGACCTTTTGGTTAGTTTGAACTAAGTCGTCACGGCTCATGCCGGGCTTACGGGCAATTCCGGCTGTGATGATCACTACGTCGGAATCAGCAGTTTCTGCATAGTCGGATGTACCGGTGATATTAGCATCGAAACCTAGAACAGGTCCTGATTCCGCCATATCAAGGGCTTTACCTTTTGTAGGGTTTTCAGCTTGCGGAATATCAACCAAAACGATATCACCAAGTTCTTTTTGAGCTGCCAGGAATGCTGCTGTAGCGCCAGTGAATCCGGCACCTACCACTGTGATTTTTTTACGTTTAGACATGTTATTTCCTCCTTAAAATATATAAATACTTTTGGAATACTTTTAACATTCTCTTGAAAATATATATAAGCCTCCTGGAAAAGCAGCCCGTTCAGGCACTTTTCCAGAAAGCATACAATGAATTATTTAAGGTTTTTAATAAGCTCGTCTGCGAACTCAGAACATTTAACTTCTGTTGCACCTTCCATTAGGCGGGCAAAGTCGTATGTAACAACTTTAGAAGCGATTGTTTGTTCCACTGATTTCGTGATGCTGTTTGCAGCTTCGTTCCAGCCAAGGTGCTCAAGTAAAAGAACGCCTGAAAGAAGAACTGAAGATGGGTTAACTTTATCAAGACCAGCATATTTAGGAGCCGTTCCGTGAGTTGCTTCGAAGATGGCATGTCCAGTTTCGTAGTTGATGTTTGCTCCTGGAGCGATACCGATTCCGCCAACTTGTGCAGCTAATGCATCAGAAATGTAATCTCCGTTCAAGTTCATTGTTGCAACAACATCAAACTCTTTAGGACGAGTCAGGATTTGTTGTAAGAAGATATCAGCAATGGAATCCTTAACGATGATTTTGCCTTCAGCCTCAGCAGCGGATTGTGCTTTGTTAGCAGCTTCAGTGCCTTCAGCATCTTTAATTTTGTCATATTGGTTCCATGTGAACACTTTATCGGCGAATTCTTGTTCTGCAACTTCATAACCCCAAGTTTTGAATGCACCTTCCGTGAATTTCATGATGTTACCTTTATGAACAAGCGTTAATGACTTACGGCCTTCTTTGATCGCATAGTTAAGTGCAGAGCGAACAAGACGTTTTGTTCCTTCTTCGGAAATCGGTTTGATTCCGATACCTGAAGTTTCAGGGAAACGGATGTTTGTAACACCGAATTCATTTTGCAGGAAATCGATCAATTTCTTAGCTTCGTCAGAACCTTTTGCATATTCGATACCAGCATAGATGTCTTCAGTGTTTTCACGGAAGATGACCATGTCAGTGTCTTCTGGACGTTTAACTGGTGAAGGTACACCTTCAAAGTAACGTACTGGACGAAGACATACGAATAAGTCCAAAACTTGACGCAATGCAACGTTCAATGAACGGATACCGCCGCCGATTGGAGTTGTAAGAGGTCCTTTAATAGCAATTAGATATTCGTTAATGACATCAAGAGTTTCTTGTGGAAGCCATTCGCCCGTTTGGTCAAATGCTTTTTGTCCAGCTAAAACTTCTTTCCATTCGATTTTCTTTTCGCCATTGTAAGCTTTTTCAACTGCTGCGTCTAAAACGCGGGATGCTGCAGCCCAGATGTCAGGACCGATTCCGTCTCCCTCAATATAAGGAACGATTGGATTGTTTGGTACGTTAAGAGCACCGTTAGTAACTGTGATTTTTTGGCTTTGTGTCATGTCTCTTACCTCCGATTCAAATTCAAAGGTTAGATGGCTAGCCATTAAATAAGGCAGAACCACTAACCTTTTTTACTCACATCTATTAATTTACTACAAAATCGATGAAATAAAAAATGATTTTTCGAAAAAATTTAAATTAGCGGTTTTCAATCGGTACGTATTTTTGCATACCTGGTCCAACATACTCTGCACGCGGACGGATAAGGCGGTTGTTTGAATATTGCTCAAGGATATGAGCGATCCAGCCTGAAGCACGGCTTACAGCAAAGATTGGTGTAAATAGGTCATGCTCGATACCTAAACTATGGTATACAGAAGCAGAATAGAAATCCACGTTCGGCGGAAGGTTCTTTTGACCGGTTACGATTTCATGAATTTTGATGGACATATCATAATATTGCGGTTGTCCAGTAAGTTCAGTCAGTTTTTGTGACATTTCTTTAAGGTGTTTAGCACGAGGATCACCTTTACGGTATACACGGTGGCCAAAGCCCATGATTTTTTCTTTATTGGCTAATTTTTCGTTGATATATGGCTCAACGTTATCAACTGAACCAATTTCTGTAAGCATTTTCATGACTTGTTCGTTAGCTCCGCCGTGAAGAGGGCCTTTTAAAGCGCCGATCGCAGCAGTTACACCAGAATAGATATCAGCTAATGTAGCCACACAAACGCGTGCAGTGAATGTAGAAGCGTTTAATTCATGGTCAGCATGAAGAACCAATGCTTTGTTGAATGCTTCTTCTTCGATTGCCGTTGGTTCGTTACCGCTTAACATATATAAGAAGTTAGCAGCAAAGCTTAAATCTGTACGTGGAGCAACAGCTTCTTTCCCTTGACGGACGCGAGCGAAAGTTGTTACCAATGTAGGGATTTTTGCTTGGATGCGGATTGCTTTACGATAGTTAGCGTCTTCACTCATTACATCTGCTTCTTCATCATAAAGACCAAGTAGAGATACTGCAGTGCGAAGAGCTCCCATTGGATGTACTTTATCAATTGGGTATGTTTTGAAGTGATTAACCACTTCAGCTGGAATTTCAGCATTTTCAGCAAGTTGTTTAGTTAATTCTTCTAGTTGGCTTTTGTTCGGAAGAGCTCCGTGCCATAAAAGATAGATTACTTCCTCGAATGTTGCGTTTGAAGCTAAATCATCGATGTCATATCCTACATACGTTAATGTGTCATCGATAATGGAGCTTACTGATGAAGTTGTTGCTACCACACCTTCAAGACCTTTTGTTGCTGTCATACTAAATCTCTCCTTTTCCTAGATATTCCCCTATGCCCTTGCTATTAGCGTATAAATGTAGCGCTTCCAAGAAATTAGCTATTGTAAACAACCATCTATTTTTTAGCAGAAGACATACACCTTGTATTGGAAGCGTTCACAGAATATGACCCCAACAATATAAAATGTACGATAATCTTTAATACGAAATTCTAAAAATAATGCTTGTAGCTATTCCTAGTGAGCGCTTGCTCAATAACTACATCTTTTTTTTAAGATTCCTCAAAAATATCAATGATATTCCGAATCCCAATTTTAATAAATCAGAGCAGTTACATGATTATTATAAACAATAAACACTTTTTTGGGAATGAAAAGCACTTAAAATGTGAAAAAATTATTATTTTATTAGAAAAATTAGCTGCATATTCTCTTGCTTATTTTAATGCGATTCAATACGGTTTTTTTGAAAATTTGCCCCAAGGCAGAATAAATGAAACATTAAATAGAAAATTTATATTCCCGGGACTGACGGACTTTTCTGCCATTAGCCATTCGCTTCATTTAAAGAAATTGAATATCTGCATGCATAAATAAGCAATTCCCGCCCCGATTAACGGACCGACAGCCACACCTTTGAATAATGCGACCGCAAGAATCGTCCCAAAAACAAGAGCCGTGGTAATGTGCGGATCATGTGATAGGAGCGTAATTCCATTTTTTGCTATGAGCGCAACGGCTATTCCAGATGCAAGCGCAATCCAGGCATAAGGAGATTTTATCGCGTCTCCTAGTTCCTTGAAACCTATCGCCCCGTTTGCTATTGGTATCAGTACGGAAATCGTAATGATCGTAACGCCCAGGTTGATTCCTTTCGCTTCCAGGTATGGAAACACTTTGGCATCAAGGCCAATCAGTTTCATGATTAAAAGAAAACCCGCAGCCATGATCAGTGAAGTATTTTTCCCAAACCAACCTATTGCAGCAAGCAGAATTAAAAATACGACAGGACCGTTGATCATTATCCCTTCACCTTCTTCCTTTCTTTTTTGTTATTTTAACATAACAAACTCCCTTGTTTCCTAGGAGAAAAATGATTTATGGAACGATGTATCGGCGAAAAAAGTTAAGCCGAAAGATGAAAGAATCTTTCCTTTCTTTTCCATCATCGTTACAATTATAATACAAACCTTATGATTGAAGGAGGATATGACTTGAATCCGGTATATATGTATCGTTTCATTCGCTCTTTACTGGTCGTTGGAGGGGTAATTTTAGGCGGGATTGCCGTGTTTTATTTATCTAAATATACATATCCATTCATCATTGCCATGATAATCGCTTTCTTGATGAATCCCCTGGTCACTTTTTTCGAAAGGAAAGGGAGGCTGCCCCGAGGATTGGCTGTATTCGTTTCCCTGTTACTCATTTTCCTTTTATTTGCAGGTCTTATCACTTTACTTGTTGCCGAGATCATTTCAGGAACCAATTACCTTGCCGGAGTCATCCCGAAACACATTGAAACCATAGTGGATTATATAGAAACATACATAGCGTCCACCATCATCCCTTTATATAATCAAATAGCAGCCATGTTCAATAATTTGGATATCGAACAGCAAGACACCGTCCTCAAGAACATCCAAAATATCGGTGAGTCCATCACTACCGGAGTAAGCGGCTTCATTCAAGCTTTCTTGAAGAACATCCCCACAATCATCGGATGGTTTCCAACTACAGCAACAGCACTCCTTTTTACCCTGCTGGGCACTTTCTTCATCAGCAAAGATTGGGATACCTTTGGCCGAATGACCGGAAAAGTGTTGCCTGATAAGATTTTTGCAGGTGCAAAGCGTTTATTCAAGGATTTAAAAAGGGCTTTGTTCGGGTTTATCCGGGCACAATTCACTCTTGTTTCATTGACGACTGTCACGATTTTAATCGGATTTCTCATTTTAGGGGTGAATTATTCAATTACCATTGCCTTGATATGCGGGCTGGTCGATATCATCCCCTATTTAGGGACAGGTACGATTTTCATTCCATGGATCATCTTTGAATTCATCGCCGGTAATACAAGTCTCGCAATCGGTTTGTCCGTCCTTTACATAATCGTCGTTGTCCAACGCCAGCTAATAGAACCAAAAGTACTTTCTTCCAGTATTGGTTTGGATCCGCTTGCCACTCTCATCGCCTTGTTCATAGGCTTCAAATTGATCGGTTTCCTAGGTTTGATTGCAGGACCTGTAGTGCTTGTCATATTCAATACACTTCAGCGTGCAAATGTTTTCAAGGCCATATGGACTTTCATCATCGGGGATACAAAGAAAACAACTTAAGTTGATCAAGAATATCCTTAGCATTCACCGATTACCATTTAAAAATCCGCCTCGGGTACAAGGCGGATCTTTGGTTTTAAGCTAAAATTATTTTGACGTCTCAAATTGTTCTGTTTCAGTGGAACCTGCAAGTGCTGTTGTGGATGATGTTCCACCAGAAACGACTTGTGCCACTTCATCAAAGTAACCAGTTCCCACTTCACGCTGATGACGTGTTGCTGTATAGCCGTCTGGCTCACTAGCGAACTCCGCTTGTTGAAGTTCTGAGTATGCAGCCATGCCGCGGTCTTTATAACCAAGAGCAAGATTGAACATGCTATGGTTCAATGAATGGAAGCCTGCAAGTGTAACGAATTGGAATTTGTAACCCAATTTACCCAATTCCACTTGATAATTGGTAATCTCTTCATCACTTAATTTCGCTTTCCAGTTAAATGATGGTGAACAATTGTAAGCAAGCAGTTTGCCCGGGAACTCTGCATGGATCGCTTCGGCAAAGCGGCGAGCATCCGCTAGATTAGGTTCAGAAGTCTCACACCAGATAAGGTCGGCATATGGAGCATAAGCAAGACCTCTTGCAATTGCTTGGTCAAGACCTGCGTTCGTGCGGTAGAATCCTTCCGGAGTCCTTTCACCCGTGATGAATGGTGCATCGACCGGATCAATATCATCAGTGATCAAATCTGCAGCATCAGCATCCGTACGGGCAATCAAGATAGTCGGTGTACCCATTACATCGGCTGCCAATCGGGCGGAAACTAAATTACGTACTGCCGTTTGGGTTGGAAGAAGGACTTTACCGCCTAGGTGACCACATTTTTTCTCGGAAGAAAGCTGGTCTTCAAAGTGAACGCCTGCCGCTCCAGCTTCGATCATGCCTTTCATTAATTCGAAGACGTTAAGGGAACCGCCAAAGCCTGCTTCAGCATCTGCCACGATTGGTGCGAACCAATCGATATCATCTTTTCCTTCAGCAAAGCTGATTTGGTCTGCACGCTGAAGTGTCTGATTAATGCGTTTAACCACTTGCGGTACGGAGTTGGCTGGATATAAACTTTGATCAGGGTACATTTGCCCTGCGATGTTAGCATCTGCCGCCACTTGCCAGCCGCTTAAGTAGATTGCTTTTAAACCAGCTTTCACCTGCTGCATGGCTTGGTTACCAGTCAATGCTCCTAATGCATTGATGAAATCCTCTGTATTTAATAGATTCCACAGTTTTTCAGAACCACGGCGTGCCAATGTTTGTTCAATATCGATGGAACCCCTTAGTTTAATAACTTCTTCTGCCGTATAAGGACGCTTGATTCCAGTCCACCGTGAGTCATTTTCCCAGCTTTGTTGTAATTTTTGCGCTCTCTCATTCATCATCATTATTTCCTCCTAATTTATATTATATTTTTTGAATATTAAGATAATTTTTCATATGCCGCGTTGGTTAAGAAATCTGCAAAGTCATCCGCTTCAATCAATTGTTCAAATAGTTTAGTAGACTCTTCAAACTTTCCTGATATGAAAGTTTCTTCCCCTACTTCCGATTTAATGACCGCCAATTCTTCTTCTTTGATTTGATGGAATAATTCCTCGGTTATTTTCCTGCCATCTTCGAGAATGCCTTTTGGATGACGGATCCATTGCCAGACTTGAGCCCTTGAAATTTCAGCGGTTGCAGCATCTTCCATTAAGTTATTGATGGGTGCCGCACCTCTGCCACTTAGCCAAGAGGCGATATATTGGATGCCTACGTTAATATTCGTCCTTAATCCTGCCTCTGTAATCGTTCCTTCCGGTACAGCAAGCAGCTCTTGAGCTGTTACATGGACATCTTCCCGTTTTCGGAAAATTTGATTCGGTTTTGGGACGAGCAGGTCAAAAACCTCTTTTGCCGTTCTTACCATACCTGGGTGGGCAACCCATGTTCCATCATGACCGTCTCTTGCTTCGCGTTCTTTATCTGCCCTTACTTTCGCAAAAGCCTCATCGTTCTTAACCGGATCATTTTTAACAGGAATTTGCGCGGCCATCCCGCCAATTGCAGGAGCATTACGAGTGTGACATGTTTTGATTGCCAGTAAGGAATACGCCCTCATATTCGGGACGGTCATCGTGACCTGCTGCCTGTCTGGGAAGATAACATCATCCGAGTGACGGAATTTTTTCAGGAAACTAAAGATATAGTCCCAGCGGCCACAGTTCAGGCCTGCCGAATGTTCTTTCAGCTCGTACAGAATTTCGTCCATTTCGAATGCAGCAAGAATCGTTTCTATCAAGACCGTTGCCTTGATGGTTCCTTGCGGAATTCTCAAATCGTTCTGTGCATATACGAATATTTCATTCCATAATCTTGCTTCGAGATGGCTTTCCAATTTTGGTAAGTAAAAGTATGGACCGCTTTGTTTTTCAATCAATGCTTTTGCATTGTGGTAAAAGTACAGTCCAAAGTCAAAAATGCTGGCTGATATAGGCTGTCCATCCAAAAGGACATGTTTTTCCTCTAAATGCCAGCCGCGCGGCCTTACTTTTAAGACAGCTGTTCTTTCATTTAATTCATACACTTTACCATTTGGATTTTTAAATGAGATGGTTCCGCGGATTGCATCGCGCAGATTCAATTGACCATCAATGCAATTCTCCCAAGTGGGTGAATTGGCATCTTCAAAGTCCGCCATGAATACATTGGCACCTGAGTTCATGGCATTAATGATCATTTTACGATCGACAGGTCCAGTGATTTCAACCCTGCGGTCCTGCAAATCATTCGGGAGGGCCGCAATTGTCCAATCACTTTCACGAATATGCTTCGTTTCTTCAAGGAAATCAGGAAGCTTGCCTTGATTCAGTTCTTCCTGAACGCTTTTCCGCCGTTCCAGAAGTTCTGCCCTTCTTCCACTGAAATGCCGTTCAATTCTTCCAATGAATTGAAGAGCATCCGTTGTAAGTATTTGTTCATATCCTAGCTTAATGCTGCCTGTAATTTGTAAGCCTTTTGCTTCCGTAATCATGTTGCCTCTCCACATCCTTTCCAACTCTTCTATGTTATAATACAGTTGTTTTATTTCCTGTTTGTATTATATAACACGTTGTATAAATTTGTCACCAGTTTTTTCTAAAAAATCTAAAAAAAGATTTTTTAGCATGGAAAAGCCTGTTTTACCAATGTTTCCAAGGAGTTAATAATTTTTAAATCCTGTTATTATACACATTTCATTCTCATGGAAATCATCATTTTATGGTGAAACAGAGAAAATCCATTTACATTGAAACTCCCATTTTAATGAAAGCAAAAAAGCACCCTATAAAAAACTTGGATGCTTTTGTTTGACCTTTTTTCCAGACCAAAAAGGCTGCCTAAAAGCTTGAGCCTTTAGACAGCCTTATATTATTTATGCCGAATGATGGTAACTTTCCCTTTATTCATTCTGTTCATGATAAATCGGATAACAATCGGTTTGAGGAGATTCCGGGTTGGCGGAAACACAAGGATCAATCCCATGATATCCGAGATGAGCCCAGGGGACAGCAACAGTGCAGCTCCGATAAAGATACAGATTCCATCAATGATTTCATTTCCTGGCATCATTCCGTAACGAATCTGTTCCTGTGCCTTTTTCCATGTTTCCATCCCTTGCCGTTTAGCCAAATAGGCTCCGATCAAGCCTGTGGCTACAATCAGGAACAGCGTTGGCCAAAAACCAATCAGATTGCCTGACAGCAAAAGGACAATAATTTCAACGACCGGCATCGCAATGATAAACATTAAAAAATATTTCATCTACATTCCTCCTGCACAGCCCATTTCTGGTGCGGTACATCCATCTTACCTCATAGGCACGGAATCAGCCAAAATTTCGTTTTACAGTACGTTGGCATGTCCATCATAAATGACTCCGCGACCTGCATCGACTGTTATTCTTTGACCATCCTTGAAAACCTTGGTCGCGTCCTCCGCCCCAACGATGACCGGTATGCCTAATGTGACTCCTACAACAGCTGCATGGCTTGTCAAACCGCCTTCTTCCGTAATCAATGCCGCACACTTTTCAATCGCCGGCATCATTTCGCGGTCCGAACCGATCGTAACCAATACAGAGCCTTCCGTCACTTTTTCCAAAGCTTCCTTGGCATTCTTAGCGATAACCACTTCACCTTTAGCTGATTTCCTGCCGATTCCTTGAGCCTTCAAAAGAACCTCTCCTAACACATGAATTTTCATCAAGTTAGTCGTACCTGTTTCACCTACAGGCACACCGGCTGTAATGACGACTAAATCCCCATGGGAAACTAAGCCAGAATGCAAGCTTTCATCTATTGCGGTTTGAAGCATTTCATCGGTAGTCGTTGCTTTTGGACCAATCTGCGGATAGACTCCCCAAACCAATGCAAGCCCTCTTGTAACATGATCATTGGATGTAACCGCAATGATCGGTGCTTTAGGGCGGTATTTGGAAATCATCCTTGCCGTATGGCCGCTTTCCGTAGGGGTGATGATTGCCCCTGCATTAAGATTAAGCGCTGTATGGGCAACGGATTGGCCAATAGCATCAGTGACATTATGACGGTTCACTTTGCTTCTGACTGATAATATATCCCGATAATCAAGGGCAGTTTCAGCACGTGAAGCAATGTTATGCATCGTTTGCACCGCTTCGACAGGATAGGTTCCAGCAGCTGTTTCGCCAGAAAGCATGATTGCATCCGTTCCATCAAATATGGCATTGGCCACGTCACTTGCTTCTGCACGGGTCGGCCTTGGGTTACGCTGCATCGAATCGAGCATTTGTGTAGCCGTTATGACTGGTTTCCCAGCATTATTACATTTTTTGATCATTTGTTTTTGGACTAACGGCACTTCTTCTGCAGGAATTTCCACTCCCAAGTCTCCACGTGCTACCATCAAGCCATCTGAAACTTCCAAAATTTCATCAAGACGGTCTACGCCCTCTTGATTTTCGATTTTTGGGATGATTTGAATATGTTCCGCTCCATTTTGCTGTAATAATTCACTAACTTCAAGCACGTCGGAAGCTCTGCGTACAAATGAGGCAGCAATGAAGTCGATACCCTGTTCGATTCCAAAAAGGATATCCTGTTCATCTTTCTCCGTTATGCCAGGCAGGTTTACCGAAACCCCAGGAACATTCACGCCTTTTTTGTTCTTGAGTGTACCGCTATTCAAGATCTTCGTATGGATTTCTTTTCTTACCTGATCTATCTTCAACACTTCAAGCCCGATCAATCCATCATCCAAAAGGATTTTAGATCCTGGGTGGACATCATGCAGAAGCCCTTCATAGGTAATGGAGAATTTTTCAGGTGTTCCCAGGACTTCATTCATGGAAATAATGACTTCATTGCCGGCTACAAGCTCTATAGAATCATTTTCCATATTATTTGTTCGTATTTCAGGTCCTTTTGTATCCAACAGGATGGCAACCTGTTTACCCGCTTTTTCGCTAGCTTCCCTTATATTGCGAATTCTAGCGGCATGTTCTTCATGATTTCCATGAGAAAAGTTAAGACGTGCCACATTCATCCCTGCTTCTATTAATTGAACCAGCTTTTCTATACTTTCACTCGCGGGTCCAATCGTACAAACAATCTTGGTTTTACGCATGTGTCATCCTCCTTTAAGGAAAACTCGCCGCCTGTCCACCTTTTGAAGACAGGGGCGCAGTGTTTTATGTCCTCTATTTAAATACCCAATTCTTTAAAAAGCAATTCCTATCAATAATGATTAAATCGATAGCTCTGCAGATAAATCATACATCTTCTTGTCAATTGTATGCGGTTTAGCAAGGGCTTCGATAATATCATAATCAACAAGTTGATTTTGTTCTATCCCTACAGCCCTGCCTCCTTTTCCTTCAAGAAGCAATTCAACCGCTCTTGCTCCAAGGCGGCTTGCCAATACCCGGTCATTAGCCGAAGGAGATCCCCCGCGCTGAACATGGCCCAGGACAGTTACACGGGTTTCAATTCCTGCTTTCGCCTCAATACTCCTGGAGATATCAACGGCACTTCCAACACCTTCAGCTACTATGATGATACTGTGCTTTTTCCCTCGGTCATGTCCGCGGTTCAGCTTTCCAATCAAATCATCTATTTCATATTCATATTCAGGACAAAGAATCGTTTCAGCTCCGCCAGCCAATCCAGCCCAAAGCGCAATATCGCCGGCATCTCTTCCCATCACTTCAACTACATAAGTCCTTTCATGAGAAGTAGCCGTATCCCGAATTTTATCGATAGCATCGATGACTGTATTCAGGGCCGTATCGAAACCAATCGTAAAGTCCGTACCTGGTATGTCATTATCAATTGTTCCAGGAACTCCGATACAAGGAAAGCCCCTTTCCGTTAAAGCTTTCGCTCCGCGGTAAGAACCATCGCCACCAATTATGACAATGCCCTCGATACCAAGTTTATTCAATTGTTCAATCGCTTTCAGCTGGCCTTCCTCTGTCTTAAATTCCGGACAGCGAGCCGTATGTAACATCGTGCCGCCTCGATGGATGATATCCCCGACCGACCCAAGTTCTAGCTTCTTTATATTTCCATTTATTAGACCCTGATAACCATGATAAATCCCGAAGACCTCTATTTCATGAAAAATTGCTTTCCGGACAACTGCTCGGACTGCCGCATTCATTCCTGGAGAATCTCCTCCACTTGTCAATACACCTATTCTTTTCATAAATGTCACCTCTCTACAGCACTAATCAATTTCAAGCTCCATTATATCATTGTACCCTTTTTCATGCCTCAATAAGCAGTACTTGTTTCACTTATGCTCACTTGATGTTATAAGCCTAACCGATTCTCTTCAGAAATTGAAGTAAAATGGCGTAAAAGTTTACATTCTACACACAAACCATATTCTTTACTCGTTTCGGTAATGAATACATATGTGCCATGAAAGGATGAAAAAACGTGTTGCCCCAGGCAGCACGTTTTTCCATTTACAAAATGTGTTTATGAATGCTGTTCCACTTCCTTAGGTTCGCCCTCAGGTTGTTTTGCAAATTCATATTCACCGATTTTCTTGAATTTCATATAACGCCGGTTGATAAGATCATCACTATTCAATGGCAGAAGTTCCTTGAATGAACGTTTCAGGATATCCTTGATGGCTTCAGCCTGTAAATTCGAATCCCGATGGGCGCCGCCCCTCACTTCAGGAATGATCTCATCAATGACTCCTAAGCGATTTAAGTCGGGAGCCGTGATTTTCATCGATTCCGCAGCCCTCTTAGCCTGGGAGGCATCCTTCCACAGCAAGGCTGCAGCCCCTTCTGGGGAAATTACCGAATATGTTGAGTTCTCAAGCATGAAAATTCGGTCTCCGACGCCAAGTGCCAATGCACCTCCGCTTCCGCCTTCACCGATGACTATACTGATTACCGGTACCTTCAGCCCTGCCATTTCGAATAGGTTTTTCGCAATGGCTTCACTTTGCCCGCGCTCTTCAGCAGCTTTACCAGGGAAAGCTCCCTTCGTATCAATGAAACAAATGATCGGCCGGTTGAATTTTTCAGCCTGTTTCATCAGACGCAATGCTTTTCGGTAGCCTTCAGGATGGGGCATACCAAAGTTACGACGGATGTTTTCCTTCGTATCCTTACCTCGTTGATGGCCGATGACCGTCACGGCAAGTCCATCAAATTCCGCGATTCCAGCGACAATCGCTTCATCATCCCCATAATAACGATCACCATGAAACTCGATGAAGTCATTGAATAATAGCGGAATGTAATCAAGCGTAGTCGGACGTGCTGGATGCCGGGCAATCTGAACACGATCCCACGGTTTAAGATGGTTATAAATATCCACTTCCAGCTTCTCTAAACGCTTTTCCAATGTTTCGATTTCAGCTGTAAGATCTACATCAGCATCCTTCGAAATTGACTTTAGCTCTTTAATCTTATTTCTCAGGTCCGTAATGGGACGCTCGAACTCCAATTCGTAAATCATAACCATTCACCGCCCGGGGCATGAATTTTAAGGATCGTCGTCAAGGTTTCCTTCATTTCCGTACGTTTGACGACCGCATCCAATTGGCCGTGCTTCATCAAGAATTCAGCCGTTTGGAAATCTTCAGGAAGCTCTTCATGGATCGTCTGTTCAATGATCCTTCTTCCCGCAAAACCAATAAGGGCTCCTGGCTCGGCTAGATTAATATCGCCAAGTGACGCGAAACTTGCCGAAACCCCGCCTGTGGTAGGATGGGTCATCATTGATATGATCAGTCCACCTTCATTGCTGAATATCTTGAGTGCTGCACTTGTCTTTGCCATTTGCATCAAGCTTAAAACACCCTCCTGCATCCGAGCGCCGCCTGATGCGGTAAAAATGATGAACGGAATCTTCAACTCACCTGCACGTTCAATGGCACGGGTAATTTTTTCCCCAACAACGGATCCCATGCTCCCCATCCGGAAATTCGAATCCATTATGGCTGTTGAAACTTGGTACCCATTGATGCTTCCAACTCCTGTTACAACCGCCTCATTAATCTTGGCTTTCTTTCTATCTTTTTCTAATTTTTCCAGATAATCCGGAAATTCAAGCGGGTTAACTGAAATCATTTCTTTATCAAATTCATTAAAACTGCCGGCGTCGAATAAAAATTCGATGCGCTCATGGGAAGACATCGGATGGTGGTGCCCGCAATGTAAACAAACTTTCTTGTTTTTCACCAATTCTTTTGTATACATGATTTTTTTACAGCCGGTGCACTTTGTCATGATTCCTTCTGGTACATCTTGTTTCTCCCGATCTAAAGGAACCGTTGCATATTTCTTCTTAGACTTCGCAAATAGCTCTTTAAGCAAGCTTAATCCTCCCTTTACCACCAATTATCTATTTTATGATACTTGGTACAAACTATATCAGAAATAAAATTAGTATCGTGTAAAAAGGTGTCACTCGTCCTTCGACATATTTCTAATTCTAATAAGATACGTTTCGATGGCTTTTTCTTCATCACGTTCGAGCAAATATGTAAGAAGTGACAGATAATCTTCTTTTTTCACATTACCCTGTACCATCTCTGATGTTCTAGCATAGCTGTTGACAATGCGCCAAATTCTTTCCAGCAATCGATTGCGATTCAAAATGGCAATCCTTAAGAAGAAATCATCATCATGAAACTCATCCGCCTTGACCCAGACCATTAATCTTTTGATGTCCTCAGCCGTAGCGAAAAAGGCGACGATCCGCAAACAGTCAATTTCAATCAGCCTTTTCGTCTCAGACAAATCTTCTTGTACTTTTTTATCTTGCAAAAAAAAGGTTCCCAGAAGCTCGACTAGCTTATGCTCCTGGAAATCCCTGATAAACGTCCCTTCACCACGCCTTGTTTCTATTAATCCTAATAGCTCTAAGGCACGCAATGCTTCACGGACAGAGGAACGGCCTACATTAAAACGATCCGATAACTCCCGTTCTGATGGGATTTTATCTCCCGGCAGGAGGCTGTCCGCTTCAATCATGCTACGTAGGCTCTCAACTACATCGAGATAAATTTTGGATGAAGATGTACGACCTGCCAAATTAATTATTCCTCACTTTTTCCAATGATCGCTAATTTCCTTGTTTTTTCTTTAATTTCCTCGGGATCCACATTAATTCTAGCCACTCCCGTTTCCATCGCTGCCTTGGCAACAGCAGCAGCAACGGCAGGTGCTACCCTCTCATCAAATGGAGCAGGGATAACGTAGTCTTCGTTTAACTCATGTTCCTGTATTAAACCGGCAATGGCTTGTACTGCTGCGACCTTCATTTTTTCATTGATATGTGTTGCACGTACATCCAAGGCACCACGGAAAATCCCTGGGAAAGCTAGGACGTTATTGACCTGATTCGGGAAATCCGAACGGCCTGTTCCTACAACCTTGGCACCCGCTGCTTTCGCATCTTCCGGCATGATTTCCGGATCTGGATTAGCCATCGCGAAAATGATCGCATCCCGATTCATCGAAGAAACCATTTCTTTTGTCAATGCACCTGCGGCAGAAACACCGATAAATACATCAGCGTTTTGAATGACAGTTTCCAAAGGTCCTGAAACCTTATTTCGATTGGTGACTTTCGCCACTTGTTCTTTTGTATCATTCATACCTGTCGAACGGCCCTCATAAATGGCACCCTTCGTATCACACATGATGATGTCACGAACTCCATAGCTATAAAGCAATTTAATGATGGCAATGCCCGCAGCGCCTGCTCCATTCGCCACCACTTTAATTTCCGACATTGATTTATTCACAAGTCGTAACGCGTTCACAAGACCGGCAACAGTAACAATGGCTGTACCGTGCTGATCATCATGAAAAACAGGAATATTCATTTCTTTCTTGAGTCGTTCTTCAATTTCAAAACAATTTGGTGCGGCTATGTCCTCTAAGTTCACTCCACCGAAAGTCGGTTCGAGTAATTTAACGGTCTCTACAATTTTGTCCACATCCGTCGTTTTTAAACAGATTGGGAAAGCGTCCACTCCAGCGAAACTTTTAAATAAAACGGCTTTTCCTTCCATAACCGGCATAGCAGCTTCCGGACCGATGTTTCCAAGTCCCAACACAGCCGTTCCATCAGAAATAACGGCAACAGTATTCCCCTTCATTGTATAGTCATAGACGGTTTCCGGCTTATCGTAAATATCTTTACACGGTTCTGCGACACCAGGAGAATAAGCCAGGCTTAAATCTACTGCATTCCTTACCGGTACTTTCGAAACTGTTTCTAATTTCCCTTGATTCAAGCGGTGCATATGTAATGCTTCTTCTCTTAATGTCATAGTTTCACTCCTAAAACAAATTGGATAACCCATATCTTATATGCTGAAATCTAGTGGTCAGACCACAGCGGCCTGTTTTCAATATAACATAACTATTAAAGTTGTAAAACAGTTATTCTTTCTTGTAAACCACATTCCCTTTTCCAACCAAGTCAAATAATGCCTGCATCAGACTATCTGAAGGATTGACCCAATCCCAATAAGATAGCTGTACATAGCGGTTTTCCCTCTCGTAAAAAAGCATGACCTTGGTTTCACCGCTATGCTGCATTAAAATTTTTTTTATTTTTTGCAGTGTATCCTTCGTTTGCTTGCCGGCCTCAATTTTCAGGAATATCGTTCCGTTTTGTTCCTCTTTCATCTGCTTCACTTTTTCAAGCGGGTAAACGTTCCTGATCAGGAGCTGTGTTTTTCCATCCCGCTCTTCCAATGTTCCTTGCAGCATAACGAGTTGTCCATGATTTAATTCAGCAGAGTGGTTTTTATAAACATTTGGAAAAACGACCGCTTCAATATCCCCCTCTTCATCACTAACGCTCAAGAAAGCCATCACATCGCCCTTTTTTGTCCTTATTGTTTTAACCGACGTAATATATGCGCCAAGTAAGACTTTTGATTCCTTTTTATCGGTAGCTTCATCTATGGTCAAGCAGCCGAAGTGCTGAAAAAGTTCTCTGTAGCTTGTCACCGGATGATTCGATAGATAAAGGCCCAATGCGCTTTTTTCCAATGAGAGTTTGTGCTCGATAGGGATGGGATCGACCCGGTTGTATTTCGGTTTGAGTGAAAACTCACCATCCGAAAACATATCGAATAGGTCATCATCCGGATTAACCAATTCCGTATGATTGATCGCTACGTCCAAGCTCGCCAACAATGTTGCCCGGTCTTCACCGAATTCATCAAATGCACCTGAATGCACAAGCGCCTCCAACACTTTCCTATTTACGATTTTCCCTGAAACGCGCAAACAGAAATCGAATAAATCAGCGAACTTCTTCTGCCTCCTCGCAGCAAATATTTCTTTCAGGACCGTACCGCCTATCCCTTTTATGGCTCCAAGGCTATAACGGATCCCTTCCTTTTCGGGTAAAAACGGGTATCCGCTCCGGTTAATCGAGGGAGTCAGAACCGATATCCCTTTCTTTTTTGCTTCACGGATATATTGCGAAATCTTTTCATCATTCCCGACGACCGATGTCAAGAGTGCTGCCATGAAATATTCCGTATGGTGAGTTTTCAAGTAACCAAGCTGATAAGCGATGAAACTATACGCCACCGCATGGCTTCGGTTGAATCCGTAGTTAGCGAAGCGGACAATCAAGGAATAAATCTCATCTGCCGTTTTTTCGGAATATCCTTGTTTCAATGAGCCGCTCACGAAATGCTGCCGCTCTTGATCCAGAACATCCTTCTTCTTCTTGGAAACGGCACGGCGGAGCAGGTCAGCCTCCCCTAGTGAAAACCCGGCTAAGCGGGAGGCAATTTGCATGATTTGTTCTTGATATACGATGACCCCGTAAGTAGGCTCGAGGATATCCTTCAAATCCTCGTGAAGGTAATCAATCTGAGCCAGTCCATGTTTTCTCTCGATGAACAGCGGTATATTTTCCATCGGACCTGGACGATATAGGGCATTGACCGCGACGATATCCTCGAATCGGTTCGGTTTCAGCTTTATCAAAACCTTTCGGATGCCATCCGATTCGAATTGAAACACCCCGGTTGTTTCTCCTCTCCCTAAAAGGGCTAGCGTCTCGGGGTCATCCATAGGGATATGGGACAAGTCGAGCTTTTTCCCCGTTCCCTTTTTAATGTTATTTAGAATATTATCGATGAGCGTTAAATTGCGAAGTCCAAGAAAATCCATTTTAAGAAGTCCCAGTTCTTCGAGAAGGTCCATTGGATATTGAGTCAGATGGATTCCGTCATGCCCTCCCTGAATCGGAATATGCTCGGTCAGTGCCTGGTCGCTGATGACGACGCCGGCAGCATGAGTCGAAGCATGGCGAGGCAGACCTTCAAGCAATAACGCGGTTTGAAAAAGTTTTTGATTCAGGTCACTCTCATTAACGAATTCCCTGAGCCTTTTCGATTCCTTGAAAGCCTCGGGAAGCGTGATGCCCAGACGGCCTGGAATCATTTTCGATACCGCTTCCTGTTCCTTTGAATTCAAGCCGAAAACACGTCCTGTGTCCCTTAACGCAGCCTTGGCAGCCAAAGTTCCGAATGTAATGATTTGTGCTACATGAAGTTCCCCGTACTTCTTCGCGACATAGGCAATCACTTCTTCGCGGCGGTTATCCGGAAAGTCAATGTCGATATCCGGCATCGAGACACGCTCCGGATTCAGGAAACGCTCGAACAGCAAGGAATGTTCGATAGGATCGACATCCGTTATCGACAGGACATAAGCTACCATCGACCCGGCGGCAGAGCCCCTTCCAGGACCAGTAAGGATTTGATGGTCCTTAGCGAATTTCATGAAATCCCAGACGATTAAAAAGTAATCGCTGAATTTCATCTTTGTGATGACATCCAGCTCATATCGTAGGCGCTCTTCATATTGGATGGATGGCTCCGGCAATCTTTTCTTCAGCCCTTGGAAACAGATGGCTTCGAGCATTTCCTCGGCTGTTACTCCATCTTCAGTAGGGTACTTAGGCAGCAGTGAACGATTAAATGGGATTTCCAGATTGCATTGCGCGGCAATATGTAGTGTATTTTCGAGTGCATCCGGTCTGTCATGGAATAGTTCTGCCATCTGAGCCCGGCTTTTCAAATAAAATTGATCTGATTCAAGTACCGTATGCGTCTCATCCGCCAGCTTGTCGCCATTTCCAATTGCCAACAGGACTTCTTGTGCGAGTGCATCGCTTTCATTCAAATAATAGACCGGATTCGTCGCGACAATCTTTATCTCTAAATCTCTCGCCAACTGACTTATGGCTTCGTTACCTTTTTCCTCATCCGCAATCGAAAGTCTCTGTATGGATATATAAAAATTATCATGACCAAAAATTTGCAGAAATCGCCCTGCTGCCTGTTTGGCTTCTTCAGGATTTTCTTCTCTCAATAGCGTTTCTATTTGCCCCTCCGCACCCGGTGTGATTGCAATCAAACCCCTGGAATAGGCTTTTAGCCAATTCATCGGAATGCCTGACGGGGATTTCGTTTTTATGGCACTGCTTATTTTAAGCAGGTTTTGATATCCTTGTAGACTTTTTGCCAATAAAAGAAGTCCATGTGGCGATTCCCGTTCATCAAGGACATCCGCAATTATGCCGATGATCGGCTTTATACCTTGTCTCTTGCATTCTTTATAAAAATAGACCGAACCGTACATAACATTTCGATCGGTTAAGGCAAGACTTGTACAGCCATCCGCTTTCGCTTTGGCCACAAGTTCAGTGATCTTCACCGTACTTGTCAGCAGGCTGTATCCGCTCTGAATATGGAGATGAGTATACACGTTTTTTCTCCCACCTTTGTAAGGCATGTTTCTTTTCATTATAGTGTTTATTTCAAAAAAAGAAAATATGTTCTCATTACCAATGCAATTTAACTTCCTGATTTCCTGCGACTATCATATTACCTCTGAACTTCCCATATAAATGGAATAGAAGAAGAATATCAAGCAAAAAAGGATGATGATATATGAATGAAGCCTTTGTTCCAGCCTTTCTCAACAGCTTTTTCATATCGCTTGGCGTATTGCTTGGCGGCTCTATAATCGGGGGCCTCGCGGCTTTTTTTACTGGACAAGCCCCGATGACGACTGTATTCCGGCTGTCGGACAGCCTTCGTATTTGGGCCATTGTCGCTGCGATCGGGGGTACTTTTGATATGGTCTATAATTTTGAACGCGGTATTTTCCACGGAGAAACGAAGGATATAGTCAAACAGGTCCTATTGATTCTATCTGCACTTGGAGGGGCACAGACAGGAGCACTGATCATAAACTGGTTCACGCAAGAGCATATTTCACCATGAGAATTCCTCCCTATCACAGGTCTCCCACCTGGCAGCGTTTTTTTGCCGGAGCCGCACTTGGCGGATTGATCAGCTGGGTTATTTTCTTTTATATGCATGGTGTTCAGCAGGAGAAGCAGATCCGGATCCTTCACGAACAAAGAGAAGAAATCAAGGATTTAAACGGGGAAATCGCAATTTGGGAGCAGGATTATAAAAAATTGAATGAGAAAAACGAGGAAATCCTGACGATTCAGGAAGTGGAAGTAACCATCACGAATGAAAAATACAGTCTGGATCGGCTCAGTATTGCAGAAGCGGAGGATGTGATTGAGGACGACCTTTCCTCTCTTCTCGCCAAAGATGTCGCCAGTGTTTATGAAGGAAAGGTGCTTTTGAAAAAATCGATAGAAAATAAGATCGTGACCATCAATAAAAAGCGCTATCAACTTGAAGTCGTCGAGATCATGTTTTATACGAAAATGAGTATTGAAATCAAACTAAAAAGGACTACTTCTTAGATGTTGGCTTAATTGATTTCTACCAAACTTAAAGACCAAATCATATGCGATTTGGTCTTTAAGTTTTTTCATTACGCTTTATTCAACTCTTCCATGTCGGCAAGGATATTATCCACTTCATCCCAAGAATGAATCGAAGCCCCTGCTGCAAGCGGGTGGCCTCCGCCGTTATATTTCCGGGCAATCGTATTGATGATTGGTCCTTTAGAACGGAAACGGACTCTGATTTCTTTATCCTCTTCAATGAAGAAGACCCAAGACTTAACATTTTTAATGGAACCGAGTGAGGAAACGAGCTGAGATGCCTCAGATGTGGAAGCATGGAATTTTTCAAGTATTTCTTTTGTGATGATCATTTTCCCTGTGCCATAGGGAAGGATTTCAAAATGCTGCAGCACATAGCCATTCAACCGGACTATGCTTTCCTCGACGTCATACATTTCCTGATATAACTGAGGGCGGGAGAACGAGTAGTGAATCAACTCACTGGCATAGGCAAATGTCTTTTCAGTCGTACTTTGGAATAGGAAACGACCTGTATCGCCAACAATGCCTGCATATAGAAGGCGTGCCGCTTCATCACTCATCTTCAAGCCTTCCTCTTTCCCGAACTGGTAAAACTCATAAATCATTTCACTTGTCGAACTTGCCGATGTATCGACCCAGCGCATATCGCCATATGGATCTTCATTGGGATGATGATCGATTTTAATCAGTTTATCTCCCGTTGTGTACCGTGCATCACAAATCCGGTCCGTATTTGCGGTATCACAAACGATTACCAGAGCACCTTGATATGTTTCATCCGAAATCACATCAAGCCTTCTTAAGTAATTCAATGACGGTTCTTCTTTCCCGACCGTAAAAATTCGCTTTTCGGGGAAAGATGCTTTCAGGATTTCCGCCAATCCCCCCTGTGAACCATAAGCGTCCGGATCTGGACGGACATGACGATGGAGAATGATAGTATCATAACGCTTTATATCTGCTAATATTTCAGCTTTCATATAGATCTCCCCTTAACATATGTATTATCGAGCCTAATAAAGATGATATATTTCATTTAATCAAAAAATTGCGGAAATAGGAAGACTCATCTTGTTTACTGTGGCATTCTCTTTCATTTCCCGCTACAATAAAAAGGTACATATGTTAAATTGGGGGAATTTCAAACGATGCCTATTCTTGTCACCTTGATCGTTCTTTCATTAGGGGTCTATCTGTTTTATAAAATCAAATCGGTCCGAACCAGAATGCCGATGGAGAAAAAGTGGATTTCAGGGAAGTCTTCCATTGCCCTTGGTGCGTTTGTCGCACTATTCGGAATCAATCAGCTTTTTCTATTCCACACGACCATCACTTATATCATTGCTGCCGTTTTCATCTTCGTTGGCCTATTCAGTATTTGGGGCGGCTATAAAATGTATAAATTTTATTTGCCGCATGCAATCGAAGAAGCTGCAAATCAAAAAGGATAATCGAAATTCGATTATCCTTTTTATTTTTCATGATCGGTCAAGCAATTGGCAAGTCAACATCGCCTTGCCGACAAGTTTGCCTTGGTTAAACACTTCAACATCCACTTTTCCGAATTTACGTCCTACATCGAGTACACGAGGATGGATTTCAAGCGTACTGTCGATCTGGACTGGCTTGATGAAATAAATCGTCATGTTTTCCACGACCAAGTCACCGCGCTTATAGCTTCGAAGTGCACGATTTGCTGAGTCGGTGACCAATGTCGTGAACACACCGCTTGAAATGGTTCCAAGGTAATTGGTCATCTGCGGAGTGACTCCATAGTTATACACTTCCTCGCCCTTGCCCCGATTCGAAGTCATCACAAGCTGGCTTGTAATCGTATCGTCGATCGTTTCGCCGACCTGAGGCTGCCTTTGGCTCATTTGCAGTGCCTTCAGGACATCCTGCCTGCTCACGATACCCTTGAGGATATGACTGTCATTCACGACCGGGATTAACTCAATCCCTTCCCAAACCATCATATGTGCAGAAGATGCCACACTCATTTTATCGCCTACGGTCATCGGGTTTTTCGTCATCACCTTATCAATGAGCGTCATCTCTTCCTGTCCGATGATATCTTTTGATGTGACCATTCCTTGAACCTTCATATTGTCATCGACAACAGGGAAACGGCTATGCCCGGATTCCTGATTCAGCTCATGCCAAGTCTGAACCCGGTCACCCACCGTTAAAAAGGTCGTTTCCTGTACGGGTGTCAAAATATCCTCCACCAGCAAGATTTCCTTTTTGATCAATTGGTCATAGATTGCCCGATTGATCATCGTTGCGACGGTAAAGGTATCGTAACTTGTTGAGATGACTGGCATCTCCAATTCATCGGCTAACCTTTTAACGGGCTCTTCCGTATCGAACCCCCCGGTGATCAGCACCGCTGCACCCGCTTTTAACGCGTGCTCGTGGGCCTGTGTACGGTTCCCGACGATCAGCAGGTTTCCTGCACCCGTATATCTCATCATGGCATCCAGCTTCATCGCCCCGATGACGAATTTATTTAATGTCTTATGAAGTCCCGTTTTCCCACCCAGAACTTGTCCGTCAACAATATTGACTACCTCTGCGAAAGTGAGCTTTTCAATATTCTCTTTTTTCTTTTTCTCAATGCGGATCGTGCCTACCCGCTCAATCGAGCTCACGTAGCCCTGGTTCTCCGCCTCTTTAATTGCCCGGTATGCCGTACCTTCACTAACATTCAATGCTTTAGCTATTTGACGGACGGAAATCTTTTCGCCGACAGGGAGCCCATCGATATGTTTTAATATTTGTTCATGCTTTGTAGCCAAGCGCTTCACCCTTTTCACGGTATTCCTATTCTCCATTATAAGGTCAAAGAGCCTAGTTTATCAAACAACTACTAGTATTGGCGCAACCTTTTGTATTCCGGCTGTCGTTTTACCTTTTGTTTCTTAGGAGAATATAGTATGCCCGTCAAGTTTCCAGCTACCGCCAACAATGCAAACAACAGCCAAGATCCAGCAAACAGACCCTCCAGACCGCCACTTTCCAACGACAAACGCGGTACGGCATAATACAGCATCACACCGCATAGTAGCAAACACAGTAATAACCTCTGTTTCATCCAATCCCCCCTTTTTTTTCATCTATTCATTTTATGCCTGTGAAAGGAAAAAAGACTTGGCTGCAAAACGAGACTTTACTTTCCGATTGCTGTAATGACCCTGCATGAAAGGCAATGTTGCTGGGAAAACCCGTCATTTCGGCTGGTAATCCCCACACGTACACATAAAAAAACGGAAGCCCTGCAGGCTCCCGCTTCTTTTATAATTCGATTTCATCTCCGGCTTCCATGATCAGTCCATTTCCCTCTTCAAGCAAATCAATGAATTTGTTAGGATCCTGTTTGATGACAGGGAAAGTATTGTAATGAATCGGCACGACTTGTTTGGCTTGAAGGAATTTCGCTGCAAGTGCGGCATCTTCCGGGCCCATGGTGTAATTGTCGCCGATTGGCAGGAATGCCAAGTCAATCGGATGTCGCTCCCCGATCAGCTTCATATCGGAAAATACCGCTGTATCCCCTGCATGATAGATCGTTTTCCCTTCTATCGTAAGCAATATGCCAGCAGGCATTCCCAAATAAATGATTTGCCCTTCCCCGTTATTGAATCCCGTTCCATGGAATGCTGGCGTCAGTTTCACCTTTCCAAAGTCGAACTCGAAAGCTCCGCCGATGCTCATCCCGTGTGTTCGAACTCCTTGAGCACCCAGGTAGTCGGCCATCTCTGCAATGCCGATGACAAGTGCATCATGCCTTTTGGCCAATTCAACCGTATCACCGACGTGGTCATTATGGCCATGTGTTAAGATGATCACATCCGGTTTCACATCTTCTACCTTCAAATCGGTCAATTCGTTTCCAGTAATGAATGGATCGATTAAAATCGTTTTACCATTCGTTTCGACTTTTACAACTGCATGTCCATGAAAAGATACTTTCATTTTTGATGCTCCCTTCCCATACCCACTAATTTTTTTAAGTAGCTTTCTTAGGCCTTTCCCATTTACTATACTTTTAAATATTGCTATGGTAATTATATCTTATTAATGGAGGTATCGTCATGAATGAACGTTTGACAGAACTACAAAATTGGCTACAGGCCAATGAGACTGAAGCCGCTTTACTTACATCTACAGAGAGCATCTTCTATTTGAGCGGTTTTTTTAGTGATCCTCACGAAAGACTGCTGGCACTTGCCATTTTTGCAAATGCCGACCCATTCCTTGTCTGCCCGCAGATGGAAGTTCCGGATGCTAAACAGGCTGGATGGGCTGGAGATATCATCGGTTACACCGACATTGAAGACCCATGGAAAAAAGTTAAGCAAGCAGTGGAGAATCGCGGGTTATCCATTAATAAAATGGCTATTGAAAAAGAGCATATGAATGTAGAACGTTATGAAAAGGTCCAACAACACTTCGGAGCCCCAAAGCTCGTTTCCGCAGAAGAAAAACTTCAAAGGATGCGAATGATCAAGTCGGAAGATGAAATGGTCAAAATCCGTGAAGCATGCCGTCTTGCCGACTTTGCGATTGAAGTGGGTGTCAGCGAAATTCATGAAGGTAAAACGGAAATGGAAATCCTTGCAGCGATAGAATACGAATTGAAAAAAGCCGGAGTCAGCCAAATGTCTTTCTCCACCATGGTCCTGACTGGTAAAAATGGCGCTTCCCCACATGGCACACCTGGGAATACGAAGGTTCAGCGCGGCGACCTCGTCCTCTTTGACCTTGGCGTCGTTCATGAAGGGTACTGCTCTGACATCACTAGAACGGTCGCTTACGGAGATATCAATGATAAACAGGCAGAAATATATGAAACTGTACTTAAAGCACAAGAAGCTGCCGTTAGAGCCAGTAAACCTGGTGTATCCTGTTCCGAGATAGACCTGACGGCCAGAAACATCATCAGCAAAAAGGGATACGGTGAATTCTTCCCGCACAGACTCGGCCACGGGCTTGGGATCAGCGTCCATGAGTATCCATCCTTGACTGAAACGAATTCCCTCGAGCTTCAATCCGGAATGGTTTATACCATCGAACCTGGCATATATGTTCCAAATGTTGCAGGCGTAAGGATTGAAGATGATCTATTGATCACGGATACTGGCTGTGAGGTTTTGACCAAATTCCCGAAGAGCCTGCAAATCATAAAATGATAATGCATTAACCAATTAATATAACAAAAACCGGATACCCCCGCCTTCATTTAAGACGGGGGTATTTATTCAACATTTCAACTAATCGGTCCGCAGTTCATACTTCATTGCTTTATCACTGCCGTCAAACCAAATGACCAGCCATTCACTATCAATTCTTATGATTCCCCTTTCGGCACCGAGATAATAAACAACATTATCTTCCTCTTTAAAATATTCCGTTTCTGTTGGAGACCCTAAAAGCGTAAACACTTCTTCTTTTGTCATGCCTATCAATTCGTGTTCATTCATTAAATCTTCTATCAGGTATACTCTTCCTTCATCATCATTTAGCCATCTTTCAGCGGTGAAGCTTGATTCATATTCATACACCCCCAACAGAACCACACAAAAAAATAGAAGGGCAAAGCCAAGGCATGTAATGACTATAAATCTAATTTTGAGTTTCCTTTTATTATGCCGGTCGGTATATTTCCATGAAATCCATTGAAAAAATAGTAATAGAATAAATGGAAGCAGCAGTGCTGATATACTCATTAAACTGATAGAAGCATGTGCAGCATTGATGAAAAAAATATAAATGAAATAGATCAAAGCATACAAAAGCACGAATGAATATAATGCATAGTTTACTATTTTTGAAACACTCAAAGAAAAAACTCCCCTTTCACATTAAAGATTACCATAAATAAACAAATGCGTTCCTGCAATGATTCCTTACATCATAAGAGTTGGAAACATATTGTTCCATTTTTCAATTTCCAGATTATTGGCATAAACATTCGCTAATTTGTTACAATTGAAATCAGATCCATTAGGTAAATCATAGTATAATAGGATTTAAATAGAAGGAGGAGATTCACTTGAATAGTATAGATTATAAAAATATTCTTGTTGCAGTGGACGGCTCGGAAGAAGCAGAGTGGGCTCTAAAAAAGGCAATCTACTTAGCAAAACTCAGTGACGCTACCCTTGTGCTCACACACATCGTGGATACAAGGAATTTCCCTACTGTCGAAGCTTATGATATGACTATCCGTGATCACTCTGAAACCTTTGCCAATGAGTTATTGGACAAGTATAAAACGGAAGCCATTGCTTCCGGGATTACAAAGGTCCAAACAGAAGTTGCATATGGTTCTCCTAAAGTTCAAATTCCAAGGGATTTAGCGAAAAAGCATTCGATCGATTTAATTGTTTGCGGTGCAACGGGCCTTAATGCAGTCGAACGTTTCCTTATCGGCAGCGTGTCGGAAGGCATCGTTCGCCATTCAAACTGTGATGTTATGGTCGTGCGTTCGAATTAATAAGAGAAAATGATAAAAAGCTCGTTCGCCAAATTGGTGAACGAGCTTTTCCTTGTTATTCACTTACCAGTTTTTCCGCTTTTTCAATCGCCAGCAAGACTTGGGCAAAACCTGTACCGCCCGCACTGTTACGGCGTTTAACGGCTTCATAAGGATTTAATGCATCATAAATATCATGTTCAAACAAATCGGAAGCTTCCTGGAATTGTTCAATGCTTAGGTCCACTAAATAGCAGCCATTCTGGACACAGAACAATACAAGCTTCCCGACCACTTCGTGCGCCTTACGGAAAGGCATTCCCTTTGAAGCTAGGTAATCAGCTAATTCCGTCGCATTCGAGAAGTCATTTTTTGTTGCTTTTTCCATTACGTCCGTTTTCACTTTCATCGTTGAAATCATGCCGGCAAATATTTTAAGTGAACCAACAATGGTCTTAACCGTATCAAAAACGCCTTCTTTATCTTCTTGCATATCTTTGTTATAAGCAAGCGGCAGTCCTTTCAAAACAGTCAATAACCCCGTTAGGTTCCCATAAACCCGTCCTGTTTTACCACGGATCAATTCCGCCATATCAGGATTTTTCTTTTGCGGCATAATGCTGCTTCCCGTGGAAAACGCATCATCCAATTCAATGAATTGGAATTCCTGGCTTGACCAGAGAATGATTTCTTCGCTGAAACGGGATAAATGCATCATCATTGTTGCACTGTTACTCATGAATTCAATCGCAAAATCACGATCACTTACCGCATCAAGGCTGTTTTCGTAAATCCCCTCAAACCCCAATAGCTCCGCACTGAGGGCACGGTCAATCGGGAAAGTCGTCCCAGCTAATGCCCCAGCACCCAATGGAGAAATATTGATCCTTTTGAAACTCTCGGTGAAGCGCTGCTTATCACGCTCAAGCATCCAAAAATAAGCCATTAAGTGATGCGCAAATGAAATGGGCTGAGCACGCTGTAAATGTGTATAACCTGGAATTAACGTTTCCACATTTTTCTTGGATTGTCCCAAAATCGCTACTTGCAAATCATTGATGAGTTCCAGGATCACTTTCGTTTGGTTCCGCATATATAGATGAAGGTCGGTTGCAACTTGGTCATTACGGCTTCTTCCTGTATGAAGCTTTCCGCCAACTGGACCGATTTCGCTTATTAGCATACTTTCCAGGTTAAGATGGATATCTTCCATCTCAACCTTAAAAGTCAATTCACCCTTCTCAGCCTTTTCCTGTAAACTTTTCAGACCTGCAATGATCTGATCCGCATCTTCCTCAGGTAAAATGCTGCATTGCTTTAACATGGTTACATGAGCTAAACTGCCTTGAATATCTTCAAGGACAAGTTCCTGGTCAAAGGAAATGGAAGCTCCAAACTCATCTACCCATTCTTCGGCAGATTTCGTGAATCTTCCTCCCCAAAGCTTGCTGCTCACACTGTCACCTTCTTGTTATTGACCATGCTGTTCACTTTCGTTGGAAGACCCCATAACTTAATGAATCCAACTGCTGCATCATGATCGAATTCATCTGCTTTTGTATAGGTAGCCAATTTTTCGTCATATAGGGAGTACTCGGATTTTCTTCCTTCAACAATCGCATGACCTTTGAATAGTTTGACACGGACCGTACCCGTTACATTCACTTGTGTTTCTTTCAGGAATGCAGCCAAAGCCTTTTGAAGCGGAGAGAACCAAAGTCCTTCATAAATCAATTCAGTCATTTTCTTCTCAATCACCGGCTTGAAGTGAGCCAATTCTTTTACAAGCGTGATATCTTCAAGTTCTTTATGTGCAGCTATCAATGTCATCGCACCGGGAGCTTCATAGACTTCACGTGATTTGATTCCTACTAATCTATTTTCAACGTGATCGATACGCCCAACTCCGTGTTTGCCGGCAATTTGATTCAACTCGACAATCAGGTCAGCCAGTTTATAGTTTTTATCATTCAATGTAACCGGCACACCCTGTTCAAAACCAATTTCAATGATATCGGCAGTATCTGGCGTACATTCAAGGCTTGTAGTCAAATCATATGCTTCTTCGGGCGGAGCAGCCCAAGGATCTTCCAGGATTCCACACTCGTTACTTCTTCCCCAAAGGTTTTGGTCAATCGAGAACGGACTCGCCATGCCAATCGGAACGGGAATGCCATTTTTCGCTGCATATTCAATCTCCTCTTCACGAGACCATTTCCAGTCACGAACAGGTGCAAGAACTTGCAAATCAGGGTTCAAGGCGGAGATGGATACTTCGAAACGCACTTGGTCATTTCCTTTGCCCGTACAACCGTGCGCAACAGCTACCGCGTTTTCCGCTTCAGCTACTTCCACTAATTTCTTTGCGATCAGCGGACGTGATAAAGCTGATACCAATGGATATTTCCCTTCATACAAAGTATGTGCCTGAAGAGCCGTCAATGCGAATTCATCAGCGAATTCGTCCTTCGCATCAATGACATAGGAACTTACCGCACCAACAGTGATCGCTTTTTCTTTAATGAAGTCCAAATCTTTTCCTTCACCGACATCCAAACAGCATGCCACAACTTCGTATCCTTGATCTTGTAACCATTTAATTGCAACGGAAGTATCCAAACCTCCGGAATATGCTAAAACAACTTTTTGATTTCCCATTTCCATCGTCCTTTCGTGTGAATAAAAATTCATCGTTTGTTATTTTTATTCAATCTATGATTAGTACTTTATCATCTTTATTAAAGGAATACAAGGGGTATTTTAAAGATTTTGCTAAATAATCCGCTAATAATTTTAGTGAATTTACACATTGGATGCTTCCGCGGGAATATAGTAAACTAGGAGTATGATAAATCGAAAAGCGGAGGGCATATGAAAGAACTATTTACCTTTGATGAACGGCTTGGCATCTCAATTCCCGATTTGAATCTGGAGTGGGATGAATATACAAAAGGCGAGCAACAGCAAATACTCGTACACTGGGAGAATATCCGGGGAAGCATCCCGGACCGCATCAAGGAACTTGAATCCACCATTAACCGAAAGCAGTTTCGGCTCTCCGATGAGAGTAATTTCGCCAAATCATGCCAGCTCAATTCCGAAATTGCGGAACTTGCTTCCATCATCAATGATTTATGGCTATGGTATCGTGCCAATCAAGTCGTAAGTGAAAAGATGCATAATTAAGGCCTATTCCATGCAAAAAAAAAGCCACAGTTTAAAACTGTGGCTTTTTTTTGCATCCTCTTATAAATCCTTGCGAAGTTCACCAACGACATGTCCCAATTCCGGAAGAATCAATTTATTCATCGCAAGCCGAACCGCCCCTGATGAGCCTGGGGTGGAAAAAACGGCTTTATTGTTCACGACTCCGGCAATCGCCCTGGATAAAATGGCGGCAGACCCGATATCCTCTTGATAGCTAAGCATTCGAAAAATCTCGCCAAAACCGGGAATTTCCTTGGTCATCAACTCTTTGACCGCCTCGATCGTTACATCCCTATTGGCGATGCCAGTGCCCCCATTTGTTAATATGACATCGACCTTGCTGCTTTGGCTACCAGAAGTGACCGCATCCTGAATCGCTTCCCGCTCATCTTTAACGATTACATATTCATTCACTTCATGACCATTCGAATTCAGCAATTCCATCATCAGTGCTCCGCTTTTATCGCTTTCTTCATTACGTGTATCACTGACGGTTATCACCATGCAGCGAACTGCCTCCGTGATGGCTTTTTTATGATTCTTGACACTCATTCTTCATCAGCCTTCTTATCCAGTAAATAACGATATTGATAGAACTTCTGGGCAAATTCACTGACACTCCGGGTCATTTGATAATTGGATCCAGCCCCGATGGCCATACTGATGAACGGTATGCCACGAACCAATTTTTTTCGAAAAACAGTAATGGATAATGCTTTCAACAGCTGCTTCAGAGGCTGTTCCATCCAGGTAGGGTTTGTCAGTTCTTCAATTCCTAAATAAAAATAGTCATCTTCTGCGGTCTGGACCTCGCGGATCAATTCTTCCCACGCTATTCCTTGGAGCCTCTTTGGCATCGCTCCTGCATTGAATACCTTAAGGGCCAACATCATTTCAAACGGCGTATTCACCTCAACACCATAAGACATCGCAATTAGCTGGACAATCCTGACATTGATGACCGTCATGGCTGGAATATCGCTCCCTAGCAGAAGGAGGCCTCCTGATCCGCTCATCCCGCCCTGTGCAAATGAATATAAGCGATGCTTAGCGATATGCTGATTGGCTATGTAATTCAACTGATCGATCGATAAGTGATTCAAATCACTCAACGTTTCGATTTCTTCATTAAACACGCGCGCAGATGCTAAAATCCGCTCTCTTGCATCTATTTGAACTTGTGAGCTCTGAACCATGGCATGTAAATGAAAAAGCCAGGTATCCAGCTTTTCAAAAAACTGTTGTTGGACGTTTTCAGGAAGCAGGGCAAACCCCTGCTCCAACCATTTATCATACAGTGCAGCAAGGTCCGTGGGCTCATATTGATAAAGTTTTTCCTGCCATTCACTAATTTCATTCCAAATTTTCATTTCCCGGTTCGTGAATTCCATGCATCAAGCCTCCTATGTACAGAATTGGTGGATTCTCCCTTAAGTATACCATAGAGGGAAGCCTTTCAGAGAACGGATGATAGGAATCCAGTGTGAATGGGGATGGGCTGCATGGACATAAACTCCATGAGGAGTCGGACTTTGAGGAGGGAATTTCATGGGAAAGACCCCTTACCAGTGGAATAAGGGATCATTATAAAAAAACAGGAAGTCATGTTTTCCAAGTTTCGCTCAAGGCTATCTTCATCGTATCCCTGACAATCATGATTTCTTCATTAGTGGGGATGACCATGACTTTTACAGGGGAATAGGGTGCATTGATGAACGCTTCCTTACCCGAGGTGCGATTGAGATCCTTATCCCAATAAACTCCCATGAATTCAAGTCCCTCCAAGATTCGACCCCTAATGGTTTGACTGTTTTCACCGATGCCCGCTGTAAAAATGATGCCATCCACACCTCCCATTTTAGCTGAATAGGAGCCAATGTACTTGTGAATTCGGTCTGCGAATACTTTAAGTGCGAGTTCAGCCCGCTCATTGCCTTCATCCGCTTCAACTTGAATATCGCGCAGGTCGCTGGAAAAACCGGAAAGGGCCAGGATGCCGCTTTTCTTATTCAGGACATCCAGAACTTCATCTACTGTTTTACCCGTCTTCTCCATGATATAAGGAATCAATGCAGGGTCGATGTTCCCTGAACGCGTTCCCATAGTGACACCGGCCAATGGTGTAAATCCCATTGATGTATCAATTGATTTGCCGCCCTTTATGGCCGTGATGCTTGCACCATTCCCTAAATGGCACGATATCAATCGAAGCTGTTCAATTGGGCGGCCAATCATTACGGCAGCACGCTGTGATACATATTTATGTGAAGTACCATGAAACCCATACTTCCTTATTCCGTATTTTTCATAATATTCAAGAGGCAAGCTGTACAAATAGGAACCTTCTGCCATCGTTTGATGGAAGGCAGTGTCGAATACCGCAACCGCTGGCACATCATCCAGTGCTTGCCTGAAGGCTTTGATCCCGGTGATATTGGCGGGATTATGAAGGGGCGCCAACTCGGAAAGCTTTTCGATTTCCTCTATTACGTCCTCCGTAATCAAGACCGATTCGCTGAATACCTCACCGCCATGCACCACCCGATGCCCTACGCCATCTATCTCTTCAAAGGAGTCAATGATGCGATGGTCAATCAGCTTTTCCAATAAAAGCCCTACAGCCACTTCATGATTGGGTATATCAAGCGTTTCAGAAACCTTGTCGCCTTCGACGCTTAAAGTAAATGCGGAATTTTTCAAGCCGATTCTTTCTACAAGACCTTTTGTAATTACTTTTTCATAAGGCATCTCAAAAAGCTGAAACTTCAATGAAGAGCTGCCCGCATTAATAGCCATGATTTTTGACATCCATCCTGCTCCTTTTCTCTAAGCTAGTTCTTCCAATGTTATCTCAACGAAACGTGCAGTGTATTGTACAATCTTATCATGACAAGCAGGTTCAACCAAATATTAATGAACAATTGCAAATAATCACTCTCAAATAAAAAAATGAAAGCCAATGCCCGGGGCATCAGCTTTCATTGACTATTTTTCCTCTTTAAACCAATCGTCCATCTGTTGCATGACAGACCTGGTCGCTTCGAAATCCGACAACTTCGGAAGCTGTACGAGCAATGCCTTCTTCGGTGCTTCGATACCCTCTTTTTTCTTTTGAAGAATCAGGATGCTTTTCGCAGCCGCTTCACTCTTAAACATGGAAAGCGGCAATTGCACCATCCCTTGAATATGTGTATGCTTCTTCAGGAAATCATTGAGTTTCGGCGCTTCCTCCGAGACGAACAGGTTATTCGGGACAATGAAGAATAGATGTCCGCCATCCTTCGCGTGTTTAACACCTTGTTCAATAAACAAATGGTGTGCATACGAATGTCCCTTATCGGCCTTCAATTCATATTCAGCTGCACGCACATCATTCGGATAATAACCAATCGGCAAATCACTGACCACAACATCTGAAGGATCGATGAAAAGCGGCTCCAGGCTGTCCTGGTTGAAAAATTGCAGCGGGTGTTCTTGCAGGTTGGCACCTGCATAAGCAAGCCTGATCAAGGTTTCATCAATCTCGACACCATATGAAGCGATGTTTTTATCAGTAAGTTGATTCAAGATCGCAAATAGTAAGTTCCCCGTTCCGATGGCTGGATCGAGCATGACTATCTCTTTTTGATCCTTTGTGAATTTACCGACTAAATAACTGACGAACATGCCGACTGCATCAGGAGTCATATGATGATTCGGCTGAACGCTCTGCTGCATGCCTTTTAAAATGGCAAGCTGGTACGCTTTTCGGATTGCTTCTTTTTCATATTTTACTGGTGAAAATGAAGCATAATGCTTCACTAACCTTTTTTTCGATACTTCACTGATTTCCTCCTGCAGGACTTTCCCTTCGAAGAAATTCTCGCCCGTTTCACCCAGGGCATCCAGATACGTACATGATAGTTCACTTTGCAATATTTGGGCTGTTTCATCAAATTCATAAAATAATTGTTCAACTGGGGTAGACTTCACTTATTAATTCCTCCTGTTTGCTTCTGTCCCTATTTTAAAGGTAAGAAGAAAGAGATACAAGCCGTACGTCCTGCTCATCATTCTTCGTCTGTTTAACGTACTGTTTTCCGTTTTGAAATTATTAAATACAAGGTGTAAAATTCGGACGTTGATTTCCACTTCAGGCACTCGCTTTCCGCGGGCGGTCTGCCCTCGGCTTACGACTGCGGGGTCTCCCCTGGACGCGCTTTTCCCGCAGGAGTCTCGTACCTTACGTTCCAAGCAACTTTGTTTTGAAATTCAGATAGAAACTCTTTTGTCTAAAAAAGTGGCTAGGAATGGTCACACCCCGAACCATGAAATGTTTTGGTGGACTTGATTTCCATTCCAGGCACTCGCTTTCCGCGGGCGTCTGTCCTCGGCTTGCGACTGCGGGGTCTCCCCTGGACGCGCTTTTCCCGCAGGAGTCTCGCACATCCGCTCCAATCAACTTTGTATAAAAATTTCAGATAGAAACCCTTTTGTCTAAAAACTCAAATACGGATTGTGTTGTTGCCCTGTATTTTTTATTACTTGGATAGGCTCAATGAATGCCCCAACAGAATACCATGCATGAGGTGGTGATTATATATGGATAATCAATATCAAAACTATCATGGGCAGGTTAATCCGATAAATCAGCAACATGATATTCAGTCAGCAGATGAATTAAACAGGCAACAACAGGGGTTTCAACAAGGGTTTCGACAAGGATTTCGACAAGGGTATCGACAAGGGTATCGAGAAGGATTTCGAGCAGGGCAACAACAGGGGTTTTTCCCAGGACCAAGACAAATACCGTCGTGGCCTAATGAAATTGACATAAAAGTTGGAACACCTAATGGTCAAGAGTGGTCTGGCAAGGTTGTTTTACCACAAAATGGTCCGACTTTCGAGCCTTAACTGATCCAGCATATAATAAATGAAACTCGTCAAAAGAAACGAACTGTATCGATCGACCTCAGAAATTAATAATAAGCACAACTTAAATGAATATTAGAGCCTAAAAAGGACCTGTCCACTTCAACGACAAGGTGTTTATCAACAAGAAAATCAACATTAAAACAAAAAACCGGGCACATTGAGCCCGGTTTTTTTAAATTTGCATCTTATTTTGCCGCTTTAGCCGCTTCGATTGCACCTTCGTAATTAGGATGGCTGGTACCTTCACTTACATATTCTACATATGTGATTTCATCAGAGCTGTTCACTACGAATACAGAGCGAGCCAATAGACGAAGTTCTTGCATGACGACACCATATGCTTCACCGAATGAAAGGTCACGGTGATCGGAAAGAACTTGAACATTGTCCAAGCCGCTTGCAGCACACCAGCGTTTTTGCGCGAAAGGAAGATCGTTACTGATCGTAAGTACTTTTACATTATCCAATTTTGCCGCTTCTTCATTGAATTTACGTGTCTGTGCGTCACAAACACCTGTATCCACAGATGGCACCACGCTGATAATGCGGACAGAACCTTTGGAGTCGTTTAAAGTAACCGGTGATAAGTCATTAGCCAATACTGTAAAATCAGGTGCTTTGTCCCCAACTTTTAGTTCTGGTCCCACTAAAGTGATCGGGTTGTTTTTAAATGTAACTGAAGCCATTAAAAATTCCTCCTTTTTCTGCTATATGTACAAGCATAATAATATTTGTTTTGCCGGAATTTTGCAATTAATTGAATTGGGAAATGTGATTGGAGCTTGTTCATGACATCCAAGCTTTTGAATGTGTAATGATATACTGCAGCAAAAATAAAAACTCGGCGGATGCCGAGTCGCAGTTAGAAATCTATATCCATTTTAGGTTCTTGGTACCTTTTTGCAGCTGGTTGACTGCCGCCTTGGTTTTGATTACTGCCCTGCTTTTGATTATTGTCTTTCTTGGATAGCATGGACTGAATCTTATCGACGACTTGAGGAGCTAAATCCATCATTTTTTCGAGAAGATGCGTCCCTTCATCCAGATGGATCATTTTCACCCCATGGGAACCGACAATCAAAAAGGCAATTGGTGTTATGGAAACCCCGCCGCCGCTACCGCCGCCAAAAGGCTGCTTGGAACCACCTTGCTGTCCTTGATGGTTTCCATCCATCACAAATTCACTGCCACCGGCTGCAAAACCAAATCCCACTTTGGATACGGTTAAAATGACACTTCCATCCGGAGTTTCCACCGGATCTCCGATGATCGTGTTCACATCGACCATTTCTTTCAGATTTTCCATTGCTTCTTTCATTAAACCTTGGATCGGATGATCTGACATTTAAATTCCCTCCACTCTAGAACGATTGTTTATTGGAATCACCTGATAGCTTCGCTAATTTACTCGACTTGAAATGCGGCTTCCCGCCTTTCCAATAACGAAGCAGTTTTATTCCAGTCACCATAGCCTGCCCGATTCTAAATTGTAATATGCAGGAAATCGACGTGTTTGCCTGCCATCTCTGAAAGTCGGGTGTAATGGAATAGGAGGGCATGATCCGGAAGTTGAAATAGGTTGTCAGCAAACCGATGATGGAACCTTTGAGTGCCCAGCATGCTCCAGTTAAAACACCGGTGTGTGCAGCGTTTTTAGTACCGACCTTACTATGCCAAGTGAATTTTTTGACTTGGACTTTCCCAGCGAAGTGACGGACTATCTTATGGAAACCGATTATATGCTGAAGCATCTCCAGAATGTCTGCGAATCCGTCACGCATATCTTCAGCTGTAATTTTTTTCTTTTCCTTTTTTGTTTTTCCGTTCATTTCTTGCTCTTTGTTTACTACTACAGTTGTCGAGTCATCTTCCATTTTGATGACCGGAACCTTGATTGTATAGTGAAAAAGCCCATACCAAGCTGATAATTTAATATGTATTAGGTCATTCGTTTGGACACGTTTGTAGTCGATGGACACTCTTACTTTAGTGAAAACAACTATTAGCAACACCAAAATGAGGATACCTATAATCAACAAAAGCCACTTCATGCACCCACACCCCTTCAGCCTATCATTATTGGCTTATGCAAAAAAAAATAAACCTGTAAAAGCGAAAATCACGCTCTTACAGATTTATGACTGGAAGAAATCATCTTCTGATCAACACAACGCCCGTGTCTGCAAAGATATCATGCAAAGCCTGTTTCTTCGGTAATAGGCCTGCCAAGAGATAGCCGATCCAAGTGATCTTTGAAATATAGCGGCCAATCAGCTCCCTGAACAAAATCGTGCCCCATGAAATGTTACTTTTCTCTTCCTTCAATGCAACGACTTTCAGTCCAAAAATCATTTTACCAAGAGTTTGGTTCAAGAATTTGGTCATCAAAACAAAGTATAAGAAGAATACGACCCCCGTTAAAAATCCCTCTGCGGAAAACCAGAGATCATCTGTCCCTTCATAAAACTTGAAGATGGGATGAATCAAAATCCTGTTCAAACTTCCGATAACCAATAGGTCGGCTAAATAGGCCCAAAACCTCATCCAAAAACCGGCAAAATGCACTTTCATTACTTCGTCATCATCCACGGCATTACTGACTGGTGTAAATCCCTGCTCAACGGGAACCTCTTGATCTGCCATTAGATTGGATGAAGCAATTTGTTCATTATTTTCATTTCGTTCCGTCATCCTTCAGCCCCCCTATTCCGCATACAAATACATTAAGCGTGGAGAATTTGAAGAGGAAAGGATTTTTGTCAAGACTGCCGTTTCCACATCATTTCCCAACATTTTTTGCGCACCCATACTGAATAATGAACCGAATCCTGCCTCATCTGTATAACGGATAACTTGAGCATCCTTTTCACCGATATCCGTTTTCATCGCGGCAATTACATCATCCAAATGGCCGAAATCATCGATTAGATGGTTTTCTTTAGCCTGACGTCCATCATAAATGCGGCCATCTGCGATTTCCCTTACTTCCTTCTCTGACATACCGCGTCCATCTGCAATGATTTTTACAAATTGGTCATAAGAATTATCGATCATGTCTTGGAGTATTTCACGTTCTTCACCAGTCATTTCCCGGGTCGGACTCATAATATCTTTGTGTGGTCCGCTTTTGATGGTTTGGAACTCAACACCATACTTCTTGGCCAACTTCTCGTAATTATACCCCTGCATGATGACACCAAGTGAACCCGTCATCGTTTCCGGACTAGCATAAATCTTATCGGCTGGTGCAGAAATATAATACCCACCTGAAGCTGCCATAGACCCCATTGATACATAAACAGGTTTTTTCACTTTCTTGATATCAAGGATCTTTTCATATATCTCTGCACTTTCGACGACACCGCCGCCTGGAGAATTCACCCGAAGGATGATTCCTTTGATATCGTCATTTTCCTCAGCCATCTTCAGCTTATCCATGAAGGCACGGTGATTATATGTTGCCGAACTAAGTAATGAGGCTTCTCCTGTATCTTGAATCGTGCCCTCTACATCGAATACGGCAATAACATTAGAGAAATCATCGCCTTCTATGACTTCCTCGTAAAATGCACTTTCAGAAGCAAATAAATCATCAATGATATTTTCCGTATCCGCTGTAAATAGAGTCGTAGCCGTCCCTACAGCAATAGAAACAAAAAATAAAACGGCTGCAATTCCAAGTGCCGCCCAACGCTTTCCATTCATCTGTTTTCCCCCTTAAATATATGTATCCTTCTTACCATACGAACTAAAGACGAAAATGTTTCATTCCATGATAAACCAAGACATATAAAATTGTAGCAAATAATCCTCAAATTGGAAATGAATTGGTTCATTTTGGACAATCTCCATTTGTTTTTTCAATATCCATTAATATATTAATTTTCCCAAGTTTCAATTTTTGAGCTGAGCAGTAAATCACGTAAAGGGAAAATCAGCTCAACTAAAAAGCTGCCGGGATCATCCTGGCAGCTTCTCTATTTATTGCTTTGGTGCTAATTCAATTGCTGACTGAATGGCCGCAAGCATGCTTTTTTCATCAGCGATGTTCTTTCCAGCGATATCAAAGGCTGTGCCATGATCTACGGAAGTTCGGACTATGCCGCCCTTGAGCCCTACAGTAATATTGACCCCAGCCTCAATTCCCATAACCTTGATTGGGGCATGTCCCTGATCATGATAACAGGCAATGACAATATCAAAATCCCCACGGCCAGCCCGGAAGAACAATGTATCTGCAGGAAGCGGCCCGCTTACATTGATTCCTTCAGCCTGTGCCTTCTCTATTCCAGGCATTAACTTCTCTTCTTCTTCACCATTTCCAAATAAGCCATTCTCCCCTGCATGAGGGTTTATACCACAAACGGCGATGCTTGGGTTTTGGAAGCCCGCCTTTGTCAGCGTTTCATGTGCAAGCTTAATTACTTTGTACGTCCGTTCAGGATTAATGCTTTCGATAGCTTCAATCAGCCCCATATGAGTCGTCAAATGGATTACCTTTAAATTGGGAGTGGTCAGCATCATCGAAAAGTCATTTGTATCCGTAAGGTCAGCAAGAATCTCTGTATGACCCGGATACATATGACCACCTTTGTGGAGCGCTTCTTTATTCAGTGGGGCTGTACAGATTGAATGAATTTTCTTCTCCTTTGCCAGGTCGATGGCCTTTGCCAAGAATTGAAAGGCGCCGTCTCCCGCTAAACCAGATACCTCTCCAAACGGAAGGTCCAATGGTAGGATGTCCAGATCCAGAACATCTATCGAACCGAACTCATATTTCGCCTCTGCAGGATCTTTTATGGCATGAACCATCCCCTCAAAGCCTACGATAGGCTTTACCTTTTCTATTATTTTCGCATCTCCGATAATAAGCGGCCTGCACTGTTGATACACCTCAACGTGAGCCAATGCTTTTACGATAATTTCCGGGCCAATTCCCGCTGCATCTCCCATCGTAATTCCGATAATGGGTCTCATCAATCATTCTCCCCCTTCAACTTATTCATCGCATGGATAAATACGTCCTCTGAACCAAATCCTCCAGCTTTCGTGACGACATGAATAGCGTCATTACCTAGGAATTTGGAGATCGGGACCCCTATTTCCAGTTCATCCAGCAATTCGAAACCTTTTACATCCCATAGATTGCATATTTGCTTGGCTGTATCGCCGCCTGTCATTGTCACACCTTTAAAATATTGTTTCTCTAACAGGACAGAACATACTGTTCCAATCGCTTTCACAATCTCGTTACTGACCTGTGTATGAGTAAGGCCTTTAGATTCGCCTGTTTTCCAAGCCCTTTCAATATCCGCGTTTTCTGCAGTGGAATAAATGACGACATCCTGCCCTTGTGCTGCCATTTGGATGGCCTCATGATAGACTCTCCTGATTTCCTCAGTTCTTTCCCGGTCTTCCCCTACAGCTTTATGGGACTCGAATGATATGGCATGTACCTGGGTCTGTTCCAACATTTTTTTCAATTGTTTCCGTGAATTCTTATTTACACTTCCGATCACTGTAAGGACCGGCGAGCTTGAATTAGGAATCTTCAATCGATTTTCCTTGTGTGGTATGGAATAATGGTCAGGCAGGTAATTGGCGATCCCTGCCGATCCCGCCCATGCCACGTCAATATTCATTTCCTTTGTATAATTCAATATGTCTTTCAAATGCTGCTCTTCGGTTGCATCGATGATGATATACGTTATCGAATCCTTTGCAAAACCTAATAACATACTGTTCACATGGTTTTTGCCTTTGTCCAAATCCTTCACTGTAATTGTACCAATTTTATGTGATGTCTGGGCGCCAATCAACTCTGGCAGATAAGATTGGGTCACAGGCGTTTTTGGGTCCTTGGAAATCTCTGTTTCTCCAAGAGGAATACCATTTAAATAGTGGGTAGAATCCAGAATTGATCTTCCATTTTTAGGATACCCCGGAGCGATCATGACTAAATCCGGCCTTACAGCATCATAGATGGCATCGATTTCAGCACCGATATTTCCGCGCATTGTCGAATCTAGCTTTTTGAAGATCGTTGAGAAGCCAGCCCGCTTTAAAAAGCCTGCCGCTGCCTTGACTTTATCATAAGCATCCTGCCTCTCAAGTGAGCGGCTGTCTGTATCAAATACGACGGCATCATAATCCCGTACATTTTCTTCATCCAATCCAAATAGTACGGTCGTTTTAAGACCATGTCGAGCCAATTGGACTCCGCTATCATTGGCGCCAGTTAAATCATCCGCAATAATCGCTAATTTCATTTAAATCCCCTCCAAAGCATGGGCTAGCCTAATTATTGTATTTAGCCACTCCACCCTTCTTATCCAAATGCTTGGATAGGAAGCCGATGAATATCGGGAGAAGAATAGCTGTTGTCACGACACTTGCTGCAATTTGTACAGTAGCAAGCTCCGCATGGATCCCGAATGAAGCATTCGCTGCCACGATAGCCACCGGAGTCCCGACGGCGTTACCCGCAGTGGAGCCTTCAGAAGCACCGACAATCGGGTTCCATCCTATCCACTTAAAGATCAGATACCCTCCTCCACCAGTTAGGAGAACTGTAATCACACCAAGCAATACTCCACTTAATCCACCTTGGATTATCGCTGTGAAATTAATCCCCATACCTAATGAAAAAGCAAAGAATGGAACAAGCTTATCGCTTCCTTTAGAAAGAAAATCTTTCATCTCGGAATCCAAATTCCCTAATACCACCCCGACTAGCAGCGGAAGCAATACGGCTATGAACGAAGTTGGAGAGAACATGCCATCAGCGAAGCCCATTGTCCCGAAAATAGCAAGCGCTACCATTGTTAAGAATGGACCATCACTTAAAGCGAGAAATGGGTAGGCGGCCTTGTCTTCTTCTTTCCCATACTGACCGGCTAATGCAATATAAAGCCCGCCATTGGAATTTGTCATGGCTGCAATAATTGCCAATGGTGCCATCCCTAAGAACAATCCGTTACTATCTGCCAGCCAGAACCCAATTAGGCCGACCAGTGCTCCTAACACCCACTTATATGTTAAAAGTGTAACGCCCTTTTTCACCGAAGTGCCTGCTGTACGAAGATTGATTTGCGTTCCGGCAATTAAGAGGAATAATGCTATCAAAGCACTTGAACTGTTCACGAACAGTGCTTCCGTAAATCCGCCAATCCTTAATAGACTAGGAAATAATGTATTGATAGTGGCTGCCAGCAATAGCGGAACAACCATCATCCCCCCTGGGATACGATCAAGCGTTGCTTTAATTCTCATAATAAAAACCCCTTTGTTTTATTATTAAAGCGCTTACAATATTCATATTAAAATATGATGTTAATAAAAGCAACACTTATAAAAATATAAAACTACTTTTTATAAAAACAGTTTAAAAATGCAACACATTAATCAAAAAAAACAAACTTAAAGTCATTCTTTAAGTTTGCGCCATAATGTTGCCCGGTTGATACCCAATCGTTCAGCAGTTTTCGTTTGATTATAATTTTCCTCTTTAAGAACTCGCTGAATGATATACTTTTCCATTTCTTTTAGTGTCGCTTTTTGCGAAACGAAGATATCAGTCGGAATGTTATTATCTTCTATTATTTTCTGAAGGGTTTCCTTTCGTATCACATACTCTTTTTCATTTAAAGCTATTTGCTTAATTAACTGTTTTAAATCGTCGATGTTGTTAGGATACGAATACTCTTCCAGAAGAGCAAGAGCATCACTTTTTATATTCATTGCAGTTGTTCCATACGTTTGATGATAATAGGATAAAAAGAATTTCGTTAAGTTTCCTATATCGCTCTTTCGTTGCGATAAATCCTGCATATGAATCGTGTTTATTGCAAAATGCCCAGCAATGGATTCGTTGACTTGACCATTTGATACAATGAATATCGATAGACTTTTTCTGCAGCAAATGCTTAGAAATTCTCTTAATGGTTCATAATCATTTAGACAATCGATATTCTTCAGAGTTATGGTGCGGATATGCTCAAGAGGCAGTTTGTTAAGCTCAGCTTCCTTGAATTCTTTGAAATCAATTATAAGAAGCTTTCCATTTTTAGCTTGTTCATTATGTATATAATGTACAAGAAACTCCTTACCCGTCCCTCGATTTCCTTTTAGGTGAATGATTTCATGATTCTTATAGAGCGATGTTACATTATTTATGAGAACTGTATCCATGGCAATTGGTTCTGAGATGGAAGCTGCCTTAATCTGCACCCCTTTTTGATCGAATCGTTTCATCGAACTGGCATCTAATACATAAACACCATATGATGAGTACAAACCATCATGCCAAAAGCCGTCCACATCTATACTTCTGCCATCCAGTGAAAAACTGGTATGAAGCTGCTTACTTACGTTCACTTCTCCATTCATGGTTCTATATTGATCATCGCTCAATGGGTTGGAATCAAAATCCTTTAAATGCTCATAGACGATTTGATTATCACTGTTTAAAATGACGATATTATGGACTTCTTTAACTAAAAGCCTTTCATACATCCTATTGATGTCGCTTTTGTAATGAAGATAGGCAATCATTTCCCTAGCATCATTGATGGCCCTTATGATAGATTCCTTTCCCGATTGAATGAGGAATCCTTTCATGCCATAAGAGATGGTAGTATTTATTGTAATCACATCACCAACAATCTGTTTATAGCCCTCGTTTTTCAAAGTCAAGATGAGAGGAGCTACATCTTTTGATTCACGGACCGTATAAACCTGTAAAGGAAGGTCCAATAAGTCGATAATCGATTGGGCGCCTGATGTTATATTTGAAAATCCTACGATGGCCGTTTTATCTTTAAGCTCACTGGCCAATGTCAGGGATCGGATCATATCATAACCGGAAAGGTGCATGTCAATCACTGGGATATTGACCGATTTCTTAATTAACTTGGCCGTTCCTCCCCGGCTGATTATGGCATCCGCTCCGTTTTCCGCTTCCAATTTTGCAAGTTCAACACCCTTTTCCAAGTCGCCTATGGAATACCCTATTTCCAAGTCTGGATAAAGTGGCAAACACGCTTTTATAATTGGAATCATTGATTCATACGGCGCAATGATATGTACTTTCATACACATAACCTACTTTCTTATATATCCGAACCCTACCCTTTGTATGGCAGGGATTTAAAGAGCCCTTACTGAGAATTCATTATACCATTATTCTCTTTTCACTTCCTAAAAAGACGATCCTAGTTAATCATGCAAGAACGGACCATTCTTTCTTTTCGTTACCGCTTTAACAAAAGTGCTTCATTCCATGATAAACTATGTCATATAAAAATGTACGAAATGTACAGCTGCATTTTGTACTGCGGTTTTACTTTTTCAAAAGAAAAGAAAGCCCTTTCATAAACATACATACTAGGAGGGATCATGATGAACACTCGAAGGAATATTTATTTTTTCCATGCACCGAATGCAGAGATGCTTAGCAAGGTTGAATACTTGTCAGACTTGGCGAAGCAACATTCGTATGAAGTCATCCAGGATTTCACAAAAGCAAACATCATCGTAAGCATCGGTGATGACGGCACATTCCTGCAGGCAGCCCGTAAAACCGGGTTCAGGGATGACTGTTTATATGCTGGCATTTCCACCACAGGTAACTTGAATATGTATTGCGATTTCCACTTGGAAGATACGGATAAAATGATCGATGCCATGACTAGAGAGCAAATCGAGGTGCGTAAATATCCAACCATCGATATCCAATTGGACGATCAGCCCTCCTTTTATGCCCTTAATGAACTCAGTATCCGGTCTTCCATCACCAAAACGTTCATCATGGATATTTTCATTGATCGACTCCATTTTGAAACTTTTCGCGGGGACGGAATCATCATTGCTACTCCGACCGGAAGCACCGCCTATAATAAATCGGTCAATGGGGCGGTTGTCGATCCCCTTCTCCCTTGCTTTCAAGTGAGCGAGCTTGCTTCCATCAATAATAATACCTATCGGACCTTAGGCTCCTCATTCATTCTTAGCGGTGATAGGACTTTGACCATCCACCTTGAACAAAACGGACCAAGCTATCCGATCATCGGAATGGACAATGAAGCCTTAAGCATCAATCATGTCGAACAGGTAAAGGTCCGGTTAAGCGGTAAAGTCATCAAGACCGTTAAGCTAAAAGACAATTCCTTTTGGGAAAAGGTTAAAAGGACCTTCCTTTGAACGTACTAAAAAGGTACCGGATATGATAGCCGGTACCTTTAAATATGATAAAAATCTTTCGTATTTTGATAAAGGGTTTCATAAACATCCTCAATCGGCAATCCTTTAATCGAAGCAATTTGACGCACACTGTCATGCATCATGCCGGGATGGGTCCATTTCCCTTCGAAAACCCCTTCAAACTGCCATGGGCCATCCGTTTCAATCATCATCAGCTTAAGTGGGTATGCCGAAACTAATTCCTGTATTTCCCTCTCATAACAAACATCAGGTGTAATCGAAATGCGGTAGCCCTTTTCGGCCATTCTTTCGACTGTGCGGATATCTCCTTTAAACCAATGAAAGTGCGCCTTTGTGATTTGATGCTTATCCAAAAGGTCGCAAACGATAGGTGCATCTTCATGGACGGCATGAAGGATAACCGGCTTTTCCATCTCTTTAGCAAAAGCCAGGAACTTCTCCAATATCCCTATATACGCTGAGTTATCCATATCGGGATTTTCCTGCCTTAGATAATAGGGCAGTCCAACCTCACCTATGGCAACCATATCTTGACGATGTTCCCGCATCCAGTTCAATAATTCGTTCACTTCTTCATCACTCGGGAGGGGCTGCTCTGGATGAAAGCCAAAGGCTGGCTTAACTCGGGAATCCTCCAGTGAAAGCTGATAATTGTTAATAGAAGAAGCCAAATTCATGGAAACAGTCAGCAAGGATTGCAAATGAACCTTTTCCATGTCAGTCAGAATCTGCTTCCGCTTAACAACATCATATTTATCCAAATGGATATGGCTGTCGATGATTCTCAAATTTAATAGCCTCCTTACTTAAGTAGAAAGAGTTGGCATTAATGCTGCATATAACTCTCTTTTCAAATGAAAAAATTCATCACTAAGAAGCTGTTCTTCACTTCTTGGCCTTGGAAACGGAACTTTGACTTCTTTGATGACCGCAGCCGGTTTTGCAGATAACACATAAATTCTATCGGATAGGAAAACCGCTTCATCTATGCTATGCGTAACAAAAAGCACCGACCTCCGATTTTCCTCCCAAACCGACAACAGCCATTTTTGCATTTGCAATCTTGTCAGTTCATCCAAGGCAGAAAAGGGTTCGTCCAGGCACATCAAGTCCTGTGGACTTAAGATACTCCGGATGAATGCGGACCTTTGCTTCATGCCTCCTGATAATTCATGCGGATATGCTTTCTCATACTCTTCTAATCCAGCTTTCATCAATAGGGCTTTTGCCTTTTCTTTATCTCTGATCCCAGCAAGTTCACTTCCCAGCAAAACATTTTCCAATACCGTTCTCCAAGGTAAAAGGGAAGGCTGCTGCGGCATATAGCTGATATGGCCCTTTAAACCATTTATCTTTTTACCATCCAGTGAAATGATGCCATGATCCGGCTTCAAAATACCTCCGATCAAGTGGAACAAAGTACTTTTACCGCTGCCCGATGGCCCAAGGATCGTGACAAATTCCCCATCATCCACACGAAAATTCATGTTCTCCAATATATTCTGTTTACCATCGAAAGAATAGGAGACATCTTTAATTTCCAGCTTCATCCTTGCCGCCCTCCTTTCTCTTCCAAGAAACTAAGTATTTCTCCAGGAAGGTGATGATTCCAAAAAAGACCAGGCTCATTCCCATAATGATGAAAATGGCAACAAACACCCGGTCTGTCCTGAACGCAGAGGACGCGAGCGTCATATAAACACCAATCCCCGATTTTGCCCCGAGCCACTCTGAAATAACCGCACCCATTACGCTATAGGTGGCCGAAATTTTCAGGCCGGAGAAAATGAACGGGATTGAGTGAGGAAATTCCAGCTTCCAAAATAACTGGTTTTTCCCCGCTCCCATCATCTTGAAATAATGCTTAAGTTCGTATGGTGTCTGGCGAAAACCGTCCAATGATGCAACCGCAACCGGAAAAAAACATACGAGCGAAATCACTATTAGCTTAGGCAGCATGCCAAAGCCAAACCAGATCACCAATAGCGGGGCCAAAACTATGATAGGTATATTTTGTGATAGTATGAGCAGAGGATAAACCGCGTCCTTCACACCTGGAAATAGGTGTAAGGTTGCAGCAACCAATAAGCCGATGCAGCTTCCAATAAAAAAACCCGACAACGCAAGCTCGGTTGTCGATATAAGGTGTCCGTAAAGATTGCGCGACGACTCAATTCCTTCAATGAAAATGGCCGATGGAGCGGGAAGCAGCCATTGTTCAACCTTCAATAAGACTGTCACTGACTCCCAAACTATCAGCAACAATAATAAAAGAAAGAAGGGAGCCCCCTTCTTCCAAATTCCCCTTCCGATCATGCCCGATATTTCTCCGTTAACGTATCCATCGTAATCCCGCTTGGTTGATATAATATTTTCACTTGGGAAATGACATTCGGCGATCCTATTTCAATCATTCTTACATTCATTTTTTCTATCACGGCAAAAAGTTCGGAAAGCTCGCCCTCCATTGTCGTTTCAAGGGGGTGAACCTCATACTTGACACCAGATTCTTCAATGATCTTGATTGCTTCATCGACCATAGGGATGACATTTTCCCCTTTAGGAATAATTTGTATACTAATTAATGAATTGGCCATCGTATTTCCTCCTATTTTGGTAAAAATTCATTGGTAAATGCCTTTTCAGGATCGAAATCACCTTCAAGAAGCTTGTTTTCTGTCATCCAATCACTGTAATTCTTCCAGATTTCCAGTTTTTGTTCACCCCAACGCGGAGCATCATCCTGATACTTGGCTGCAAGCCACTCCTGGCTTTTCTTAACTAGTTTTGCATCAAGATCCGGCGCAGACTTAATTAACATGTCTGCTGCATCAGCAGGATTCTTAATCGCAAACTGGTACCCTTTTGATGCTGCATGAACGAATGCTTTAACAGTTTCGGGATCTTCTTTTATCATCTTTTCATTTGTAGTCAAAACAGGCGTATAGTAATCAAGCTTATCAGAGTATTCGGTTAAGTAAACCATATTAAGCTTTTCATTTCGCAACTCAGCCTCAATGCCTGTCCATCCATAATAAATCCAGGCAAAATCTATATCCCTTTTAACCGAAGTGAAAAAATCCATGTCTCCTGTATTGACTATATCCACTTTATTTACATCCGCATTTTCTTTTTTCATGAGTGAATCAATAATGGCCTTTTCAACCGGAGAACCCCAGCCACCATACGTTTTCCCTTCAAAATCCTTGGGAGTTTTAATGTCCTTTGCCTCAGGGGAAGCGAATCCAGAGGTATTATGCTGGATGACTGCAGCAATCGAAACAATTGGCACGCCCTGCACGCGGGCCTGTGTTATGCCCTCCTGGTAGCTCACGCCAAATTCAGATTTTCCTGAAGCGACAAGCTTATCCGCTCCAGCTTCACCTGGCATGATAATTTCCACATCAAGACCTTGCTCTTTAAAGTAACCTTTTTCCTTGGCAACATACAATCCTGTATGGTTTGTATTCGGTGTCCAATCGAGCACGACCGATACCTTTTTTAATTCTTCATTTTTAGATGCTTCTTCTTTTTCATTAGTTCCGCCTGCACCACATCCAGCCAAAAGGAACAACGAAGTTAACAGTGGTAAGAATTTATTCAAGTTATTATCCTCCTACACATCATATAAGATCCATATGCCGGAACCATAATGGGGCTCCAGGGTCTATTCAAATACTGGATAAAAAGCAAAAAACGCCCGAAGATGAATTCGGACGTTAACATACAAAACAGAAAGTCAGTAATAATATGTTCCCTCCGCTGGCATCACCCAGATCAGGTTCAAAGAGTCAGCATCTAAAGGATGCAATCTCAGCCAGCAGTACTGGCCCCCCTACATTTCTCGCACATATGAACTTTTCTCTCTCATTATATCAATTCATAGGGAAAAGGGAATACTAATTTGCTTCTTATCACTAATTTGAAAGGTATTCCTTACTCTTAAGGATATCTAGCAAAACATCTTTTGGAACGAAAATCATTGAAATCAATGTAATTCTGCCTCTTTTCATTCCAATCATTCTTGACTGCAGCGGTGGCTGACAATTTCTAAATAGTCATTTCTTTGCATGCATTCATATAATGAGCATTATCTGTAGACATTTATGTTTACTGGTTTTATAAACCGTTAATTTAATAAGCAAAAGGTGGATATGATCATGATAAAGATTAATCACAGATGGTTAGATGTCAGTCACATCCAACCAGGAATAGCATCTGCTGAGTCGCTTGAAATTCTCCAATTGCTGGATGAAGATACTAACGTTTTTGAATACCGGAATTTTGGAGAGTTTAATTTCGATATACAGCTGAGGAACCGAGTCATAGAAGCAGCTATTGCGTTGGATAAAAGCGGTCCAGAATTTTCCACACTTGAGGAATCTCAATCCAATCAACAATATTGGCACCTTTCAAAGGATGGCACCTTTACCCTTCAGCCAGGGATTCTCCCTCATGCTGCACTCGTTGACATTTTCATGAATGGAAGGCTTTATGCCTTCGAATGCGGGACAGCAATCGTCGTCACTTTTTTAAAGGCCATTTTGGATTCAATCGGCCCTAGGAATTTCGATTACCTTTTTTCAAACCTATTTTTATATGACTGGCGCCCTCCACAGAACATGGAACTTAATATTCACAAAGGGAGGGATTATTTACCAGGCGATTGTGTTTACTTCATAAACCCTGATCATGACGAGACAACTCCTGAATGGCAAGGTGAAAATGCCATATTATTAGGGAATAACCTCTTTTATGGCCACGGAATCGGGATAACGACGTCACAGGGAATCATCGATGAATTAAATAGCAATAGAAAGCCGTACGCAACCATATCAGCATTCCTGACAACGCATATCATTTTCCTGGATAGTTCCTTCTATAGACAATTCCAACTAAATATCCCCCGAGCAAAGCCCGATCACTGTCCTGCTAGCCTTTCCAATTGTATTGTTTCTGAAATAGGTTCGAAGATTTACCTTTCATGACCTCTTTGTTTTATATACCCGCATAAAAAAATGCTTGGGGAGAGATCTCCTCCCAAGCATTTTTTCTTATTCATGCACCAATATTCCCTTTGCCTTTAAGCCTGCGGGCATTCGCCTGACCCCATTTCGTTATGGATAGTGTATAAACGGCCAAGGCTGACCATATGAACAAAAAGGCTAAAAGATGTGCTTTGGTAAAACTTTCATGATAGATGAATACGCCTATTAATAAAGATAAGGTCGGAGCGATATACTGAAAAATGCCAAGCATCGATAACGGGATCTTCTCCGCCCCTTTCGCAAAATATAAAAGAGGCAAGGCCGTGGCAATCCCGCCACCCACCAGCAGCAAGCTTGTGCTTCCCGCTGTAAAGAACTGCATTTCTGATTGGTTCATCAAGTAAATCAGGTAACCTAGGGCCAGAGGCGTTACCATCATCGTTTCAAGAGTCAGCCCGATCGCCGCTTCAGCCTTGATCATTTTTTTTGCCAGACCGTATAATCCAAAGGTCATGGCCAAAACAAGAGAGATCCACGGGATCGTGCCGAAATGAATGCCCAGGATCAAGACTCCGATTCCTGCAAGCAGGAATGAAATGATTTGGGCCCCGCTCAATTTTTCTTTTAAGACTATCACTCCCAATAGTACACTGACTAGCGGATTGATATAATATCCAAGGCTCGTGTCGAGGATCCGTCCTGTATTAACGGCCCAGATGAACACTCCCCAATTAGCTGTAACAAGCAGTGACGCCGTAAGTAATGCCACAAAGAGTTTGGGATTTCCCAATATGTTTTTGACATAGACAAGAAACGCCTGCCATTTTTTCATGAACATCAATAAAACCAGCATGAACACGAAAGACCATAATACCCTCTGAGCTAAAATTTCTATTGCACCGACTCCCTGAAGGAACTTCCAGTAAATCGGCACGATTCCCCACATCATGTAAGAAAGGGCTGCATAAATCGCCCCTTCTTTTTGTTCATCCACTTTCATAACAAGCCTTCTTTCCATTTACATTCCTTTATCTAATTCCATCTAACAATTTTGTATTTCCATTTCTTTTTTTGCAACTGTTAATTTTTATCATACATGATTTTATCATCGATGACCGTCATGACCGCCTCAGCTTTTAGGAGGTCATCCGGCGCAACAGCAAAGACATCCAGATTAAACACGGTAAAATCGGCATCGTACCCTTTATTGATCACACCGCGGCGTTTTTCCTGGCCGATTGCTGCAGCACTCCCTTTGGTATACAATGCGAAAGCCTCGTAAACGGAAAGCCTTTCAGACAAGCCATATACGGTATGGTCCTCACTATTGATTTTCATCCTTGTGACAGCTGCATGAATGCCCAAAATTGGATTTAATGGCTCAATGGGTGCATCCGACCCACCCGCACAAATGATGCCCAAATTCAAATAGGTTTTCCAGGCATATGAGGATTCCAACAGATTGGCTGGAACCTTTTCTTCCACCCACGGAAAATCGGACGGGACGAAGCCCGGTTGGATATCAAAGATTAACGGCAGCTTTGCCGCCCGCTGCAACAGCTCCGGCCGGACGATCTGTGCATGGATGAGCCGGTCCCTCTGTCCCTCTTGCGGGGGGAGTGCCTCAATTGCATTCAAGACGTATTCAAAAGCGAGATCGCCAATCGCATGGACAGCAATCGGCATTCCGGCAGCCCTTGCTTTTTTCACCCATTCCTGAAGCTCGTTTTCAGTAAATATCGCGACTCCATTCGTATTCTTTTGATCTACATAAGGCTCGCTCAACAGGGCTGTTCGTCCCCCTAAGGAGCCATCCGTAAATATCTTCATGCTGTCGAATTTAATATATCGCGTACCTTTCTGATAACCGCCTCCTGCTGCCAGCATTTCTTCAAACGCTTCATGATGGACAAGCAAGTTCGCGCGAAAGGCCATTTCCCGGTCCTCGATTACCGATTTAAACGCCTGATATGTCGGCATGAAGCCATTATAGTAATGGAGGTCCTCAGTATGTCCGCCAGTCAAACCTAGCTTATATGCGTCTTCTATGGCCTCTGTGAGTGCGTTTTCGATATACTCTTGATCAATGCCGGGAAGACTGTCTAAAATAAGGTTCTGTGCCTGACTTTCTTTAAATAAACCATTTAAAAGTCCGTCAGGATAACGGCAAATCACCCCGCCTGAAGGTTCTTTAATATCTTCTTTAATATCCGCTTCCAAAAGGGCGCGGGAATTGACCACCAAGGCATGACGGCAAATCCTTTTCAATACGATGGGATGTTCCGTCGATATCACATCGAGCTCATCCCGTAATATCAATTCAGGACTCGGCCATTCGTTTTCATTCCACCCTTCGGCAACAATCCACTTTCCAGCCGGGGTCTTTGAGCACTTTTCCTTCAAGGATTTCATGATCGACTCCCTGCTATCCATCAAAGAAAGGTCTAAACGAAGCAGCCTTTCACCATGCCCGACCAAATGAAGGTGACTATCCACTAACCCCGGCAACATCGTTTGTCCTTTTAAGTCGATTTCCCTGGAAATATTGCCGGCATACTCATTTTTCAAATAGCCCTGGCTGCCGGTATCAACAATTACCCCCTTTTCAGTGTAGACTGCCTCCACTTGATCATTTTCTTTAATCATTGTATAAATCGACCCATTGAACCATAACGTTCCCACCGGCTTTACACTCCTTATTAAATGATTGTTACTGTGCAGATATGCAGTAAGTGTACCATCTCATATCACGAATTCCCATATTTATGCTTTTATCCAAGCCCCTGTCAATAAAAAACGCCAGCCTTGGAGGCTGACGGTCATGCATTTCGATCAATTGTTAAGGAGTGCTTCTTCCCTTTTCCGTAAATCCACCCGTTTGATTTTACCTGATGTCGTTTTGGGCAGCTCTTCTAAAAATTCGATTTTCCTTGGATATTTATATGGGGCAGTCAATTCTTTCACGTGCGATTGAAGCGTCTTGATCAAGTCCTGGCTGTTCGGATCGATATCATCCATCAAGACGACATACGCCTTAACCACATTTCCCCTTATTTCATCAGGACTTGCTATAACGGCACACTCTTTAACATATGGATGCTTAACGAGTGCATCTTCCACTTCAAACGGTCCAATCGTATATCCCGAGCTGATGATGATATCATCGGAACGACCCTCAAACCAGAAGTAACCATCCTCATCCTTTTTCGCCTGATCGCCAGTGATATAATAATCCCCACGGAATTGCTGCGATGTCCGCTCGGGATCTTTAAAATATTCTTTAAAGAGTGCAGGTGTATCGACATGTACGGCAATATCACCCACTACACCAGGAGAACAGGGCTTACCGGAATCATCAATGATATCCACATGGTTGCCCGGTGTCGGTTTGCCCATGGAGCCCAATTTAATTTCCATTCCTTTTGTTACACCTACCAACAGGGTATTTTCGGTCTGTCCATATCCATCACGCACTTCAATATGGAAATGGTTTTTAAAGACCTCGAACACTTTTTGATTTAAAGGCTCTCCCGCTGATACAGCACTATGAAGATGGGATAAATCATAGTCATCAAGGTTTTCCACCTTTGCAATCAATCGATACTCGGTTGGTGTGCAGCATAATGCATTCACTTTGTAGTCCTGAAGCAGCTGAAGATATTTTTTCGCCTCGAACTTCCCATGGTAAGCAAGACCGGTCGCTCCCGTTCCTAGAACCGCCAGGAAAGGACTCCAAATCCACTTTTGCCACCCTGGACCCGCAGTTGCCCAAACCACATCCGTTTCGCTGATGCCGAGCCAGTTTGCAGCAGACGTTTTCAAGTGGGCATAAGCCCAGCCATGTGTATGGACGACCCCTTTTGGATTGCCTGTCGTTCCGGAAGTATACGATAAGAACGCCATATCCCCACTCTTCGTGTCGGCCAATTGCAGCTGATCGGATTCTTCGTCGGCAAGCTCATTCAAATCCAGCCAATTTTCGATTCGTTTTCCGATTGAGAATTTCAGAAGGCTTTCCGCTCCTTCTATTTCATTCAATTCATGAGTATATTCATGATAACTGATGATTCCTTTGACATCACCATGGTTGACTCGATACTGCAAGTCCTTCGCACGAAGCATTTCCGAACAAGGTATGACAATCATGCCAATTTTCAATGCGGCTAAATACACTTGATAAGCTTCCACCAAACGAGGAATTATGATAAGGACCGTATCACCTTTACCCAGTCCTTTTTTCTTTAAGGCATTTCCAATTTTATTTGCACTTTTTAATAAATTCTCATATGTAAGTTGTTTTTTATCTCCGGTTTCGTTCTCCCAGAGTACGGCAACTTTTTCTGGATCTTTTGCATAACGTTCCATTTCACTCACTAAGTTGTAATGTTCCGGAGCCAATAAGTCTTCACGCTTCATATTCTTCCCCTCCAATTATGAACTCTTAGTACCTACTCATTATACAAGATACTTCTCTAATATTTCTATTTATTTTTACAAATAAATAAAGAGAGCGGGTTTAGGAATCCACTCTCTTATAGCCTTTTGACAACTCTTAAAGTGAGTTTGTCTGCAGTTTTTCTTTTTAAAAATTCCGCTGATTTCAGAAATCCGCTCTCTTTCCGCCGACTGTCTGCCAAGCCTCCTTGGCGCAAGCGCCTGTGGGGTCTTGGCTAGCCAGTTATTCGGCAGGAGTGTCGCAAAACTCTTCCATCCAATAAGGTTTCATATTATATAAAACAGTAAACAATTATGTAGTAAAACTAAGGAATTTATTAAATCGTTAATTATTCAGCCGTCCACGAATTCAGTCCGCAAACGTAAAGAGAGCGGGTGTTAAAACCCGCTCTCTGTAGCCATATTTATTAAATTATCTGTTGAAGCCTCCGCCTAATTGTTGTTCAGCCATTTGAACAAGGCGTTTTGTGATTTCTCCACCAACTGAACCGTTAGCGCGAGATGTTGTGTCGGCACCAAGTTGTACGCCGAATTCTGTAGCGATTTCATATTTCATTTGTTGTAGAGCTTGTTCCACTCCAGGTACCAATAATTCGTTTGAGCTGTTGTTGTTTGCCATGTGTTTTTCACCTCCTTGTGATTATAGAGTGTGTTAAAACACATGGCTTCATTCGCACTATTTTATTGGTAATTACAGGATATTAAAATAAGTCTTCCATCGCTTCTTCCTTATCGAAAGTCTGACCAGGTTTAACTGTCAATACTTCTGTTTCGGAGACTGCTTTTTCAATCAACGAATCAAAGTCGACGAAGCTTTCATAGTAATTGACTTTTTCACGTTTCGGTTTCGTTTTTGGGCTTGCCGGCGTAAAGACCGTACAGCAATCCTCATACGGCAGATTGGATATTTCAAAAGTATCAAGCTCTCTTGCAATTTTGATGATTTCCGTTTTATCCATGGTAATCAGGGGGCGCAGGATCGGTGTATTCGTCACCTCATTGATGGCGAACATGCTGCTCATCGTCTGGCTCGCAACCTGCCCAAGGCTTTCACCGGTAATCAGTGCCATGGCTTCTTCCTTTTCACGAATTCGATCGGCGACCCGCATCATTAAACGACGGGTAGTAGTCATTGAGTAGTTTTCCGGGATTTGCTTTTGAACTAATAATTGGATTTCCGTAAATGGAACGATATGCACTTTCATGCTTCCATTTATTTCGGCAAGCTTGCCCGCCAAATCAATGACCTTTTGACGTGAACGTTCGCTCGTGAACGGTGGGCTGTAGAAATGGATAGCTTCCACGTCCAATCCCCGTTTCATCGAAAGGAATCCCGCAACAGGGCTATCAATCCCGCCTGAAAGCATCAGCATCGCCTTTCCGCTTGACCCGAATGGAAGACCGCCTGCCCCCTGGATGATTTCACCTGTCAAATACACGGCTTCGCGTCTCACTTCCACTAACAGGTTCAAATCAGGGTTCTTTACATCCACTTTTAAATCCTCTGTATTTCGAAGCAAATGCCCGCCGATTGCCCTGTTAATTTCATCGGTATTATATGGAAAATCCTTATCCGCGCGTTTTGTCGTGATCTTGAACGTTTTTACCTCTTCAAGAGTATGATTCAGGTAATACAATGCTGCCGTTTTCATCCCTTCCAGATCACGCTCTATTTTTATCGCAGGGCTTAATGACTGAATTCCAAAAATGCCTTTCAATCGTTCAATGACAGGCTTATGGTCAGCACCGTTCAGGAGTACGTACATCCGCTCCCGGTTGGCTGTAAGCACTACACCTTCAATATCTTTTAAACTCCAGCGAATATGTGCCTTCATTTTGTCTACAAAGCCTTTACGGTTTCTTTTTTTCGTGGAGATTTCTCCATAACGGATAATTATATGATCAAATTTCATTTTGCAACCCTCATTATTTTTTCTAAATTAGCGACTATTTTCTGTATCGCCGCCAGAACTTGCTTTGCTTCTTCCATTTCATTGCCATAGGTAGTACTGATTCGGATGACGCTTTCGGAACGAGCCGAATTATGGAACATTGCATCCACCGTTTTGCTTATCGTCCTTTTTTTCGAAGAACAGGCACTAGTTGTCGAAACATATATTCCTTCCGATTCTAGTGCATGCAGCAATACCTCGGATTTAAGTCCGGGAACGGAAAAATTCACAATATGTGGTGCCCCTTCTTCAGGACTGTTAACCAATACCCCGTCCATTTCCTTCAAACCTTTATATAAATAAGTTTTGATTTGCTGCAGCTTATCATGATACAGCAATTGATTGTTCATACTAATACGCAAAGCCTTCGATAGGGCGACGATTCCCGCAACATTTTCGGTGCCGCTCCTGATTTTCGTTTCTTGATTGCCGCCATGGAAAAGCGGATCGATCCGAACGCCTTCACGAACATAAAGGATGCCCGTCCCCTTCAAGCCGTGGACCTTGTGGCCGGAAATTGTACATAAATCCACATTGGCATCACGCAATGATAAAGAAACTTTGCCTGCTCCCTGCACATTATCGACATGAAAGAGCACGTTTGGGTATTGTTTTATCAATTTGCCGATTTCAGCAATCGGCTGTATCGAGCCAACTTCATTATTAACATGCATGACGGAAACCAGAATGGTATCCTCCCTCAATGCATCCTTTAGGTCCATTACATCAATTTGCCCAAATTCATTAACGGGAAGATATGTGATCTCATACCCCATTTTCGTCAATGATTGGCATGCATCTTCTACAGAAGGATGTTCAATCGCTGTCGTGATTATGTGTTTGCCGCGATTTCCCTGAAAGTGTGCGGTTCCTTTAATGGCAAGATTATTTCCTTCCGTCCCCCCGGAAGTGAAATATATTTCCGAACTCTTCACCTTTAATAAATCAGCGATTTGCTTTCTTGCAGCGGAAAGCAGTTTTTCGGATTGCACCCCAAGTCCATGAAGTGAAGAGGGGTTCCCGAAATAGTCCGAAGTAACCTTCATGAATGATTCGATTACTTCGGGATATGGTTTTGTTGTTGCACTATTATCAAAATAAATCATGGGCTCACCTTCCATGTTTTTGTATCTATGATGGTCACTCTACTAAATATAAGTTTCAATGTTGCTGTTGCAACATCTAATATTAACATAATTGAATTTGAAAGAGAATGTAAAACACTGGTCCATGAATGATAGGAGAATTGCTTCTTTTTATTCCTCAGAATGATTTAAACTTCCCACCTGTCTATTCACGGTCCATCCGGTAAAAGAAAAAAACCCGCCTTGGCGGGTTTTTAGGAAAGGACTTCTTCTATGTTCGCCCCGATTTTTCGTAAACTGCCTGGGTCGACCTTTTCTATGGCCGTTGCTGCCGTTTCCAACGCTGCTTGATATTCATAGCTTCGGAATTTCGCCTCGGCTTCCCTAAGGCTCTCGGCAACCATATCGTGACTGCTTCGATAGCGATTTCCGAATTGGATCACCTTTTCGGCCAAATACATATGTTCGATTAATTCTTGGGCTTTTTCGTGGACCCTATTCACCTGTTGAACCGCTTTTTCCAAATAAATATAAACAGCTGCCATGTCAAGCGGCTTTTCTTCAAGTTTCCCCTGGACATCATCCATGCTTTCTTTGGCATCAGATAGCACCAATTTATACTCTTCCGGAAGACCCGGAATATTGCTTTTTGCAATTAATCGTCCAGTATCGACCATTTTACGTTTCAATTCAGCCAGTGAATCCCTGGCATCCATTTCATCTTTCCGTAAAGCCTGTAATTTAATGGTGAAGTCTTTCTGATTTTCCTGTAATTCCTTCAACTGTGCAGCCAGCCCCTGCATCTCTTCGCTGATAAGGGAGCTTGCCATCACATTATCCTCCATTTTCAATACAAGCAATTGATGGCGTTTCGAAATCTGGGCAATCTGCTTTTCCATTTTCCGTTGTGCATCGAGCTCATTTTCCGTCAGATGATATGTGTGTTGAACATGTATGGTTTCAACTTTAAGTTTATCGTTTTCATATTCAAGGTCACTAATCGTTTTCCTGAGAACTTCATCATTTTTCAAGATATACTGTTTTGAAAGTACTTCTTTTTCCAAAAGGTCATAAAGCACCTCAATGCTTTCGCGCATATCTTTAATGCCTTTATCCACTGCTTCCGTTTCGGCATTTTCCAATTGTGTTTTATATAGTTCCAGCTCTTCCTCAAGCCGGGATATTTCCTGCTCGAATTGGATATGGCTCAACAGATACCCCTGTCCTGACATCTCCTCATAACCATCCTTCAATTCTTGAAGCTGGGAATGCAGCTCGGATTGGCTATCTACCAATAATTTCGGGAGCATTTCCATTTTAACCGACAGAACCGCCAATTTTTCCTTAATGGATAGAACAAGCTCCCTCGCATTCAAATAATTGCCATTCACGGTCTCTTCGTCATACTTTTGAAGGATCTGCAATACTTCATCCAAGGTACTTTCCAGCTTATCAGCAGCTTTCCCGTAATTATGCCTGTGTGCAAGCAGGGATTTCTTCAATTGACGGTAGGATTCCTTGATATCCTCAATTTCCAATCGGTTTTTTTCCTCACTGCCTACGAGTTCATTCAGTTCGTATAAGATCTTTTTGATCATTTCCTCGATTTCATTCAGCTTGACTGTAATTTTGCGCTGTACTTCTTTTGATCGGCTGAAACGGTATTTATCGACGAATTCCTCGGCATCGAATAAAAGCTCTTCGACTTCGGGCATATGATCAGTAATGATGGCGTCCCATTCAATGCGCCAGTTTTCGAACATTTCCTCTGTTTCACCTGTCATGTTCAATTGTTTGACTTTAGAAAGCTCTTCCAGCACGGGGCGGTGCATGATGCTTATTTTCCAGGATTCCAGTCGATCGATTTCTTTAAAATATCTCTTTTTGAAAAAATAACCCCAAATGATGAAAATCAAAATTAATACAATTACCCCAATTATGTAATCCATGGTAAGCCCCCTGTTCTAATCCTTACAGTCTTGCCCGTTTATATATCAATTTTAAAAATGTTAAATTTAATGCTTTTATGATACCATGTTAGCAATAATTTTTGACGAGAAAAATGTTTTTTTTGTAGAAAATTGCTACAAATACCTGTTTTTTGGGAGGGAAGGACCATGAAAGCTGACGGTCATGTGCACACTCCGTTTTGCCCTCACGGCTCTACGGATAAATTCGATGAATATATTACGCGGGGAATCGAACTAGGATTAAAGGAAATCACATTTACGGAACATGCTCCATTGCCACGAAATTTTCAAGATCCTACGCCTGAAAAAGACAGCGGCATGGACGCTGCCCTGCTCCTGGATTACTTTCAAGAGCTCCGCGTACTGAAAGAACGCCATAAAGACAAAATCCTGATCAAAACAGGTCTGGAGGTTGACTTTATAGAGGGTTATGAAAAAGAAACAAAAGAATTCCTCGACGAAATCGGAGAATTCCTTGATGACAGTATACTTTCCGTCCACTTCATCAAGCATCAAAGCAGTTGGCACTGCATCGATTTCAGCGAAAATGAGTTTGGTGAGATTTCCAATGAACTAGGTTCAGTGGAATCGGTGTATGCCAAATATTACGATACTCTGGAAAAATCAATAACAACTGATTTAGGCATTTATAAACCAAAACGGATCGGGCATATTACGCTTGTCCATAAATTTCAGCATCGATATCCGCCGGCTTCTAGTTTTGACGAGCGGGTTTACAAGGTGCTCGACATGATCAAAGAACAAAGGTACGAACTAGATTATAATGGAGCCGGGCAGGTAAAGCCGCTATGCCGTGAACCATACCCTCCTGAACGGTTTGCAAAGCGTGCTTTCGATCTCGGCATTCCGCTTATTTACGGTTCCGATGCACATCAGGCTAAGGATTTGGGTCAGGGCCATCAGGCACTGATTGAAGGGTTCAATAGGTAACTCATGTATACACTTCAGCTCCGCCCGGCTAACAGTGGCTGTAGGTCGATGAAAAGGGTATCCTGCAAAAAACGTCCGACTTCATTGGCATATATATTCGTGTAGTAGGCTTCCTGCGGGAACACATGAAGCACATCCATCGCATAATGGGTATGCAGGACAGGGGCCGTCAATAAACCCTTCAACTGCAGCATATACATGGGAACCGAGACCTGCTGGAAACTCCTGCTCTTGATCCCCTGTTCCAAAATATATTGAAAATAAGACTTTTCCTTTGTAAAATAAGTCGAATGAATTTCACGATTTAAATTGGAATCGAGTGAAGATTCCCCATATATGAACCGTGCAGCAAGGAAGTTTTCCCTCTGGAAAGCGAGAATATCCTTTACAAGATTCATCAAGCAATGCTGCGGACCTTTTAGTTCCAGCAGTGTCATGTTCGTCTCAAGGACCAGGATATACTCTTCTAAATAGGAAGTGAAACAGAATTCCAGCAACCCCTGCTTATTCTTGAAATAGTAGGCAATATTCGCAGCGTTCACTTTGGCTTTATTCGCTATATCCCGTATGGATGTAGCATGATAGCCTTTTAAATGAAATAAATGCAATGCAGCTTCCACAATGGCTTGTTTCGTTGGCGTCTGGCGATTCATTCAGGCAATCCCTCGCTTTCTTTGAGACAAGTCTTGTGGACTATTTCTTCACGGAAGAGCCTGAATCCTTTAGTAAGTTCTCGACAATTTCCCAACAATAAAGCAACATGATTAGAAAGTGCTGTAAAAATATGCGGAAGACAGGTGAACGCTTTTGTTTAATGTCGAAATGTATCAAGGAAAAAAAGAAAATAACTATGATCTGGTCCAAAAGCAGCTTCTTGCCTTAATTGAAGATGAAACGAACCGGATAGCCAATTTAAGCAATGCGGCAGCTTTACTTAATCAGTTTCTTGATGAGATTAACTGGGTCGGCTTCTATTTATACGAAGAAGGCCAATTAATTTTGGGACCCTTCCAGGGCCTTCCAGCCTGTGTCCGCATTCCAATGGGCAGGGGCGTTTGCGGGACTTCAGCGGCGACTGAAAAAACCCTTCGCATAGAGGATGTCTACCAATTCCCTGGACATATCGCCTGTGATGCGGCATCAAGATCTGAAATTGTCATACCGCTCATGAAGGATGGCAAATTGATCGGTGTCCTCGATATCGACAGTCCGGTCACGGACCGTTTTGACGAAATGGATCAGCAAGGACTGGAGAAGTTCGCTGAAATCCTTTCCAGGCATCTATAAAGTTAAAGGGAGCGGCAATCCTTGCCTGCTCCCTTTTCCATTACAGGCCCCATGTACATGTACCCGGTCCTTCCTGAATTCTTCACAATATATAACGCCTCATCGGCCCATTTGATATTTTTCTCCATGTATTCATTATCACGCTTACATTGAAAAAACCTCACTAAAAAATTGCAGTTTTTAAATTTACCTGCTGCGATTCTCTTTATCTAGGCCTTTTAATTAATCACAACTGTCCTTGACTCATTGAGCCAAATATTATACAATACTCTTTGTGTAAAATATTGCAGCCTATGTGACAGCCTTTATGTTCTCATTTTGTTCCTCAATACAGAGGTGTATCTCGTAACCCTCTGCTGCTAGGGCGAAGGTACATGAAAACAAAATGGTCATAATCGTACATTCACACGGTTTTTATTTTACCAAAATAAAAACATTTAAAGGAGGAGTCATCCTATGGCTCGTTATACTGGCCCAAGCTGGAAACTATCCCGTCGTTTAGGAATTTCCCTAACAGGTACTGGTAAAGAATTAGAAAAACGCCCTTATGCTCCAGGACAACATGGTCCTAACCAACGTAGAAAAATTTCTGAATACGGAATGCAACTACAAGAGAAACAAAAACTTCGTCACATGTACGGAATCACTGAACGTCAATTCCGCACAATGTTCGACCGCGCTGGCAAACTTAAAGGTGTACATGGTGAGAACTTCATGATTCTTCTTGAATCACGTCTTGATAACCTAGTTTACCGTCTTGGTTTAGCTCGTACACGTCGTCAAGCACGTCAACTTGTTAACCACGGTCACATCACTGTAGACGGAAGCCGCGTAGACATTCCATCTTACAAAGTGTCTCTTGGACAAACAATTTCAGTTCGTGAAAAATCACGTAACTTCTCAATCATTAAAGAATCAGTTGAAGCAACTAACTTCGTTCCTGATTTCCTTACTTTTGATGCTGAGAAATTAGAAGGTACTTTCACTCGTTTACCAGAACGTTCTGAATTGCCTGCTGAAATTAACGAAGCTCTTATCGTTGAGTTCTACTCTCGTTAATAACTTCAAAACCCCATCCTTGGATGGGGTTTTTTTTTGCATCTAAACACCCTTGCATGAGAAAGCCCGGCTGTAATTCAGCCGGGCCTTGAACAATCATTTCACTAATGTATATTTCTTTTTGCCGCGACGAACCAGGATGAACTCCCCTTCAATCTTAGAAGCTTCCGTCACTACATATTGCAGATCAGTCACTTTCTCCCCATTTATGGAGATTGCCCCATTCTGAATATCTTCCCGGGCTTGACGCTTTGATGGCGAAATTTTCGCTTCAACGATTAAATCGACCAAACCGATATCTTCCTTGCTTTCACGTTTGAAGCTAGGAACATCTTTGAAGCCCAATTTGATTTCCGCCGCACTTAAATTCTTCACCTCTCCGCTGAATAGGGCTGCAGAGATTTTGATTGCCTGGTCAAGAGCTTCCTGACCATGAATCAAACGGGTCATTTCTTCCCCTAAAGCTTTTTGCGCTTTACGCAAATGCGGTTCGGACTGTACGGATTGCTCTAACTCTTCAATCACCTCACGAGATAGGAATGTGAAGAATTTCAGGTATTTCACGACATCAGCATCGGCTGTATTGATCCAGAATTGGTAAAATTCATACGGAGTCGTCTTTTCAGGATCAAGCCAAATCGCTCCGCCTTCCGTTTTACCGAATTTCGTTCCATCCGCTTTCGTTACGAGCGGGATCGTCATACCGAATGCTTTTGCATCCTCATCATTGGATTTCCGGATCATTTCCAGCCCAGTCGTAATATTGCCCCATTGATCACTGCCGCCAATTTGCAATTTACAGTTGTAATTGCTGTATAAATGGCCGAAATCAATTCCTTGTAAGATCGTGTACGCGAATTCAGTAAAGGAAATTCCCGTATCCAAGCGGGAAGCAACCGTATCTTTTGCCAGCATGTAGTTAATGCCGATGTATTTCCCGTAATCACGCAAGAACGTGACCATATCGATTTTACCTATCCAGTCATAGTTATTGACCATGATCGCACCATTTTCACCTTCGAATTCAAAGATGTGGGATAGCTGCCCTTTTATGCAGTCGGCATTATAGAGCACTTTTTCCAGCGTTTGCAGCTGGCGTTCCTCTTTTTTACCGCTTGGATCACCGATAAGTCCAGTCGCACCACCCACTAATACAATGGGACGATGGCCATGCTGCTGGAAACGGCGCAATGTCAAGAATGGCAATAGATGTCCGATATGCATACTATCCGCAGTTGGATCGACACCACAGTATAAAGAAATTTTCTCTTTTTCTAAAAGGTTCTTAAACCCCTCTTCATCCGTTTGTTGATAAATAATCCCTCTCCATTCGAGGTCTTTAAGCAATTCCATTTAATATTCCTCCTCATCTTAGAAAAAAACCGCAAAAAGCACACAAAAACGCCCCTTCATAAATATGAAGGGACGAATGAATTCGCGGTACCACCCAACTTGAGGACATACTATGCCCTCCGCTCAAGACGAATAACGGTCGTCAACCGTTTCCTGCTACTAATCATTTCACAGCAAATGCTCCAGGAAGTAATTCATCATACTATTTGTACCGATTTCCACTAACCACCGGCTCTCTGAAACAGGGATAGTCTGACTACTGGGTCCTATCATCGCGATCATTTAATCATTTTATTGTTGTTAATAAACTTTTATCATACATAAGATTCCTTGTCAACATACCCTTACAGATTATAGAAAAATAAGAAAGATGCCCTTTCCCCTACCTGTTGTATGCTATAATATATGTGATTTCAGGGGGTATGATACGATGAATAATAATCAAAAAGATAGATTTCTAACAGTCTGGAAGCAGCTGACCCGTTTTTTTCAAAATGAAAAAACACATAAGAACGCGCGGGTTACATACCAAGTCATTTGGAATTTAACGCTGATCTTCATTATTGTCGGGATTCTAGGATTCTCATTCGCCGGCGGCGTCGGAGCCGGCTATTTCGCTGCCCTCGTCAATGATGAGCCGGTACGCTCAAAAGAAGATTTGAAAAAAGACATTTACAATTATGAAGAGACCTCTGAGGTATACTTTGCTGATGAAGTATACTTGGGCAAGCTTAAGAGTGACCTTGAGCGTGAAGAAGTGTCCATCGATAAAGTTTCCGAGCATCTAAAAAATGCAGTCATCGCTACTGAAGATGAGTATTTTTATGAGCATGACGGTGTTGTCCCGAAAGCCATCCTGCGTGCGATTTACCAGGAATTTTCGAATGCAACCGTCCAATCGGGAGGAAGTACATTAACACAGCAGCTCATTAAAAACCAGGTCCTGACCAACGAAGTATCGTTTGAACGGAAAGCAAAAGAAATCCTGCTTGCGCTCCGGGTCGAAAAATTCTTTGAAAAAGAAGAGATTTTGGAAACGTACTTAAACGTCTCCACTTTGGGACGAAACTCTTCAGGCCGTAACATCGCCGGGGTCGAGTCCGCCGCTGAAGGTATTTTTGGCGTGGAGGCCAAAGATCTGACACTGCCCCAATCAGCCTTTATCGCTGGATTGCCGCAAAGCCCTTTCGGATATACACCATATACCCAGAAAGGAAAATTGAAGGAAAATCAAGAGCCCGGCATCAACCGGATGAAAACCGTTTTAAAGCGGATGTATAGTAACGGATACATAACAAAAGCAGAATATGATAAAGCAAACGCATACGACATTACAAAAGACTTTATCGGTAAAACGGAGATGCCGTCGGAGAAATATCCATGGCTCACCTATGAAATCGAAAAACGCTCCATCGAAATCCTATCTGTCAGTCTGGCAAAAGAAGATGGATATGAAGAGAAAGATTTAAAGAATGATGATTTAAAAGCTCAATATCTAGCACTTGCCGATCGTAAGCTGCGGCAAAACGGCTATCAGATTTATACGACAATCGATAAAAAGATTTATGACAAGATGCAGGAAGTTACGAAAAACTATCCGAATTATGGATACGATAAAACGGCACAAGTCGTCGATCCAGATACGAAGGAAATGAAAACGGTGAGTGAGCCCGTTGAAGCCGGGGCCATTCTCATCGAAAATAAAACAGGAAAAATCATCAGTTTCGTAGGCGGCCGTGATTTCAAGCGGGAACAGACGAACCACGCCACCGCATCATTGCGATCGAACGGATCAACGATGAAGCCCCTGGTGATATATGGCCCAGGCATCGAGCTAGGCAAGATCTCGCCTGGCAGCGTATCGGCTAATGTGCCGATCTCCATTCCAACAGGCGGCAAACCGTGGAGTCCAGGAAACTATGGCGGCGGCAGCTATACGGGAGTATCGACTGCCCGCGAGGCCCTGAAGAATTCCTACAATATCCCGGCAGCGCTCTTTTACAAGAAAATAATCAACCTGAGCCCCGCTTCGTATTTGGAAAAAATGGGCTTCTCCACCGTGACGAAAGGGGATTACTCCAATCTTGCCTTGTCATTAGGTGCGATGGAAAAAGGTGTAACCGTTGAAGAAAACGTCAATGCATTTGGTACATTTGCCAATTCAGGAGAATTCATCGATGCTTATATGATCGATAAGATCGTTTCGAAAGATGGCAAAGTCATCTATCAGCATAAAGTGAAACCAGTGGATGTTTTCTCTCCGCAATCCGCTTACTTGACGCTTGATATGATGCGTGATGTCGTAAACAGCGGGACGGCGTCCTCGGTCAGGAACCGACTTGCCTTCTCAAGCGATTGGGCAGGTAAGACCGGTACTTCACAAAACTATTGGGACGCTTGGTTCGTCGCTACGAATCCCAATGTATCATTCGGTACATGGCTGGGATATGATACACCGAAATCCTTGCAAGGGACCTATAATGGTCTTGAATATAATAAACGTAATATGTATTATTGGGCAGATCTGATCAATGCCGCATATAAAGTCGACCCTAAACTCATTGACCCCGATAAGCGTTTTGAAATGCCGGGCGGAATTGTCAGCCGTTCCTTCTGTGGCGTTTCAGGACTGCTTCCTTCAAGCTCATGCCAAAAGGCCGGGCTTGTCAAATCGGATTTATTCATCGCGAAATATGCTCCATCCAGGGCGGATGATAGTTTCATAGATGGACAATATGTATCAGTCGGCAGCAAACGCTACGCAGCCCTTCCGCAAACGCCTGGCGAATTCACAAGCGGCGGGTTCATGTTGAATCCAGATTCATTTGCAGATATCGGATTGAGATATGTCGTTGACCCGGGCTCCGTGATTCCTGGAGCCGAAAAATCAGGAAATGTCGTCGGGGCGACAGCGAAATTGAATGATAATGGCAAGGCACCAGATCCCCTATCCATAACGATCGGTAACGATAAAATTACATGGGGCTTGCATGATGAAGGAGATGTCGTCGGTTATCGTGTCTATAAAGACGGCAAGAAAGTGGCGAGCATCAATGCTGGGGAGAGCCTTGTTTATAAAGTCGGCTCAGGCGGTTCCTATTATGTAACGGCCGTAGACATAGTCGGCAAAGAATCAGCCCCTTCTCAACGTGTTGAAAGCGGCGCTAAAAAGACCGGTTCAAAAGAAGATTCCACAAAAACTAAAGATGATCGTGGAAAAGATAAAATAGCTAACGAAGATAAAAAAACAGACTCAAAAGAAGAGAACGGTTCAGATAAAGTTAAAGAAAAAGAACCAGAAAAAGAAACGCAAACGGATAATAATAAAGAGCCAGCTCAAGATAAAGATCAAAACAAAGAGAATACAGATCAGGAAAATCAAGAGACCGACAAAGAGCAAGACACAGTCAATGATAAAGAGCAAGACACGGATAAAGCTGAAGAAGAGGAAGAATGACACTCTTTCTTGAACTAAAAACAGGCTGTCGGTTACCCCGACAGCCTGTTTCCTTATACTCTCCCCAAAAAGGCATCCATGGAAGTGACCATGGATGCCTTTTCCTTCTCAATAATCAGTAAGACTAAGTTTTCAGTCCTCCATCGATGATAAATCACCAGTTGGCAGATCAAGTTCCCAAGCTTTCAAGACACGGCGCATGATTTTACCGCTTCTTGTTTTAGGAAGTTTATCCCTGAATTCAATTTCACGAGGTGCCGCATGTGCTGCTAGACCATGCTTTACAAATGTACGAATTTCCTCAATCAATTCATCGTTTGCCTCGTATCCGTCACGAAGTGCGATGAACGCTTTGATAATTTCCCCCCGAACCGGATCCGGCTTACCGATGACCCCCGCTTCGGCTACGGCTGGATGCTCGACCAATTTGCTTTCCACTTCGAAAGGACCTACCCTCTCCCCTGCCGTCATGATGACATCATCAACACGGCCTTGGAACCAGAAATAACCATCTTCATCCATATATGCGGAATCTCCTGAAACATACCAATCACCTGGCATAAAGTAAGATTCATATTTAGCTTCATTCTTCCAGACGGTCTTCATCATCGAAGGCCAGCCTTTCTTGATGGCAAGGTTCCCCATTCTATGCGGCGGAAGCTCGTTGCCTTGATCATCCACTATTGCCGCCTTCACACCTGGAATCGGTTTGCCCATCGAGCCAGGTTTGATTTCCAGGCAAGGATAATTGCAGATGACCTGTGCCCCGGTCTCCGTCATCCACCATGTATCATGGATACGGTGATTGAATACCTTCATTCCCCAGCGCACCACTTCCGGGTTCAACGGTTCACCCACACTTAATATATGGCGGAGAGAACTCAAATCGAACCGCTTAACGATTTCGTCACCTGCGCCCATCAGCATCCTGAAGGCAGTCGGGGCACTATACCATACCGTGACACCAAAGTCCTCCAAGGTCTTGTACCAGGATTCAGGCTTGAACCGCCCGCCTACAATGACATTCGAGGTCCCTGTCAGCCAAGGTCCAAATATCCCGTAAGACGTCCCTGTCACCCATCCAGGGTCCGCTGTGCACCAATACACGTCCTCATCCTGCAAATCAAGGACCCACCTTGCCGTTTGATAATGCTGGATCATCGCATTATGAACGTGCAGCACTCCTTTTGGTTTGCCTGTGGAACCTGAGGTGTAGTGAAGAATCAGACCGTCATTCCGATCCACCCATTCAATTTCGAATTTTTTGTCGGCTTCTTTTAATTTTTTATTGAAGTTATGGTAATTTCCTTCTTCTTTTATATTTTCCCCCACCAAGAAAATATGCTTTAAATGGGGTAATTCATCCACCGGGACACGCGGCAAAAGTTCAGGTGTCGTCACTATCACACTTGCCTCACTATCTTCAAGACGGTCCCTTATGGCTCCTTCCATGAAGGCTTCGAACAACGGCCCTACGACCGCTCCCGTTTTAATCGCACCCAACAATGCAAAATAAAGCTCCGGGGAGCGAGGCATGAAGATGAAAACACGATCTCCTTTTTCCACATTGGCAATGTTCTTGAACACATTGGCCGCTTGATTCGTATAATCTTTCATTTCCTTGAATGTATACTTTTCATTTCTTTTATCGTCTTTGTAATAAAGGGCCACTTTATTCTTTTTGTATGTTTCGACATGGCGGTCAATGGCTTCATACGCAAGATTCACTTTACCGGTTTCAGACCAGGAGAATTCCTTTTCCGTCTCAGACCAGTCAAACTTATTGTATTTTTCATCATAATTCTTTAAATTAAAATTACCTTCCACTACTGGTAACGCTTTCACATTCATACGACAAACTCCCCCTTCATTCGGCTCTATATTTTTATTATAGTATAAGAATCGAATTATCTCAATTTTTAAAATATTGAATACTTCCATATAAGGGAAATCCCTTCTTGGTGAATTTTGAAAGCAACTGGTATATTGTTATGGTTAAGGCGAATCCATATGATGGCCGTGAAAGACGAAGCACTGTAACAAAAGCGCCTTGAACTTTCTGAATTATGCCCCTCGTTTTCATGTATAATTTATGTAAGCTTTCCATTCGGTCAGTTTTTAAAAGCAATGCTTCGTATACTCCGGAATGCGAGAGTGTAAGATTACTATATAACAAGGGTGGTGAAAGAATGGAATATAGTAAGACCTTTTACACTAAGGAACTGCAGACATTAAGCGGAACGCTCATCATCGAGGGGCCGTTAAGCGGCGAAAAAATGTCAGCTTATGAGTTTCACGAAGACTTGGTCGCCTTTCGCCCGCCTGCTTTGCAGCATAAAGCGTTAATAGAGATTGCAGACTTGCCTGAGGGCAGGATCTTTATCGCCCGTGAAAATGAAACAATCGTGGGTTATGTAACTTACTTATATCCCGATCCCTTGGAGCGCTGGTCTGAAATCAAGATGGAGGACCTGATTGAGCTTGGTGCAATCGAGGTCATCCCTAAATACCGGGGTGCCTCCGTCGGGAAAAACCTAATCCGCCTTTCCATGGAAGACGATTCGGTTGAAGACTTCATCATCATCACCACTGAATACTATTGGCATTGGGATTTGAAAGGGACAGGTCTGAATATATGGGACTATCGCAAGGTCATGGAAAAAATGATGAGTGCCGGTGGTTTGGTCTACTTTGCAACAGATGACCCTGAAATCAGTTCCCACCCGGCCAACTGTCTGATGGCCCGTATTGGCAAAAGGGTCCCGCCGGAATCCATCCAGAAATTCGACCAATTGCGTTTTATGAATCGGTTTATGTATTAAAGAGGCGAGTAAGAGGAGGAAGGAAAATGATTGTTGAAACAATAATGAATGAGGATATTATCACCCTCACTCCAACCGATACAATCCATAGCGCTGTCTTGATCATCAAGGAGAAGCGAATTCGCCATATCCCCATTGTCGATGACAGCTTTCAACTTGTGGGATTAGTCAGCGACCGTGATATTCGGGATGCTGCCCCTTCTATATTCCGTACCGAAGAATACAAAAATGATTTACAAAAACCACTATCAAGCATCATGAAAACGGAAATAATCACAGGGCACCCGCTGGATTTCGTGGAAGAAATCGGGGCTGTTTTCTGTGATAACAATATCAGCTGCCTTCCAATCGTAAAGGGAAGGAAGTTAGTGGGAATCATAACCGGTTCTGATTTACTTCATTCATACGTTGAGTTGACTGGAGTCAATCAGCCCGGTTCCCAAATCGAAATCAGAATCCCGGATAAGGCAGGTTCCCTTCATGATATTGCCCATATTTTCAAAAGGCGCAATACGAATATCCTGAGCACCCTCGTTTATCCTGAAAAAAATGGAACCGACTATAAAATTCTTGTAATTCGTGTACAGACGATGAATCCATTTATGGTGGTGGAGGATTTGAAGAAAGAAGGCTATACCGTTTTATGGCCTAGTCTACCGGGGTTTTCACATGAATGATACATCCCTTTTCGTATATTCGGATGAACTCCTTACCTACAAATTCAACGATGAGCATCCATTCAATCAAAAACGGCTTAAACTCACGCTTGATTTATTAAAAAAACACCATGCAATCAATGATGATCAAATTATCAAGCCCAGAATGGCAACCGATGCAGAATTGGAACTGATTCATGATCACCATTATGTAAACGCTGTCAGGTTGGCAGGCCAGGGAAAGCTCCCCCCTGAAAAGGCTGTGAATTATGGGCTAGGAACGGAGGATACCCCCATCTTCCCCAAAATGCACGAAGCAAGTGCATTGCTTGTAGGCGGTACCTTAACGGCTGTGGATGCCGTCATGACCGGCCAGTCCCTGCACGCACTTAATCTTGGCGGTGGCCTGCATCACGGTTTCCGCGGAAAAGCCTCGGGCTTTTGCATTTACAACGATAGTTCGGTCGCGATTAAATACCTGCAAAAAAAATATGGGGCGCGTGTCTTGTATGTCGATACCGATGCACATCATGGTGATGGAGTCCAATGGTCATTTTATGATGACCCGGATGTTTGTACACTATCCATCCATGAAACGGGCCGCTACTTATTTCCCGGCACCGGCAATATTAACGAGCGAGGCCAGGGAAAAGGCTACGGCTATTCATTCAACATCCCGGTCGATGCGTTCACTGAAGATGAATCATGGCTCGATTGCTACATGGCTTCCTTTAAAGAAGTCATTGAATTCTTCAAACCGGATGTCATATTAACGCAAAACGGAGCCGACTCCCATTATTACGATCCGCTCACCCATTTATCAGCCACCATGAAAATTTATAGGGAAATACCAAAGCTGGCCCACGAAATGGCCCATAAGTATTGTGAAGGACGGTGGATTGCAGTGGGCGGCGGTGGATATGATATATGGCGCGTCGTCCCGAGGGCTTGGGCGAGAGTCTGGCTTGAAATGACGAATAATGATATATCAGGTCCCCTATCAAAGGAATGGCTCGATTGCTGGCAGCCTGAGTCCCCTGTTCCCCTGCCGAATGAATGGGATGACATGGAGGATATATATGAACCCATTCCGAGGAAGCCTGAAATTACCGAGAAGAATGCCCTGACGCTTGAAAAGGTCCTTTATCCCATCAGGTCTTCCAGGCAAACAACGAAAAGCAATGAACAAAGTTAACCAAAAGATCGTTGAAAAACGATCTTTTTTGTTCGGGGCAAACATTTGAGAAACAAAAAGAGAGTGCCCTCGGGACACTCTCCAAACCAGTTTATTTCGTTGATTGACGGTTTTCAATCCGATGTGGCAGGATCACTTTTTCAAGACCTTCCTCCACTTGTTCTTTATTCATCAACTTTGTAAGAAGCCTCATCGCAACCGCACCAATATCATATAAAGGTTGAACGATCGTCGTGATTTGCGGACGCACCATCAAGGTCAATCTCGTGTTATCGAAGCTGATCACTTCAAAGTCTTCCGGTACATTAAACCCTTTGTCCTGAGCGGCATGGACAATTCCAAGCGCCATTTCATCAGCACCGGCTATGAATGCTGTCGGTCTGTCTTCAGCTTCCAGGTACTTTTCAAAAGATTCAATTCCTGAATCATATGTATAATCACCTTCAACGACATAACTTTCATCAAATGGAAGCCCAGCTTCTTTCAATCCTCGTTTATAACCAGTCAATTTCATTTCATTAATCAACGCCGAAGGGTTTCCGCTTACAAAAGCGATATGCTTGTGGCCTTTTTTAGCGAAGAAGGTCACTGCGTCGAATGCCGCCGCCTCATAATCAATATTGACCGATGGAACTTGTCCGCTTTCATCCACCGAGCCTGCCAGAACGATTGGAACAGGTGAATTCTTAAACTCTTTGACATGCTCATCAGAAATGTTGCCGCCCATGAATACGATACCATCCACTTGTTTTCCAAGCATCGTATTCAGCAAATGGAATTCCTTATCTATATTCTCATCAGAACTGCTTAGAATGATATTGTATTTATACATGGTGGCTATATCTTCTATGCCCCGTGCCAATTCTGCAAAAAAGATGCTTGAGATATCCGGGATGATGACCCCGACTGTAGTCGTTTTCTTTGAGGCAAGTCCCCTTGCCACTGCATTGGGACGGTACCCTAACTTCTCAATTACATCTGAAACTTTCTTCCTTGTTGCAGGCTTTACATTTGGATTCCCGTTAACTACGCGGGAAACGGTGGCCATGGAAACATTCGCCTCACGCGCCACATCATAAATGGTTATATTATTCATTTATCCATTCCTCCATTTCTTTCATTTTCCCCATAAAAGACCCGAATTATTTCGGAAAATAATCTTTTATGCGTTTTTCTCTATAAGGAAGATTATTTTAGGAACGATCTGCCTAACAAAAAATGCAGTCCTACTCTCTTCTCAGTCAAATATTCAATACCCTATTCAAGTATAAAATTCACATAGATATCACTTTATGTATGACTCAATCTTCCGAACAGTTCTCATTCTTGTTATTTATCATACGATAGTCGAATCTTTCCTGCAATCCAATAGTGCTCATTTCGAAGCTTTTTCTGCAAAAACTAGTATTTTACCATTAAAAAAAGCCCTTGCCAAGTTGGTAAGGGCCGTAAATAGATCATTTAAAGAATTTCTTAGCTTATACAGTTACCCAGTTCAAACGTTTAATCTCTTCGTAGAATTCATCAAATTGTTTGAAGTCCATTTGCTGTGCAGAATCCGATAAAGCAACGGAAGGATCTGGATGCACTTCAGCCATAACACCGTCAGCACCGATTGCAAGAGCCGCCTTAGCCGTAGGAAGCAGAAGATCGCGACGTCCAGTTGAATGCGTTACATCAACCATGACCGGTAAATGAGTTTCTTGTTTTAAAATCGGTACAGCAGAGATATCAAGTGTATTTCTTGTTGCTTTTTCGTAAGTACGGATACCGCGCTCACAAAGGATGATGTTGCCATTGCCCTGCGACATGATGTATTCCGCTGCATGAATGAACTCTTCAATCGTTGCCGCCAGTCCACGTTTTAAAAGAACTGGTTTATTTACAGCACCTGCCGCTTTTAGCAAGTCGAAGTTTTGCATGTTGCGCGCCCCGATTTGGATGACATCGATATGATCGATTGCCGCTTCGATATCGTTGGCACTCACGATTTCACTGATTACAGCCAAGCCGTATTCATCAGCAACACGTTTAAGTATTTGTAATCCTTCCAAACCAAGCCCTTGGAAGTCATATGGAGATGTACGTGGCTTAAATGCACCGCCGCGCATCAATTTCAAACCTTTAGCTTTAATGACTTCCGCCACCGCAGCTGTCTGTTCATAAGATTCAACGGCACATGGTCCGAAAACGAAGCTAGGGATCCCGTTACCGACCAATTCACCCTTAATGTCGATGATCGTGTCTTCAGCCTTTTGTTTTCTCGATACAAGAAGCGTTTTCTTCTGATCATCTTTTTGTAACTCCAAGCCCAATTTAAAGATTTCTTTGAAAATATGTTTAATCGAACCAAGATCAAGCGGTCCTTGATTATTGGCTTCGATAAGATCCAGCATTGTTCTTTCACGGACCGGATCGTAACGGTTTACACCTTGTTTTTCTTTAACGCGACCAATTTCCTGTACAAGTTCAGCACGTTGATTAATAAGATGTAATAACTGAAGGTTCACATCATCCAGTTGATTACGAAGTCCATCAAGCTCTTTGTTGCTCATTACAAATCCATCCCTTCGTTTTTTAAAATAGAAATCGGTTCAGCGGACTCAAACTAAAAAAAATCCCATCCGGATCCTCGAACATCCACCCCGATTGTTTTATCAATGAAAAATTTAGAATATTTCATGTATGATTAAATCAATTATAAATGAAGTGTCCATAAATGTCACTATATTTTTCTTTAATAATTAAACGCTTTTAAGCATTAAAGTTATAAATGCATAAAACTAGGTGCCGCTCATGCCAGAAAAACGATTACACAGAATATTGAAACACGATCCGTTGTAGGAATTATATTGGAAATAGAACAGGAAAGCTATCATTTAATTGATCATTTTTCACAAGAGCATAGAAAAGTTTAAATCTTCTGCCACTTGTCCGAAGCCGAGAAATGTTTAAAGAGGCTTTACGGAAAGGCCTTCCTAGAAAAGGTTTCCCCAGGATTAACATCCTTAGGCCCGCCAATCAATGGAATAATAAAAGGCCGGACCCCTTACCAAAGGGATCCAGCCTTCCATTCATTCTGTAATGGCCTTGCTCAATGAATCATATGTAATCCGCCAATGAGATTCATTCCAGACAGGTTTTCCACTTTTAAAAAGGATGGCCTGAGGTGATTGATGTTTGACCTCAAAGGTTTCTGCTACATAATTGGATAGTGGACGAGCTTCCTGGACGGCCAAATAGGCCGTTTTAAGTTGTTCGTTCCCTAAGATGTACCTCTCATATTGTTCAAATGCTTCAGCGCTGACAGGGCATGTTACGCTATGCTTGAAAAGCAGGAATGTATCCTCTTTTAGAAGCTCATTGAATTGTTCTTCTGTTTCGATTTTGCTCATGACCATATAGCAGTCTCCTTTCCTTGTCATATAAATTTTACCATCAAAAAGGCGATGAAGCCATCGAAGCACTTCACCGCCTTATTCTTCGTCCCTTAATGACTCTTCATTCCCATTAAAGAAGCCAGGGAGTTTAATTCTTTAGTTTACTCTCCGTTTCATCAAATGCCTTTTTCGCTTCATCAAGTTTTAATTTTGCCGCATTCTTGTTTCCGCTTGTAGGATCTGCTGAATTATTTTCCGAATCATTGCCGTTAGCAAAGTTCGTTTCGACGGATACGATAGGAGCATCGGTAGTTCCGGTTACATCAATATCCTTATTGCTTGAATTCGTTGTATCATCAGCAGCGTCGCCGTTTTCTTTTCCTGTTTTCAGGCTCTTCACTTTGTTGACGATATTCGAAGATTTATTGGAAACGATTTCCGTGACGGAGCTTGTTTTTTCTTTTGCAGTATCAGCAAGGACTGTACCTTTTTCCATTGCCGTTTGTCTTAATCTTTCTGTTTTCTCGGAAATGTTTCTAGCTTGTTCATTGAAGTCATTCCTTAATTCCTTGCCTGTTTTCGGAGCCATGAACAATGCTGTAGCCGCTCCGATCATCCCGCCGATCAAGGCGCCAATCATAAAGTCCTTCGAATTGATCGAGTCGCGTTCGTCCTCATAAGATTTCTGATAGTCCTTTGCCGCAAATTCTTTTTGAGTCATAATACATTCCCCTTCCAATTTTCAGTTCATTTTTTATTTAACTAGATTTTAGGATCTAGAACGTAAAAACCTTTTTTTAGGCAGGTTATCTGTTTCAAGCGCTTCCCTTTCTAACTCCGCCCTTTCGATTGGAGTCGGGGCAGCCTGTTTGCTTCTGGCCTTCCACTTGTCTCTGATCTCCATGGCAACATTGCTCCATTGTACAATTTGTGAGATTCGGTCTTGATTATTATCAATCTCAGCCTGCACTTTATGGGAAACCTTTTGGATGGAAGAATTGAAGCTGGAGATGGATGTGCCTACATCCTTCACCGCATCCACCACCGTGTTCAGGTTTTCTGACTTGTGCTGCAAATCTTCAGCCAACGTATTCGTTTTATGTAATAACTGAGTAGTTTCGAGCGTTATGCCCTGCATTTGGCTCTCTAGTCCTGTCAGCGTCCGGGCCACACTGTCCAGGGTAGTTTGAAGTGATGTCAGTACCTTTGTTAGGAAAATAACGAGTACCAAAAAAGCTATCGCTGCAACAGCAGCACTTACGTATAAAATAATCTCCATTGGAACACCTCCGAAAAAAATCGACTTATTTAATAGCTGTTAGATATTAATTACCCCTTCCCTAATATTATAAACGTATTTATTTTTTCAATATACCCTATCAAACCCTAATCTGGAAATATTCTTGTCTGCATCCAGTTCCTCCGTAAGTTCATGGGTCACACTTATGGCAGGAAATCGGGTATGATAGAAAAGATAAGTCGAATTTAAACAATGGAGGTATTTTTTATGAAAGATCCCAGAATTGAAACATTGGCCAAAAACTTAATCAATTATTCCGTGAAGCTTCAAAAAGGTGAAAAAATCTTGATCGAAAACTTTGGTTTGCAGCGTGAGCTTGTTAACGCACTTGTGAATGAAGCCTATGCAGCAGGTGGTTACCCATTCGTCCTTTTAAAGGATCACCAAGTGGATCGTGCCTTGCTGATGGGTGCCAAAGAAGAACAGTACAAGATGATGGGTGAGTTTGAAGCAAACGTAATGAACCAGATGGATGCCTATATCGGGCTTCGTGCCGGGGATAATATCAATGAACATTCCGATGTCCCTTCAGAGAAGATGGCGATTCATGGACAGACAGTCGGTAAAGTACATAGAAATATCCGCGTGCCAAAAACAAAATGGGTCGTGCTTCGCTACCCGACAAATTCCATGGCCCAATTAGCCAAAATGAGCACAGAAGCATTCGAAGACTTTTATTTCGAAGTCTGCAACCTCGACTATGGCAAAATGAGCGCAGCGATGGACAACCTTGTTGAATTGATGGATAAAACGGATAAGGTCCGCTTAACTGGGCCCGGTACGGACCTAACTTTCTCCATCAAAGACATTAAAGCCATCAAATGTGCGGGTGAGCTGAACATTCCTGACGGTGAAGTATATACGGCTCCGGTTAAAGATTCCATCAATGGAGTTATTTCGTATAATACTCCGTCCCCTTATCAGGGTTTTACTTTTGAAAACGTGAAGTTAACATTCAAGGATGGAAAAATCGTTGAAGCGGTTGCGAATGATACGGAACGCATCAACAAAATTTTTGATACTGATGAAGGCGCACGATATGTCGGTGAATTTGCAATTGGTGTAAATCCTTATATTCTACACCCGATGCAAGATATCCTCTTTGATGAAAAAATTGATGGAAGTTTTCATTTCACTCCCGGACAATGCTATGATGATGCCTTTAACGGAAACCATTCAGACATTCACTGGGACCTGGTCAATATCCAGCGGCCTGAATATGGCGGAGGGGAAATCCATTTTGATGACGTCTTGATACGTAAGGACGGACGCTTCGTTTTACCGGAACTGGAAAATTTAAATCCAGGAAAATTTAAAATAACGTAAAATAAAAAAAACGACCGACCCGCTCTAACGGGACGATCGTTTTTTTATTTTACCTGCAGTGAATGCTCATAGGCTGCTTGGAACTTTTGAATGTCCCCTGCACCCATGAATAACACGACACTGTTTTCATGATTTTGCAATATTGATGTTGTGTTCTCCGTAATCAGCTCGGCTCCGGGAATCTTATCTTGAAGGTCTTCAATCGATAACTTCCCTTGATGTTCACGAGCAGATCCAAAAATTTCACATAAGTATACTTTGTCGGCCAAATTCAAGCTGTCGGCGAATTCATCAAGGAAAGCCTGAGTTCTCGAGAAAGTATGCGGCTGGAATACCGCAACAACTTCACGCTCTGGATATTTCTGACGCGCCGAGTCGACAGTTGCAGAGATCTCGGTCGGATGATGTGCATAATCATCAATGATGATCTGACTTCCGATTTCTTTTTCTGAGAACCGGCGTTTAACTCCGCCAAAAGTCCGCAATTGGGCTTTCACAGCTTCCGTATCCAAGTTTTCATATTTACAAAGTGCAATGACACCAAGTGCATTCAACACATTATGCTTTCCAAAAGTAGGAATAGTGAATGTATCATAGTAATTGTTCCTTACATGCACATCAAAAGTCGTGCCATCCGGAGTGACGGAAACATTTTTCGCTTGAAAATCATTTCCTTCTGCAAATCCGTAAAAAATAACCGGTACTTTCGCCTGAATATGTGGTAAATGTTCATCATCCCCGCACGCAATGATGCCTTTGTTGACTTGAAGGGCCATCGTTTGGAAAGCCTCGAACACGTCTTCGACATTGGCATAATAATCAGGATGATCAAAATCGATATTCGTCATGATTGCATAATCCGGATAATAGGAAAGGAAATGACGGCGATATTCACATGCTTCGAATACGAAGTAATCAGAATTCACGATTCCTTTACCCGTTCCATCCCCAATCAAGAAGGATGTCGGTTTAGCGCCCCCCATCACATGGGCAAGTAAACCGGTCGTCGATGTTTTACCATGCGCTCCCGTAACCGCCACGCTGATGAAGTTTTTCATGAAATCACCTAGGAAACGGTGATAACGGATGATCGGCAAATCAAGTTCTTTTGCCTTCACGATTTCCGGATGACTATCCGGAAACGCATTTCCTGCAATGATGGTCATTCCAGGTTGAATATTTTCCTCGTTGAAAGGAAGGATTTTAATCCCGGCTTTTTCTAATGCCAATTGTGTAAAAAATTCTTTTTCGTAATCGGAACCCTGCACTTCAATATTCATATCATGCAGTATTTGTGCAAGAGCACTCATACCCGACCCTTTAATTCCCACAAAATGGTAAGCAGTCATAAAGCGAACCTCCACCAATCGTCTACCTGTATGACAGTATATGACGTCATCTTTTATTTGTTTTTTCATTACGAGACTTGTTAGTAACGCAATTTCTTCATAGGTTTTTCAAGCTTATATTTTCAATCATTCATCAACAAAAAACTATTATATCACTTTTTTATTCATTCATCCATGTCAGGCAGATGCCAATTTATCAAATCATTGGCTTTTCCCTTAATTAAAGTGATAAAAAAGGGTTTTCACCCCTTCACATTATATACAATTTCCTTTTATTAGGTTCTCTTAATTAACATGTAAAAATTCCAGTTCTTCTTCCGTAATCAATACATCCCTGGGCCTTGAACCCCTGGATTCGGAAACTACTCCATGTTGCTCCATCATTTCAATTAGGCGCGATGCACGGTTATAACCGACACGGAAGCGCCTTTGGACACTAGAAGCAGATGCAGCCTGCTGGCTCACGACAAATTCACAGGCCTCGAAAAACAGTTCATCCGCTTCTTCCGTGACTTGGGCCCTGTTCAGCAAGTCTTCCTGCTCGAACAGGTATTTTGGCTGCTGCTCCAGTTTAACATGGTTAACGACCTGGTCGATTTCTTCATCACTAACAAAAGTCCCTTGCAGGCGCACCGTTTTTGAAGAGCCGTTTTCAGCGAATAACATATCTCCTCTTCCCAATAATTTTTCTGCACCGCCGCTATCGATGATCGTACGGGAGTCGACTTGTGAAGAAACCGAAAAAGCGATCCTTGTCGGGATATTTGCCTTGATCAATCCAGTTATGACATCGACTGAAGGTCTTTGAGTGGCTACAATCAAATGGATGCCGCAGGCACGGGCCTTTTGGGCAATCCGGCAAATTGCTTCCTCTACATCAGCCGGGGACATCATCATTAGATCCGCAAGCTCATCGATGATCACCAGGATATAAGGCAGCTTGCTTGAATATTGACCGGCTTTTTCCGCTTGGTCATTAAAGCGGGTGATATCACGGACACCGGCATGTACAAACAATTCATAACGCCGTTCCATCTCCTCTACAGCCCACTTCAACGCAGCCGTAGCGGCTTTTACATCGGTTATGACTGGACTGACCAAATGCGGGATCCGGTTATATGGGGCGAGCTCAACCATTTTCGGATCGATCAACAGCAATTTCAACTCCTGCGGTGTCGCTTTATAAAGCAAGCTTACCAGCATGGTGTTGATACAGACACTTTTCCCCGACCCCGTTTGCCCGGCTATCAATCCATGCGGCATCTTTCTCAAATCGGTGATGATTGGCTGACCGGATATATCGAGCCCTAAGGCCACAGCAAGCGGTGATTCATGCTCTTGAAACTCAGTACTTTCCAAAACCTCCCGCAAAAATACCGGTTTGCTTTTCCTGTTCGGAATCTCGATGCCAATTGTATGTTTACCCGGAATAGGCGCTTCCATCCGCATATCTTGAGCAGCAAGGCTTAGTTTGATGTCATCCATCAGGTTCGTCACTTTATTCACCTTCACTCCCGGTTCCGGATGCACCTCGAAACGGGTTACTGCCGGTCCTTGAGTGACATTGACGACCTTTGCACGGACATTGAAATTTTTCAATGTCTCATCAAGTAATAATGTCTGTTCCTCGAGCCACACATCATCATGCACAGCATAAGTGGGAGGTGTCAGCAATTCGATATTAGGAAACACATAGTATGGATTTTCATTTTCATCCGCTTCGACGGAGCCAAAAACTGCCGGGATTTCGCCCTTACTGCCTTCTGCCGCTGCCTCTGTATATACTGCTTCTTGATACCCGTGTCCAGAAATCGGGGATTCCTGTTCCAAGAGCGGCTTAGGGTTGGAACCGATGTTGGATTCGACTGTATTTTCAGGCACAGCAGCGACGGTTTCGGAACCAACCTTAGCGTCCGAAAAGGTAAGTGATATGGCCGGAGTCTGCTCTTTCGGAATAACTCTGCCTTCCTCCTGTTTCCGTTCAGGAATGGCGGTTGGTTTCGCTTGTCCTGCCTCTGTTTGGGCAGAATCATCCATTGGCCGCTTATCAGGTGATACTACTGCCCTTTCCGAATTAAGGCTTTTTTTTTCCGGCATCATTTTATTCATGAAGTCATTATTTTTCCGATCTTGCTTAAGCATCATCACATTAAATGGGATATGTTTTTTCGGACGTTTGTGCTGCACTTCAGGTATTGCCTCAGATGGGTCTTCAGGCATTGTCCCTTGACTAACGGATGGTTGATTTGATTGTACAGCAATCTCCCCAGGAACCGATATCGCTTCAGGCGGTGTGTCGTCCGTCTGTTCCATGATGGATACAGCGACTTCGCGTCCAAATTCTACTTCGTCCTGTTCAATAGCCTCTTTTTCCACCGCAGGCTCAATTATGTTGGGCTCGATTACTGCTTGTTCTGGCAGTGTCTCAATGGAATTCCTGCGAAAGAAAGCGGGTATCTCTGAATCTTCCAGTTTTTCTTCCGCTTGTTCCGGTATAAGAACGGATGGTTCTGTCGTCAATTCCTCATGTGACACTTCTTTTGGAATTTCAGGAATCGATGCTGGAATCCCGATATCGGGTTCTTCCTTTTTTAGGACGGGCATTTTGCTTTCTAATTCATATTCGACAATTTCTTCAGAAACGACTGTTTTTTTTTCCGGACGACGGAACCCATAAATGGGTGAAGGGATTTCCGTCGGACGGAATGGAGTATTTGAAGGGACTATTTTTGAGACTTCCTCCCGTTCGAAGTTTCTCCGTTTTGGTTCAGGATCCCTCACAGGCCTTCTTGTTTCTTTGGCCGCGCTCCCCTTTTTGGGTTCATGATCTTCCCTGTTTCTTTCCCTAGGCTTTCTTTTGCTCTGTTCACGATCTGGAATGAGCGGAAACTTGAACTGCCCTTTTGGATATTGAAACAGGATTTTCGTATCAGGGTCTGGCGTCTGCGACATTTTTTCCACTTTTTGATTGTAAACCTTTATTTCTTCTTCCTTTGACTTCGCAAGCTTTGAAAAATCCATTTTCCTTAATGTCTCTTCATCAAGCGGTTCATCTATAATAATCTCTTCAATTTCAATAATTTCCTCTGCTTGGAACCATTTTTTCATCTTATTTAGCCATTTCAAAACTATCACTCTTTCTACATCTGTAGTTATGTAACTAATTCTACCAGTTATTTTAAAAATATCGAGAAAATTTAAGCTAAATTGGGATTAGTATCTATTTTTTTATCGCACTCTTACTAACTTAACGTATTTCGCAGAACTCCTACCCTATTAAACCCCTTCTGGTATGAGTTTAAACCTGCACTTCGTGAAATAACATTAGCCCTTAGTCTACTATTTAAATAAAACACCGCTGTTAAATCGCGTTTACAAAGAGATTAAGTTTTCATGCGGCGCAAGAAGCAGACTGGTCAATTCATTGAAGCATCCTTCACGAAACCTCCGGTGGCATCCTGAAACCCATAAAACACCGTTCGTTAATACCGAACGGTGTTTTGTGGGTTTCTGCACTTTTTTGCAAACAAATATACCAATGGAACTATTCCCATTCATAAAAATCGCATACAACTTGGGCCACTGATTTGGATGCGATCAAAAGGGCATCTTCATCAATGTCGAATTTGGGATGGTGATTGAAATATGCCTTCTCCACCCCTTTTGGTTTACAGCCAATGTAAAAGAAGCAGCCAGGAATCTTTTCTGCATAATACGAAAAATCCTCTGAACCAGAGAAAACCGGAAATTCCATAACCTTTTTAATATCTTGGTCTTTCATGCTTTCCAGGCTATTTTTCACGAATCCAGTCAATTCAGGGTCATTATATAACGGAGGATAATCAGGCACATATGTTAGTTCGCACTGAACATCAAATTCCGTTTCTATCCCTTTAACGATGCGGTGGATTTCCCTATCGATCAGCTGTTGGGTCTCTGCTGTCATATAACGGACATCCCCTTCAATTTCTATACGATCTTTAATGACATTAAAGCTTCCTTTTCCATCGAAGGAGCCGACTGTGACCACGCCCATATCAAAAGGGTTCAAGCGGCGGCTGATCACGGTTTGTACGGCTGTCACGAAATGGGCGCCTGCCACAATGGCATCATTGGCCATATGCGGGGACGAACCATGGCCGCCTACACCCTTAATCGCCAGCTTGAAATAGGTCCGTCCAGCCATCGAATAGCCGCCGTGATACCCGACAACCCCTGCAGGATGGGACGGAAATAAGTGGATTCCAAAAACGGCATCAAGTTCATCCAAAAACCCTGATTCCATAATGCTCTTTGCTCCACCTGGGGGTGTTTCTTCTGCATGTTGATGGATTATTTTAATCGTACCGGATAGGGAATCTTTAAGCTCATTGATGCAGTCTGCCAGAACCAATAAATAAGCGGTATGCCCATCATGTCCGCAGGCATGCATGACACCTTCATTTTTTGAACGGAACGGGACATCCGCTTCTTCTGTAATCGGCAACGCATCGAAATCCGCACGGAGACCTATCGTTTTCCCAGGTTTTCCGCCTTCGATCGTTACGATGATCCCTAATCCATTTCCTACATTCGTTTGAATCGACACATCCTTACCCTTATAAAAATCAATGATATATTGTGCCGTTTTTTCTTCTTTGAAGGATAGTTCCGGGTTCTCGTGTAAATGACGGCGGATTTGAACCATTTCCCCTTTACGGGCTTCCAGCATGTTCATTAATTTGCTTTTCACGTTCACGTTTATTCTCCCCCTTATTTCAAGTTGAGCATATTAGTAAGTTCCATGTTCGGTGCATGCCTTCCGATACAAAGTGCCAATTAAAAAAGGGCAGAGAAGGATTGCGTAAACTTACCGCTCCCCTTCTCTGTCCTTTTCACCTGAGAGTTTAGCTCCATTTTTGGTCATGGAGATTTCCCCTTTGGTGGCACACTGCTTCCTGCGCACTCTCCAGAGCTGCGTCCAGCTGCGGTTCCATTTACCTGAGAGATTTGCTCCAAGGGATCTTTTTGGAACTTGCTCCTTCGGTGGCTCAATGCTTGCACTCTCCCACAACATTCATCCGCTTGTTCTTTTTATATTCTCAAAATATTCCAATTATATTATCGCCGATTAAAAAATAAATATCAACTCTGAGTTATAAACTCTATTAAACTTTAAAAGGACCGCTGCCAGATGCTGACACGGTCCTTTTGTGATTCATTATTGTTCAGGCTTTTTGTTTTTACCCATAATGAAGATGGGCTCCAACTCATTTTCTTCGTAAAGGAATGATAGAGCCGTTATCGGAACATGACCGCTGGCAAAGAAGCTCATCGCCATTTGCGCAAGAATATCATAGCCCGTATCATTCTTCACATCGGCAATGATGATGACATCCTGATGGGGAATGGCCACAGCCATGGTTCCCTCGATCTTGTCCTTCATTTCCCGAAGCCATGATTCATTTAAAATCCTGCTGGCATCATATCCATCATTCGTGTTCAAAAAATAAAATGCATTACCTGCAACGATATCCGACTTCATTTCAGTGGTGAGGGAACGGGCATTGAATAGGGCAATTTCACGGATCCTGTCACCCTGCCAATTTTCCCGTTGAATCATCTTTTCATCTATAAGACGGTAGGTTTTCCCTAAATCAAGGGCATAAAAAACCCGGGTTTCAGCCGTATGCTCATCGAATAAAAACGGATTTCCTTCTTCGGATTCCATTGGAAAGGAGGTCGAGCGGATGACTGGGAAAATGAATTTCTCCTTGCCTTCCATACTGTGTTCTTCCCCCATCACATTCAGGGCCTCTTCCACGTAATAGGTAATTTCATCGATGGCCTTTTCCTGCACGTTTTCATAGTTAGCAAGCACAGGAGGCAACTCGATGGTGATCCCCTTCCCGGTCTTCACATTTTCCACCCGTAACGTATCTTGCTTGCTATCGAATTTGAATGAGCGATTCTCATCTTTTAAACGCTCCTTCAAGATATTTTTCAGCTTCGTGCTGTCCATTTTCATGACTGACCCTCCTCTTCATTGAAAAATCCCCAGCGAGAAGGGGAAATTGATTATAGTGATTGAATGAATTCCTCAATTTGTTCTTGCGTTTTGCGATCCTTGCTCACAAATCTGCCTAGCTCCTTGCCATTATCATACGCAATGAAACTTGGTATACCGAATACATCATTAGCCGCACACACATCGATGAATTCATCACGGTCCACATAAATGAATGTAAAGTCAGGAAATTTCGTTTCAATCTCCGGCATTATCGGTTCGATTACACGGCAATCTCCACACCATGTTGCTGAAAAAAGAAAGATATGTTTGCCTTCATTTTTAAATGCATCATATTGCTCTACTGTTTGTAATTTTTCCATTTGTATATTCCTCCTGCTCTAAATGACACCTTATTTTTTATAATCCCATCATACCAGAGTCTCCAGGAATCAACCATTAATACGGATCGGTTGAAAGTCACTGGTCCTCTTATTTCTGGGGCACGGATGAAACGATTTCCATCATTTGTTTTGCATCGGTTTTTAATTGGTCTTTATCCGTTTCGGTTGTCAGCTTCACTCCGCCGATCCCCACTGCAAGCTCATACTTTTCTTTCGGTATCTCTTTAATCGAAATAAAGCCGAATTTATCATCGGTTTGAAAAGAATGCAGTACTTCAAATTGATCCTCTTGTTCCTTTATGGCCAAATATAACACGGAGCTGTCTTCTTTTTCATTCGGATTGACAAATAATATATAAATCTTATCACCTTTTTGTAAAATCAAATTATTATCATGTTCTTCCACAACTTTAAAATCGTTTGGCAGATAGACCTGAATTAGGCCTGCCTCTTGATTGGGCTGTTTTTCATCGTCACGAAAAGCCACTTCAGCAGCCTTCATTGCCTTTTCGGTTTGTCTTTCGATACCTGAGCAGCCCACGATCAAACTGCTTATCAACAGGAAAACAAGAAAATTCTTATTCGATAAAGCCATCGTCATTCCTCCAGCCGTCTCTATTACTACCATATGGATAATATTATCCTTATTTACGGAATTCATCCATTTTCTAAAAAACATGGTACAATGAAAGCAATTTTATTATCGAGGAGGAAAACAATGAAGTTAATCGTGTATCTTGCTGGGGAGATCCATTCAAATTGGAGAAGCGAGTTGAGAGATAAGGCCGCTGCACTGAAGCTTCCTTTAGAATTCGTCGGCCCGATGGAAAATCATGAACGCTCCGATAATATCGGTGAAGATATCCTCGGGGAACAGCCGAATCCTATCCTGAAGGATGCGGCCGCTTCCCAAATCAATAATTTACGGACAGGTCTTTTGATGAAAAAAGCCGATCTTGTCGTCGCCCTGTTTGGTGAGAAATATAAACAGTGGAATACTGCCATGGACGCAAGCACCGCCGTTTCCCTGGGTAAACCGCTTATTTTGATTCGCCCGGAATCCCATCACCATGCCTTAAAGGAATTATCGGAAAAGGCGAGTGTCACGGTCGAATCCGTGAACCAAGCCATGAAGGTGCTTTCTTATATTTTTGAAGAAGGGCTGTAAATCTCCCTGTCCCTTAACCTTCCAGCTCAAGTATGAAGGATTTTTGTTTACCCAAATAAAAAGCTTGCAGGAGAAAGTTAGATTCCTAACCTCACCTGCAAGCGAAAAACGAATAAATTTTGATGGTTGAACACTATTTCTTTTTAATGGGAATCCAAATTTCGGAGTAATAGTCTGGGTTTGAAGCGTCGTCATTCGTGTATACTTCCAATTCGGGAGTGCCGGCATGTTCATGACCGCTGGTAGGAAACCATTCGGAAAAAATTCGCTTCCAAGCTTGTTGGATGCTATCAGGCATAGGTCCGTGAACTTCAAATACAACCCACTTGGAAGCCGGTATCGTAAGGGTCGAAAACTCTTCAGGCGCTTCCCCGGCATACTCTGCACCTATCCAATAATCCATCGTTTCATTTTTTTCCACAGCCCGCTTATCGATACATACACCAAGCAAGCCATTTATTTGGCCATTGTTCAGCTTCGCTAACCTATCTCCTGTTCCATCCGAATTGACTTTCTCCCACAACTTTGGAATCCCGATCAAATTCTCTTCATTGACCAAGGAAAACTCTTGCTTGATTCCAATCAATTGAAAGGAATCTCTTTCAAGGATATTGTATTTCATCGGTTTTGCCCCTTTCAGAATAACCTGTATCATCAGGCGTTCATAGAATTTCAGCTTCCCCATAAACTTTCGGGCTTCGCTTGGAGATACCCCATGCTGCCTTCGAAAAGCCTTTGAGAATGCCTCGGGGTTGTCATAGCCGTACTTGTAGGCTAAATCAATGACCTTGCCATTTGTGGATGAAATCTCCTGGGCCGCCAAGGTCAGTCTTCGACGCCGGATATATTCACCAATGGAAATATCCGTTAAAATGGTGAATGTCCGTTGAAAATGAAAAGCTGAAGCATTCGCCTGCCTGGAAATGCTCTCGATTGTCAGGTCCTCCAATAAGTGCTCTTCGATATAGTCGATGGCCTTTTGGATTGATTCAACCCACCCCATATCCGCTCACCCCTTGTCACTATATTAGCAAAGCCGCTCAATAAAACCCTGTCTTATTCTGCTCTGTTTTGGCAGTGTTCGTTTCATCATTCGAAGCCCGCCTTTCCATGGCAGTGATTCAAAAATCCTGCTTTTTCATTTTCAGCTTATATTCGTATTGACCGGCTAACATCCTCATGATATGAAGGAACATTTCGCCCCTAGTGATTCGCTCATTTGTAAATACGCCGATTGCTCCTTCCTTTTTGCTTATATTCTCTTGCCTTGTGAAGGCATCCATCACCGGGCCCAACTCTTCACCGTCCAGCAGCTTCCCGGCAACAATTCCCGGTACCGGGATTCTCGCTCCGGCAGCTACAAAGACCTCGCCGTCCCTCGTGGCCATTGCACCCCAATTGCACAGAAACAGGGCTTGTCCCATTTTCACGACACCGCCTTCAAGTCCGATACCCATATCGGCATCACTTTGAATCAAGCAATTCCGGGCACGTGTCATTGCCCCCTCCATCGTTTCCTCGTCTGAAAAAGGCTGTTCCGGGACCCCGCTCTCCACTTGAAGCGAAATGATTTTAGCATCTTCATATACACCAAGCACGGCACTTATTTTCGCCGGATTCTTACTGCCTACTGCTATTTTCAATATAATTACCTTCCTTCTATGTAAAAAAAGCTGATGGAAAAGGATTCATGACAGCATCCCTTTCCATTTCAGCTTCCTCCATCAACCGTTTTTTATCAAGGTCTCGAATGTCGTTTTATCACAGGAACGAACCAATTTACCAATCAGTTCTCGTGCAGCGGCATAATCATCAATATGAATCATGGATGCATGTGTATGAATATAGCGGGAACAAATGCCAATCACCCCGCTTGGAATGCCTTCGTTTGCAATATGGACTTGCCCTGCATCCGTGCCGCCTTGGGAAACGAAATATTGATACGGAATCTCATTCGACTCTGCCGTATCAAGGATGAATTCCCTCATGCCGCGATGCGTTACCATCGAACGATCGAAAATGCGTAGCAGTGCCCCTTTTCCAAGCTGACCAAATTCACTTTTACTGCCGGACATATCGTTCGCCGGACTTGCATCCAAAGCGAAGAAAAGATCCGGTTTGATCATATGAGCTGCAGTTTGAGCGCCCCGTAATCCCACTTCCTCCTGGACAGTTGCCCCGGAATATAAGACATTCGGTAACGTTTCACCTTTTAAATCTTTTAACAATTCAATCGCAAGTCCGCAGCCGTAACGATTATCCCACGCTTTTGCGAGGATTTTCTTCTCATTGGCCATCGGCGTGAATGGACAAATCGGTACAATCTGCTGACCTGGCTTAATACCGATCCTCTTAACATCTTCCTTATCATCCGCCCCGATATCAATCAGCATATTTTTGATATCCATTGGTTTTGAGCGTTGCGACTCATCAAGCAAATGAGGCGGAATCGAACCGATGACACCAATGACCGGACCGTTATCAGTTATGATTTCGACTCTTTGGGCCAAAAGCACTTGACTCCACCAGCCTCCTAAGGTCTGAAAGCGGATCATTCCATTTTCCGTTACGGAGGTAACAATGAATCCCACTTCATCCATGTGCCCGGCAACTAGTACAGTCGGACCATCCTCATTGCCTCTTTTTACGCCAAATATTCCGCCAAGGCGATCTTGGACGATTTCATCGGAATACTTTTCCAGCTCACTTTTCATGAAACTCCGAACTGCATGTTCATTTCCCGAGGCTCCCGGTAATTCCGTCAATGTTTTAAAAAGCTCCAAAGTCTCATGATTCATTTTTCTACCCCTAACCTATGTATTGTTTCTTACTATTTTACAGAACTTAGCATCGTGTTACACTAGAAAGTTCTAATTTATCAGTTAATGGGTAAAATTTCAAATTATTAGTCAAATAAAGCGTTCTTCTGTATACTGGAAGAAGTGATTTTAAAAAATGCAATGGAGGAGAAATCAATGAATTGGAAAACGTTTTTACTGGGTACTGCAGCTGGGTTTGCTGCGGGCTATGCGACAAAACAACTATTGGATCAATCTAGTAAACCTTCTCCCGATAAAGTCTTGGCCCAAGTGAAGGAAACAGTCAAAAAAGATGGAAATATATATGGCTCATGGATCTTGATGAAGCCGGAAAACTATTCAAAAAATGATTTGGACTATGAAGTGTACAAAGGCGGGATCACCAGAAACACAGAGGGTAAACGCGAGCAATTCGAATTTGTTGCAGATGCCTCAACAGGAACGATATTGGAGCTTAATGCGCAAAATGATTGAAACATAAAAGGAGGGTCGTCAAAATGACGTCCTCCTTTTGCTTTACCGCTTCCGTTTCAATTCGTCTATTATCTCCTTACCCGTTCCATCCCATTTGATGGCACAGTATTGTGCATCATGGTAAAAGCTGTACCAAGACCCATTTTCCAGTCCGGATTTCATCCACTTTTCCTTCGCTTCGATGGAGGTCATCGGATAATCATCATATGCGAGGACCCAGAGGACATTCGCATGGGCATGCGTCGGCATAATATCTGCCATGTGAATCAATCTATCCCCGGCATCCTCAATGATGATGATCGCATGTCCATCACTATGTCCCCCAGTATGGATCATTTTAATACCGTCCGTAATTTCCTGCTCACCTTCAAATGGACGTACAAGAGAAGCGACAGCCTCCCAGTTTTCTGCCCAATATGTACTTTTTGATCGAATATTCGGGTTTTTCATTTCATCCCATTCAGTTTGGGTCGTAATGATTTCTGCACGCTCGAAAACAGGTACCCAAGTTTCACCATCACGTTTCGTCAAACCGCAGGCATGGTCGAAATGTAGATGGGTCATTAAAATGTAATCGATATCATTTGGCTGAAGCCCAAGTCTGCCAAGATCTTCGACAAGATTGGATTCCTCCGTCACCCCAAAATTCCGTTTCTGCTTGTCATTCAGCTTTCCATTGCCAATACCGGAATCTATAAGCATGTTCAATCCATTAGCCTGCACCAAAATCGGATCCGTTCTTAGTTCGATTTGGTTATTTTCGTTAACAGGATACTTCCTGGACCAAAGCGGCTTCGGTACAACACCGAACATCGCACCGCCATCCAAGTGAGTCACACCGCCATTCAACCATGTTAATTTAATTTCCCCTATTTGCATCTTTTCCATTATACCCCTCCTCTTCCTATAGTTTAACACCCACTTCCATATATTGAAATTGATAACGATCAAGTCATCCTTGTGATAGAAATGCACCCGATAAACAGATAAAAAACCAGATGCTGTGCACCTGGTTTTTTATCTGTTTATGATTATTGGAACATTGCTTCCAATCTGTATATCCGGTTGCCTTTACTCGAGAACTTTTCTTCATATTCAGTCATGATATTGCCTTCAAAATTGCTGTTATGCAGATCAAGGCTTACATATTTCAAGAGCATGCCGTATTCGGAAATACTCTTCAAGGAAGATTCGAATAACCCTTGGTTATCCGTCTTGAAGTGGATCTCGCCATTGTCTGGCAGGATGCCTTCATATACTTCGAGGAAGGTCTTATACGTTAACCGACGTTTTGCATGACGTGATTTCGGCCACGGATCAGAGAAGTTCAAGTAGACGCGATCCACGTCACCTTTTGCAAAATAATCCCCCAAGTTCGCTGCGTCAACATTCAACAGCTTTAGATTTGGAACATCCGCTTCAATCAGCAAGTCCAATGCAGCTACAATGACGCTTCCATATACTTCAATTCCAATGAAATTCACATCAGGATGGGCTTTTGCCATTTCTGTGATGAATCGGCCTTTGCCCGTACCCACTTCAATATATAACGGATTATCGTTACCGAAAACTTCATGCCATTTACCTTTATGGCTCACTGGCTGATGAATTACATATTGTGGAAAATCATTCAAACGATCTTCAGCCCAAGGTTTATTTCTTAAACGCATGATGACACCCCTATTTATAATATAATCGTTCAAACCATACCACGAGTGGATGGATTCCTGCAAGTTGATTTTTTCAGGAAAAATCCTGCATTCACCGACTTAACAAATAAAAAAACTGCCGGCCATCCAGGCGACAGTCTCTGTAGTTTTCATGTATAAAACTTTCCGCAAAACACACCATAAATAAGTGAAGGGCAGGCAAGAACCACCTGAGAATCCCTTGAATCCATATTTAAGAAAGGAGAGGTATTATATGCCGCTTTCCCATGAACATCAAATGTCACTATTGAAAGATATATTGACCAATCATCAATCAGACTGCTGCGGATCCGTTTCTGAATGTGAACAGGTTGAAAGGCTCGTCAAATCCTTAATGATCAATATGGATATTGACAGCAATGTAAAAACGGTACTGACGGAGATTTACGAATACAGCCAGACTGGCATCGGTACCGCCGATTTAGATGCACATATTTCAACCCACCAGAACGACTTGTCCCAGTGGGTGGATGATATAGATCAATTCTGATCAGCCAACCATCAATAATGCTTCCAGTTTTTGCAGTAATTCATTTCTTTCCTCGTACCGCTTTCTGCGATGATGCCATTGGATGGAAAGCACAAGTTGTGAAACCGTGTGCCATTTCATCCTCATCTCCAGGCCTGCGTCTAGCTTCTTGCCGTAGCGGGCAAGCCATTGATTCCATTCTTCCCTTGGGACATATGAATACAGGAGTATGCCGAGGTCAATGGCCGGATCGCCAATGACCGCTCCGTCCCAATCAATCAGGAACAATCCGTCGGTTTCGGTCATGAGCCAATTATTATGGTTCACATCACAATGACAGACGACTTTTTCGTCGCATTCAATCAACAGGAGATTATTCTGTAAAAAATGGATGGCCTGCTTGATAATCGGAATATCCGTAACATCCGAAGATAACCCGGTTTCTATGTCTGTAAGTATACTTTCAGGTCGTAAAGGGGATTTCCCAAGCCTTTTGAGCATGCTTAACAAAGGATCGGATTGATGAATTTTTTGAAGCAGCTTTGCGACTCTTATATTGTTCATTTCCTGCTGAGATAGCTCCCTGCCTTCCATCCAATGCTGGGCCGTAATTACATCCCCGTTTTCCAGGCGTTTTGTCCACATTAACTTTGGAACAATGCCCTCAGCTGAAAGAACAGCTAAAAATGGCGATGAATTTCGTTTAAGGAAGAGCTTCTGCCCCTCTTTCTCGGCAATAAAGGCTTCTCCCGTAGCTCCTCCAGCAGGGGATATATCCCACTCCTGACCTAATAAATGTTCCAACTGGTTCACCTTCGATTTCCTCGCTTAATCATACAAATGTGGGTACGTTCACCTAGTGTATGTATTACCACTACTTTGAGTCCATGTTTTATAAAAAATCCGCCTGCTGGCGAAGCTGCATATATACTTGCATCGGGATGATACCCGCAATTAAAAACATCCTCATTTTAGAGAAATAAAAAAATAGCTATTGAGCAATTAAACAATAGCCATAAATTAAATTTTAGTTGAAAAACGGTTTCTTCGTCAAGTACTATAAAACGATTATACGCATAAAACAAAAACAAATAAATCATTTCATATTTTTGTATCGGTTATCACCCTTGAACATGACGCGCAATTTCTCTTTCAGAACCACTGCAGCTACTTCGTTCCTACCAACAATTTCCCCGTCAGACTGGATTTTTACTGAACCTTGATTCTTCATTTTTATCATTTTACCAGAAAAAGAATCAACATTTTTAATGTTGAGGTGACCGCCCCATAAAACGGTGATGAAAACGGTCAATAATTTCAACATAGTAATATCATGGACTGCAATCACGTTCAACCTGCCATCATCCACCTTCGACAATGGTGAAATTTTCATTCCACCTCCAAAGTAGGGCTGGTTCGCAATAACGATGAACCATACCTTTTTCAAAAGATGCCGTTTTCCATCAATGATCAATTCCATGCAGCTGGGCTTGTAAGAAAATAACATTTTTATAAAAATCAACAGATAAATTAATTTACCCGCTCTGACAAAATTAAACCATTTTTTCAGGGGGGCACGGTTTGCTTCATCGGAAATTTCAGCATCAATGCCCATTCCCAGGCTGTTCACAAAATAACCCACCTTGCCATTCGTCTCGAACTGTCCAATATCAATGGTATTAAAGGCATTATCCTGAAATAAGGAAAGGGCTTCTTCCATACTCTCAGTTTTTTGAATGCCCCTTACATAATCATTGCCGGACCCAGCCGCAAGGGAGCCGATGATTGCGTGAGGGAAACCAATGGCGCCATTTATCATTTCATTAATCGTGCCATCTCCCCCAACAGCAATCACCCGGGTATCCTGATTAGTCCCTGATAGTATTTCCTTCGTCAATCTTAGCGCATGCCCCTTTTCCCGTGTGAAAAACACCTCATGGGGAACAGCTTTTGATTTCAGTATTTCCTCGGCTTTTTTCCAAATCTTTAAACTCGCTTCATTTCCAGCCACTGGATTGACAATGAAATACACCGTTTCATTAAGGTGCGGCATACTCATTTCCTTCTGGTTGGTTATATTCGGCTTCCCATTCCGGTCGCAGGCTTGATGTAGTTTGGCAATATTCAAGCAATGCCTGCGCCCCTTTTAACTGCTGTGCCTTAAGAGGAGACGATATTGCCCGCATCCTTTCAAACCATTCCGGGAAGGTCCGTTTATCCAATACCGTAATATCATAAGGGGCTTCTGGATAATCGACATATCCATTCCGGGATAAAATCACCTTTTTTATCGGCATGTTCACTTCATATAGCTCAAATAACTGGGAGACGATGTTCGTCATCCGATTTGCGCCCAACAAAGGATTAAGCACTTTTTTATCTGGATGCTTATGATGCCTGCGGACCCAGAACCGATCACTCGAACCGATGAATGCAGCGTCTTCTTCCGCTTCCAGAAAAGTGATGCACCAAGCATCAACAGGGGTCAATAAAATGACTTCGACTTCAACAGGCGCATTTTTCAATAGAAAGATAGGTTTATATAATACGAGAAACGTATCCGGAAAACGCTGCAGAAAAAAGCGGAGCCTCTCATCCAAAATGAATGATTGGTCCACAAATGACTTTTCATGAAGCGTCGAACTACCCCACTTCATTTGAAAGCGGAGTAATTGATTTAAATAATTTTGCTTTAATTCATCCAGACTGGCCGGACGGAACGGAAATCTTAATGAAAAAACATTAGCATCTTCATTCTGTGCCGGTATTGGCAGTTCTTCTGCTTCTGCCTCCTGTTTACCTGTCCGGTGGAAGATGCCTTTAACCTTTTTTAACAGGCCCTTCGTCTCTTCCTGAGGCGGATCGAATTTGACTTGTGTTTCAGTATGCTCGCTATACAACCGATCTAGCTCGCCCGCATTATAAGCAGCCTTCAATTTATCCCATTGCTGTTTTTTCAAACGTGCAAATTGCGTTGGATAACGATAAATATCCTGCTCATACCGGGAAATATAATCCTGCATCTTTATGAGCTGTGCCATTTGACCACCACCCATCTCTCTATTTTTGAAGGTTTATCGTGAAAACCTTCTCGTATGAAGGGGAAGCTCCAAGATGTGTTTGATATAACGCAACCTGATCTGCTTCAAAATGCTTATCCTTCATATTCGCTATCTGGCGGACGCTCTCCAACGAAAAGGGACTTTCACCCTCGAATTTTCTTGCCAGCGTTATATGAGGCTTAAAAGGCTTTTTATCAAGTTCAAAACCCGCTTCGATACAAGAATTATAGACTTTCCTTTGGATGGCAAATAGCCTATCTTGCTGCTTGACGCCTGCCCAAAGTATCCTTGGACTATCACTCCTGCCAAAACCGCCGATATCGCCGAGTTCCAAGCCGAATGAAGCCTCATTGGAAAGCTCGCTTTCCACACGCCCCATGGCATCCTCTTTCAATGTATCGGGAGCATTTCCCAAAAATGCCATCGTAATATGATAATCGGCTGGATGCAGCCATTTCTTAAATGGAAATTCTGGCTTCAGTCGTTCCGTAACAGCATTTAAATAAGCCTTAATATCATCAGGCAATACTAAAGCAAAGAAAAAATGAGTATTCATGGTCACGTTCATTCCTTCCTATTTTCCCTTTAATTTTACCATAATTCCCATTGCATATACCTTTTCTTGGGCTTCCTAATAAATATTCCCTCCATCAGGAATATTCCAAATCTTACTTACTATGAAAGCGGTCCAGGAGGGATTTTTTCGGGCTGGGTCGGATTATCCGCGAGCTAGGTCGGATTATCCGCGAGCTGGGTCGGATTATCCGCGAGCTGGGTCGGATTATCCGCGAGCTGGGTCGGATTATCCGCGAGCTGGGTCGGATTATCCGCGCACAAGGTCGAATGATCAACCCGCTGGGTCGGATTATCCGCGCACAAGGTCGAATGATCAACCCGCTAGGTTGGATTATCCGCGCACAAGGTCGAATGTTCACCCCGCTAGGTCGGGATTATCCGCGCACAAGGTCGAATGATCAACCCGCTGGGCCGGATTAACGAAACACACAGCAAAAATCCAAACAAAAAAGGACCAAAGATTGGTCCTTCCCTGCTTCTTTTAACTGAAAACTGTTTCGTAAAGCAGGAACAAGTTCAGTCCAATGATAAGGACAGCTATAAGCCAAGCTACGCTCGAAGTGATTTTATGGTTGACCAGGCTGCCCATGATTTTTTTATTGCTTGTAAACAAGATCAAGGGCACTAAGGCAAACGCGATGCCAAACGAGAGGACAACTTGGCTCATCACAAGTGCTTTGGATGGATTCACTCCCCATAATATTATGAGCAGGGGCGGAACGGTTGTAATGATCCTTCTCAAATAAATGGGTATATGTCTTTTAATGAATCCCTGCATGACTACATCACCGGTCATTACACCAACGGATGAGCTGGATAAGCCGGCAAATAAAAGTCCTATTCCAAAAAACATCGCGACTGATGGTCCAAGCATGGCCCCGAACTGTTGGTAGGCAACATCCAAGTCCTCAACCAGTGCTCCATTCTTATGAAATAGGGCAGCTGAAACGATGACCATGGCGGCATTGATCGCACCTGCAATCAACATGGCGATGACAATGTCAATGAGCTCAAAACGATAAATCCTTTTTCTTTCCAAATCGTTTACTCCGACTATTCTTCTTTGCGTCAAAGATGAATGAAGGTATATCGCATGGGGCATAACGGTGGCTCCAAGCATACCGGCTGAAAGTAAAATACTGTCCACTCCCTCAAACTTTGGAGTGAAGAGTCCTAAAACAACGGCTGATGTATCAGGTTTTGCATAAAAAACTTGAGCACCAAATGCTATCACAACTACAAATATCATGACAGTGATCAGAGCTTCGAATGTACGATAACCCCTGCGCTGGATTTCCAAAATGGCAAAGGAACCAATCGCTGCAATTATTGCCGATGTGATAAGCGGTAAGTCAAATAGCAAATAAATCCCTAGTGCAGCTCCTATGAATTCAGCCAGGTCGGTTGCCATTATAACGGCTTCGGCCTGAATCCATAAGAAGAAAGATGTTTTTTTCGAAAATTTTTCCCTGCATAACTCTGGAAGGTTCTTTCCAGTGGCTATTCCCAATTTAGCTGATAGTGATTGTATTAGCACAGCCATTAAATTGGATGCGAAGATAACCCATAATAGCGTATAGCCATATTTTGATCCGGCTGTAATATTGGTCGCATAATTCCCTGGATCAATATAGGCCACAGCTGCTATAAAGGCAGGCCCTAGATAGGGAAGAAGTTTTTTTATTCCTCTCGAAGAAGATTGATGCAACGCATCGGACATATCTATGTCAACTCCTTTTTATACGCAACTTAAATTGTTGCGACAGGTAAACTTTTTAGGTTATTAGCAAGTATATTCCTGGTTCTTGAAAATGTCAAAAAGGGAGGATTGCATATGGAGTAATTAACTCGGAGATGTCTATCTCGCTTCCGACTACACATAAAAAAACCCCTTTGCCAATAGTGGCAAAGGGGCTTTTTTTTCTAGTTAACGGAACCGCATTGCTTTTCGATTTCCTCGGAAAACAGGTTCTGCAGTCTTCGGGTAATCGGACCGGGTTCCCCGGCTGCAATCGATTGGCCATCGATGTTTATAATTGGTGTCACTTCGACGCTAGTGCTTGTATAAAGGACTTCGTCGGCTGCCATCATGTCCTCGACCGTGAAGGCTTCTTCGACATAGGGAATCCCATGATCCGCGCAAAGTTTCAGCATCACCTGACGAGTAATTCCATTCAGGATCAAGTTTGTGGCCGGATGCGTTTTAAGTTGCCCATCCACCACGATTGATACATTTGACGAACTACCCTCCGTCACCGTACCATCACGATGCTGGATCGCTTCATCACAGCCTGCTTCGATCGCTTGCTGTTTAGCCATTATATTACCAAGTAGATTTAAACTCTTGATATTACAGCGCAGCCAGCGTATATCGTCGGTGGTAACAGCATTGACCCCTGGCTTCATTTTGCCTGTATAAGGCATTTCCTTTGTATAGGCGACAAAGACCGGTTCCACCTCTGCAGTTGGAAAAGAGTGTGTACGCGCAGATACTCCTCTTGTCAGCTGCATATAGACGATACCGTCCTTCAGTTGATTTTCAGCGATCAGCTTTTTCATGCGGGTTTTGATTTCCGCTATGGTTAAGGGAACTTTCATCTGTATCAACTTCGCACTGTCGATCAGACGGTTCAAATGCATGTCCCCTGTAAATAATTCACCATTATAAACCCGGATGACTTCATAGACGCCATCACCGAATTGATAACCCCGGTCTTCAATATCTACCTTTACTTCGGACCTGCTTTTAAGGTCGCCGTTAAAAATGATTTTTCCCATGTCTTCTCCCTCTTTACCTCTTATTTAGCCAATTCATGAATGGCACGTGCATAAATGGACGTAGCCTTAAGCATATCCTCAATATCAATATATTCATCTTTCTGATGCGCAATGTCTTCGCTGCCTGGGAAAAGTGGGCCAAATGCAACGCCTTCTTTCAATGAACGGGCATATGTGCCGCCGCCAATCGAAAGAAGCTCGGCTTTATCACCTGTCTCCGCTTCATACACTTCCTGCAAGGTCTTGATCAAGAAGCTTTCACTGTCCACATAATGTGGAGTTGAATGCGAATTAGTCTTCACTTTCAAATTATATGCCGCAAGCCTTTCTTCCAGCGCCGCCTTTTGCTGTTCCCACTCAAACGTGACCGGATAACGCATGCTGAAACCGATCGAGCTGTCGCCTTGTTTAGAATAATTGAAAACGCCGGCATTGATCGTCAATTCTCCTGTTTGCTCATCCGAATAAGCCACACCTAAATTATTTCCGCGGGAATCTTCGAACAAACGATCCTTGATGAAAGTGAAGTAGGCTTTCGCATGCGGATCAAGAGTAAGATCAGCTAAAAATACGGCTAAATGTAGACCTGCATTTCTTCCGTTTTTCGGTTCCATCGCGTGTGCCGAGACACCATTCATTTCAAGCAGCACTTGATTTTTTTGCGGAACGGCTTGCCCCTCCAATGAGTACTTTTGCAAATAATCCTGATAGTTTGCCGCCACTTCAGCAGTGTTGTCCGTTTCCACAATAGCCGTCGCAAAATCCGGTACCATATTCGTCCTTCGACCTGAAGAAAACTCGATGACATTCACGTCTGAGTTCGTGCCATTTCCTGCATCGGCAGGATGGATAACCGAGAAATCCCAGATTCCTTTTTCCGCACTGATGATCGGGAAATCAGCATCTGGTGCGAAGCCTATCGAGGGCATTTCCTCCACTTCAAAGTACCGGTCAACGCAGCGCCAATTCGATTCTTCATCGGTTCCAATGATCATCCTCACACGTTTGTTCAAAGGTTCTCCTAGCTCCCGGACCAGCTTCATCGCATGATAGGCAGCCATCGTCGGCCCTTTATCATCGATTGCACCGCGAGCATATATGCGGCCATTGCGGATTTCAGCGCCGAACGGCTCCGAACTCCAGCCATCTCCCTCAGGTACCACGTCGACATGGCATAATATCCCGATTAACTCCTCGCCTTCACCCATTTCAATATGACCAGCAACATTATCGACATTTTTCACAGTGAAACCGTCTTTTTCGCCTAATTGAAGCATGAATTCAAGAGCTTCCTTCACCCCTTTACCGAATGGGGCCTCCTCTGTAGGATTTTCCTCATCCAGTACACTTTTTATTTTCAATAAGTTTTGAGTATCCAGTAATAAGTCCATTTTCCGTTTTTCAACTTCTTCTCGCCAATTCAATTCACTCAAAATACGACAACTCCTCTTTTATATATATTTTTCATTTTATCACTTTTACTACCACATTCGCCAAGCGTTGCTACCTATTCTTCGTATTCCCGCATTATTGCTAACATCAAACTACCGATAAAATTCCTTACAAAAATAAAAAAACACCCTCTTTTATTAAAAAGAGGATGATTTCATTAAACTATCGGCATCCATAAGCTTTGTAACTTTTCGGTTCAGCCTTGGGATGTATAATGCTAAAAACAAAGAACGTCCTAAACTGAAAGCCAGGAATGCAAGCCATAATCCATGATTGCCATGATTGCTTACTGCTGCGAATTGGACTATTAGAAAAGCTATTAGTGCAAGGAGCATCGAGTTCCTTACTGGAACGGCTTCAGTCGCTCCGGTGAACACTCCATAAAAAATGAGTCCGATAAAGGCAGTGAACGGGAATAGAACTATCCAAAGTCCATATTCATGGGCCAATTCGATGACGCCGGGAATATCCGTGAAAAGGAGAATGACCTCATCGCTGAATAGATAGTAAGATGCGGCAAGTATGAACGAAGCATACAAGCCCCACCGTGCCGATAGTGAGAGTGTTTTTTTATAAAGGTTTATATCTCTCGAACCAATCGCCTTCCCGACCAGAAGACTCGATGCATTCGCGAAGCCATCAAAGCAATAGGCCATCAGGTAATGGATTTGAATGAGTACGGCGTTTGCCGCCAGTGTCTCTGTCCCGAAAGTGGCTCCCTTGGCCGTAAAAAGATTGAAAACCGTGATCAGGCAAATGGTCCTGATGAATAAATCCCTGTTGACCACCATCATTTTTTTCAGGGAAGCCCGATCGAACCCCTCCCGGAATGAAAATGAATCCGGTACGTTGACCGCTTTCCGGATCACCCACAAGCCCAGGAAAAACGCGGCAATCTCTGATATCAATGAAGCGGCAGCAACCCCTGATACAGACCATGAAAAGCCATTTACAAAAACGAGGCATAAGACTATATTCATCACGTTCATGAAAACTTGAATGAACAAAGATGTTTTTATCCTGGATTTCCCGATTAACCAGCCTAAGATGACATAATTCAATAGCGCAAAAGGTGCCCCCCATATCCGGATGCCGAAATAGTCTGCGGCAAAGGCGGAAACGTCCGATTCCGGACCGATTGCGCCTAACGAAACATTCAAAATGGGCTTCTGGATCACGATAAAAAGCAGACCGATGATCGCTGCTATGAAAAATGGCCGAACCAAGGCCATCAGGCTTTGCTTTTCATCCCTTGCCCCCTCCGCTTGTGCAGCGAAGGCAGATGTACTGACCCGAAGAAAACCAAAAAGCCAATACATCGTATTAAAAATAATGGTTCCGACAGCCACCCCGCCAATATAGGCGGGATCGCTCAACTTTCCAACCACAGCCGTATCGACCGCACCGAGCAAGGGCGTACTCATCGTCGAAATCGTAAGCGGGATGGCCAAGGAAAGATATACTCTGTTATTCATAAAATGATGACCTCCTATGTACATAAAAGTTCTGAAAAGTTAGAAATGGAATGTCGTTATAAAACTTTGTATTCAAAGTACAAAAAGATTGCAGTATTCAATTTTAATCACTAGAATTGTACATATGCTGCTCCCCAACATGCATACGATGCCTCTACAAGATTACTTGTTAATCGGTTCAAATAGAACGGATGAAGCTATTTTAGAAAGTGATGATCTACGGTATCAAATTTGTAGATTAAAAGATTGATAACGCTCTCAACATGGGAATTCCTTTTTCCACAAACGTACATGAATTTTTTTACCCAGCAAGAAAAAGCAAAATCGCAAGCGAAAAAATAAAAAGCTTGACGGATTTTAAAAGAAGTTATAGTATTGCTCGTTGATAATATAACTTTTGAACTATGCTTGAACATATATTCATCGTTATAACAACCAATTAGGAGTGATCATGATGGGAAGATTGACTAATAAAGTAGCCATTATCACTGGCGGAGCATCTGGTATGGGTAGGGAAATGGTTGACCTATTCACAAAAGAAGGAGCACAAGTCATTGCTGCTGATATCAATGAAAAAGCTGTAGCTGTTGTGAATGAATTGGATAACGTCCATGGAGCTGTACTTGATGTATCTTCAGACGAAAGCTGGAAAAAAGTGACGGATGAAGTTATCGCTAAATTTGGCAAGATCGACATTTTGGTTAACAATGCCGGTATCTCAACGGAAAAAGGCATTAACGATACGTCATTGGCCGATTGGCAGCTAATGTTAAGCATCAATGGATTTGGACCATTCCTTGGAATGAAACACGTTGTTCCTTACATGGCTAAAGAAGGTAAAGGCGCAGTCGTGAACATTTCTTCCTTTACTGCTCAAATCGGAATGGGCTTAAACTCTTATTCTGCTTCAAAAGGTGCCGTTCGTGCTATTTCCAAGGCTGCCGCAACGCAATATGGCCGCATGGGTGTCCGTGTCAACGCTGTATTCCCTGGTATCATCGAAACACCGATGACTCAAAAATTAGAAGAGTCAAAAGAGTTAGTGAACCAAATGATCAAGGCAACACCATTACAACGCTTGGGTCAGCCGGCGGATATTGCAAATGCCGTGCTTTATCTTGCTTCCGATGACGCTTCATACGTAACTGGTGCCGAGCTTGTCATCGACGGTGGATACTCAGCTCAATAATTATAGGCAGAAATGGAAAAACCCGTTTCTGGAATCCAGAAACGGGTTTTTCTGATTCAATAAAGAAATTTTGAAGTTGAAATGATTTAAGTTAACACACCAATGAAATAGCCAAAAGTCGTAAATACCAAACACCAGCTGAAAGCACCTGCTCCGGCAAAGATAAAGTACTTTCGTTTCCCCATTCCATTCATACCGGAAATGTAACTGGCGAAGTGACGGACTCCTGGGATGAAATAGGCTATGATAATGGTCCAAGGACCGTATTTATTGAACCATTTCTCCAATTTTTCCAACCTCGCGGGGGTCATTTTGATCCACTTACCATACTTCCTCAAAAAAGGCTTCCCTACCTTTTTCCCGATGAAATAACTGAAAAGCATCCCGGATATCGATCCAAGGAAACTGACAAGGAATGCTCCCTGGACATTCAAAACGGAAATGGATGACAAATAGCCGACAAAAGTCATCATGAACTCATCAGGAACCGGCAAGCCGATAATCCCAATGGCCAACAGCGCATATATCGCGAAATAACCATAGTTTGATATTAAATCCTTTACTATATCCATCTATAGTACTCCATCTCAGCACCCTTTTTTAAAGTAATCCAATTTCTTATGCGGGCCTGGGTAACGTGATTACTTCTTTTTAATAGGATAACCTAATTTAACCCAAATGAGTTGATTTTCATAAAAAAAGATAAAAAAAGTAGAATTGACACGTTTTTTGTTGAAAAACCTGTATGACAATGGAATGTAAAACGCAACAATAAAGCGGACTCTAAACCTGAGTCCGCTTCTTCTTATTTCACAATCTTTATTTCATTGATCGGCCAATACACTAGATTCGCCTTGCCTACAATTTCATCGACGGAAATCGTGCCGATTTCACGGCTATCCAAACTATTTTGGCGATTGTCCCCCATAAGGAACAGCTGACCTTCCGGCACAGTCATGCTGCCTGTAATATCTTCGAGCTTGAAGGATTCAGTCAGCGGCACCCCTGCCATCTGATTCTTATATTTGTCCAAGTATGGTTCTTCATAAGCTTTCCCATTAATATAAAGCGTATCATCTTTATATTCAATATGGTCTCCTGGCAGACCGATAACCCTTTTTATATAATCTTTATCTACCGTTGCATGAAAAACGACAATATCAAACCGGTCGATATTATCGATACTCGTTCCAAACTTGGTAAGAACAATTCTCTCGTGGTCTTGCAGAGTCGGCATCATTGACTCACCGTCCACGACAATCGGTGCAAAAATATACGTTCGAATTAAAAAAGCTAGAATGACTGCAATCAATATCGCTTTTATCCATGAAAAAACTTCTTTTCTATTTTCCAATCGAAGTCCCTCTCTCTGTTTTTTATTCATGCCATTATATCATAATCCTTTAATGATCACGTCATACAAATACCCACATTTTACACATTGTAAATTACTTCCATTTTTCATATTGGATATCGATGCTTTCCAACTCTATTTCCCTGCGCTGCATTTTGGCTGGACAAATCGCATTATATGTACGTACTTTCTCATTTATTTCATCAATTCGTTTCATTATTTCAGATTCAGGTCCATTCATTTTTTTCAATCTAACCAATCCGGATAACTCTTCCCGAATTTCTTTTTGCCATTTTATCCAAAGCGGAAGGTAGCCGGCATCCTTGGCCTTTGCCAAGAAATTGTCATATATATTTCCCGATAACGCCGACTCCGGAAGCGGTTTTCCAAAGCCAGGATTATTCTTCAACCCGCCGTCACGTTCATATTCCTTAAAAATCTGATCCATCCAGTTTACATGCCCGTGTTCTTTGCCCATAAACAATCCCCCTTCAGATCACTTCATGTTACATCTATTTACAATTATAACATTTTTATCAATATCCACTCCACCCTGAAAGACACTTTCTACTATTATATATGCATACCTTTCAGCCAAATACATTTAGACATCAAAAAAGGATTCCCTATGACGGGAATCCTACAGACTGTAAACAAACTCGTTGAAAATCAAGTTTATCTACAGTTTTTATGAGGGTTTGTAAAATCTCGGATGTCGATTGAAACGTAGGGCACTCGCAATCCGCGGGCGGTCCGTTAGCCTCCTCGGCGCTTTTGCGCCTGTGGGGTCTACCCTCGACTCGCTTTTCCAGCAGGAGTCTCGCACACCCGCTCCAATCAACTTTTTTTGAAATTTAGATAAACCCTTGCCTACAAATTCAAGGATTCCCCCTATTGCGGGAATCCTTTTTTGCCATCTATTTAACTGTGATTTTCCTTTTTACTTCTGCCTTGTTCTTCGATTTATCCGTAACTGTGTAAGTCAATGTATAGTTACCTTTTTTCTTCGTATTCACAGTCCCTGTTATTTTAATCTTACTTGTTAAACTTCCATCAAGATTATCTTTCGCAGATACACCTGATTTAGGATTGAATGTCGAGTTATAGGCAATGGTTTTGCTTTTGGCACCGGAAATGACCGGCTTGGTGCTGTCTACCGTAATCTTTCTTGTGACTGTCGCAGTATTTTTCGATGAATCAGTGATTGTATACTTTAATGTATACGTTCCCTTTTTCTTCGTATTCACCGTACCTGTCACTTTGATTTTACTTGTCAAGTTGCCATCAAGGTTATCTTTCGCAGAAACACCTGATTTAGGGTTGAATGTCGAATAATAGGCAACTGTCTTACTATTGGCTCCCGAGATGACTGGCTTGGTGCCATCAATCGTGATCTTCCTTGTAACTGTCGCTGCATTTTTCGATGAATCGGTGACCGTATACTTCAATGTATAGGTCCCCTTTTTCTTCGTATTGACTGTACCCGTGACTTTGATTTTACTAGTCAAGTTGCCATCGGCATTATCCTTGGCACTCACGTTCGTTTTTGGACTGAATGAAGAATTAAGTTTGATGGTTTTATTCCCGGCACCTGAAATCACTGGCTTGACTTGATCATAAACAGTTATTTTCCTTGTGACCTTGGCAACATTCCCAGCCTTGTCGGCTACCGTATAAATCAAATTATAGGTGCCCACTTTCTTGGTATCCACCTTACCTTCAACACGTATGACACTCGTTAAGTCACCATCTTTATCATCCTTCGCCTTTATGCCGGTTTTAGGATTGAAGGTTGAGTTGAATGGTATCGATTTACCGGCAGCTCCTGAAATCACAGGCATATCCGTATCCTTGACAATCGATGGCCCATTGGAGATGTAAGCCGATGAAACATACCCCTTAATACTGTTGTCTTCCGTTTGTACGGGGTAAAAGACAAATTTATTTCCCGTAGATTCGTGATAATCAAAATTCCCTGTGATGATCATGCTTGTATTTGGTGGCACACGTACTGCACCTGCCGTAGTGCTTATTTCTTTCCTGATATTCGCACTGGATGTCGTCACAACTTTGTCTCCTGCCTTGAACCAATAAACGGAGTCATGCGTTTGATCTGTCAGTGTGTATTCAAGATTTTTAAAGATGATATTTTCGGTGCTTTCCCGGTCATATTGAAAGTCCGTTGTTTTGAATGGATATTTTGCCAGTTTTGTGCCATCCAAATAACTTTGTTTTTCTATCTCAGCAAAAACTTCCTCTTGGTAGGCACTCGCATTTCTTTGTCCGTTTTCCTGGTAAAGAGGACTGTTCACCGGTTTTGTCCCATTGTATGCCATGACAGGGAAATACCAATTTTCGATGACCCTGCGTCCTGCACCTTTGATCTTCGGCAAATCACTTCTTGAATACATGCCACTCAGGACCTTGACGCCTGCCTCGATATTGTAGACTATATCATTTTCCAGCTTTTTCTGATCATATCCAGTTTTATTGGTAAGCTGCATTAGACCGATACCGCCATCGTCGGATTTAATCGGCTTACCGTCCTCATTAAATTGCCTCCAATCCCCGTTTTCCTGTGTAGCCACCGCTTTTACCACTTCAGGGGGGATTTCAGCCTCTATTGCTGCATTCGTCAGTAAGCAGTTAATCTGCTTATGGGAAGGATTTTCATTGGGTTGAATCTCACCGAATGATGAACACGCATTGGTTATACCAGACTCCGCAAAAGCCTGTCCATTGAACAATCCGAGAGTTAAACAGGTCAGTGCCCCAACCTTCAATAATGGTATTTTCATTGATCGAACTCCAGTCTATTTATATTTATATCTATAATAATAGTAACATATAGACTGGTTATTGCAGGTATAAAAAGGGATATCCTCCTATAATATCCTTACAGCAAATAAAGGAGCTTACCCGCATTTTCGGGCTAGCTCCTTTATTTTCAAATCACAGAACTATGTATGGTGTCGTATTATACGATCACTTCCACCGTTTCCCTCGGCTTCCTTACAAGGCACATGATTCCCGGTACGATGAAGAAGATAAGCGGCCAAACATGAAAAATCGTCAGAATGCCCGTAATGATCAATAAGATTCCGGCTCCCTTCGCTTTACCGCCTTTTAATAGAAAGATAGCGATCAAACCGCCTGCCAAGGCAATGAACAGCGATATGATTCCAGCCCATAATAAGCCCATGAAAAATTTGACTGACATATCTATCTCAGATGAAGAAAACTCCTGAGAATCTGTCATTAATGAGTAGTCCACCATTTCTTTCAAATCGATACTGTTGAGATAAACGGCCGTTATGATCGTCACGATTAAAAAAATTGCAGCGATGCTCACGCCTATGATACTTAATACGTATTCCCATGTCCGTTTCATTTGCTTCGCCTCCCTGGAAAAGTCACTTATATATAATACCCAATCCGGGAAGGAATAAAAGACTTTTATTCTTTACTTCTTAAAATCTTACGAGCGTCCATTTGGCAAGGCTAATCCAATCTACCCCTGCCATAACTCGCAAACAGGAAACCGACCCGGAGATACGGCCGTCACTCATCCTTCTTTTTCAATCGTTCATTTAATTCATCTCTTTTATTTTCAAGGTTATTCATTTTTGTCATATGTTTTATAAAGAAACGGATCGACTTCACAACCATTACGAATAGCAGAACTAGCAGGGCAAGGTAGAATAATTGCCATAAAATATCAACAATATTAAACATTAAGTCACCCCCTGTCTATGAATGGTAAACATCAATTTTGGCCAATAAAAGCAGTAAGTGATGCCTTTTTAAACTTTCCTCATTTTGTTATGGCCCGTAATTAAATGATAACACGATAGACCATAACACTGAATGCAAACAACAGTTCTGCAGGAATGATTAACGAAGCCCCATCAAAGGAAATAGACTCTGTTATTATCAGAGCCTAAAAAACATACCTATTCACGATTAACTCCACCAATTGTTCGACAGACGGTTCATTGGGCATCATATCCAATGTAAATCCATAGTCTTTAAGTCTATTGCCGGTACTTTCCCCGATTACCCCAATGGAGGCTTGATTTAGCAGCCCTTCAACATCCACGTCTGCCTTGTTCCCATATTGCATCAGCATATCAACAGAATGCCGATTCGAAAAAAGCACCGTTCCGACAGCTTTCCCGTCCAGCATTCTCGGAAGGATTTCAAGGAATCTTTCATCGACGAATTTATCGATTGATTGAAAATAGTCTCCGTCCCCATGGGCCAGATCTCTTTGATCTCTGTTTCGATCTCCGACAACCAACAGTGTTCCGGCTTCCGCCATCTCGGATTTGAGTTCTGCCATCAGTCCCCGTTGCTGTAAAGCCTTTTTTGATTTCCTTGATAACACATAAAGTTTCGAAGAAATCCGTCGGAAATCAATAGCATGTTCAGTGAGTGAATCCAAGAATCCATGGACACTTTCGGGGGAAGTGAAGAGTATTCGATCATACGAAAGAAAAGAGAGCAGCTGACTTTCTTCCATTTTCACTTTTGCCGCATTCCATTTAGGAAACTCGATGACTTCGCCGCCAAGTTCATGCAGGGCTTCTGCCAAGGAACTCTTTGCCGTTCCGGTCCGGGCCACTAAAAACCGCTGTCCATATAGTGGCTTCTTTTCGAACCATTGCAGTTTGCCCCTTAGTGAAATGATATCCCCGACCAAGGTGATCGCAGGATTGCCAAGCGACCTTTCACTTACCCTTTCGACGATATCAGCCAAGGTCCCCTCGACACTTTCCTGACTTCCATATGTGCCCCATTGGATAACGAGTGCCGGCGTGTTCCCCGGCTTTCCATGATTGATCAAATTTTCACGGATATAAGGAAGATTGGCCACACCCATATAAAAGGCGACCGTATCTATACTTTTCACAAGCCCGTTCCAATCTATATCCTTCTTCGTTCGGTCATGGCCCGTCACCATCGCAAAGGAGCGTCCGAAATCCCGATGTGTGACGGGTACTCCTGCGTATATCGATGCAGCAATGCTGGACGTAACCCCCGGAATGACTTCGAATGGGATTCCCTCATCCTTCAACGATTCCGCTTCCTCCCCGACTCTTCCAAAAACGGCAGGGTCACCGCCTTTCAAACGGACGACCCGCTGCCCTGCCTGTGCTTTGGAAACAAGCAGCTCATTGATTTCCCCTTGACTGATGCCAGTAGCATAAGGTGTCTTGCCACAATATATCAATTCACACTTGAGGGTGGCAGCCTCCAACAGTTTGGGATTTAGCAATCTGTCATACAAAATGACGTCCGCTTTTTCAATCGCTTTTTGACCCTTTACGGTAATCAGGCCCATATCACCCGGACCTGCACCCACAAAATAGACCTTGCCATTGGCCATGCTGAACTCACCCCTATCTGCTTGCTATTCCCTGATAATATTTCACCAGCTCCACCATTGCACTGCCCATCCGTTGATCTTCAGGATAAATGACCCGCTCGATCCCTTCATCGATTACCACCTGCGCCGTTACCTTTCCGACCGCAAGAGCAATTACACCTGATGCAAACAGGTCGGCTATCTTATCCTCCACACCTTGTTCACGGACAAATCTCATTAAATTTCGCGGCTGCGGTGCACTCGTGAACACAACCGAATCGATTTTGCCTTCAAGGAGTTCTTGGATCAGCTGCTGCATCGTTTCCTTTTCGGGCGGTATATGTTCATATGGCAGGATTTCTTTATGCTCCACTTTTTGTTCATCCAACCAGTTCATCAAAAGTGGAGCCGGATCGCCGTGAAGCTGCAAAGCGACCTTTACACCTCCTGGCAGATGGCCTTCCAGATTGCGAACAAGCCCTGCCGTACTGCCATCATCATCACGGATTAATGGCTGCAGGCCAAGCTTTTTCAGCATATTCACCGTTTTATAGCCCCTAGCTGCAATTTTCATAGACTGCAAGGCTTCTACGAAACGATCTCCCGCTTCCATCTTCACGGCCGTTTTATATAATAATTCCGTCCCCACTCCCGTCGTGAGGATAATCCAATCGAACTCCCCTTCCATCAACCGGGTGACATCCTCTTCCAAATGGGAATCATCAAGGAATACCGTCCCCTGTGCCGGGCGAACGAGCGGGACTCCCCCAAGATTTTGAACGATTTTACTAAGTTCTTCCGTCTTCCTTGCTCCCAATAAAGCAACGGTCCTGCCATTAAGCTTACTCATCCATGCCCCTCCTATATGTACATTCAATTAAATCCATCTCACCCATTATACAAATTTTCAGTCTTTGAAACTATAAAAAACCAATTCCATATCAAAATCAACGCTTTTTCTTTCTTTTATCCTATATGAAATCAATCGAAAGATGAATTAGCAGCACCTTGCTTTTTTTAGTCCCACCCTCGTAAGTTTCGGGCTTTTACTCGTGAGTTTGGAGCAAATACTCGTGAGTTTCCAAGAAAGTAAAACTGATCTGGAGTTCACTCCAGGTTGTATACTGTGTTCATCATTTAAAAATAATTATGTAAGGGGATATAGTTTGCCTGAACACCGGCAATAAAAAAGCTGCCATCAGGACAGCGATTTACTTTTGTTAATTCTTGTTTAGTGCCCTTTGGGCAATATGTTTCTGTTCTTTTTTCACAAAAACATCATATTGAGTGGTTTCATCGCGATTTTGAAAGCTTTCAGAGCCTAAATTCATAGGCGTTTTCGTTTTGAATTGTATCCCTTCCCTTTCCAATTTCGCAACCGCCTTAAAATAATTTTCATTCCCGAATGCTGAATAAATACATGTCCAATATTTATAGGAAATTAGTTTGGCAGTTACTGCACATGCAATCACGAAGACTAGTATTCCAATCATTATATACACCATTTAGCTCCCTTTCATTTCGGACTTTTTTGAAAAGCCATCCTGTACACTATATTCTTTGCCATATATAACATTTCCTTTTTAAGTAAAAAAGGAGACCCCAGTTTCGGGTCTCCTTCTTCATATCTTCATTATTTTTCCGGCACGTTACATGAATCGTCCGTACAAGCGTCGCCTGTTGCTGGATCATTCACGATCGTAAGCGGATTTTCCTCAGCCCATACTTTTTTTAGCGTATCTAGGAACGCTTCTGTTGGCTGGGCACCAGAAATTCCATACTTGCGGTTAATGACGAAGAATGGCACTCCTGTAATACCAAGCAGGCTTCCTTCTTGCTCATTTCCCCTAACCTCAGCAGTGAATGCCGTTCCTGCCAGCATGGCCTCCGTCTCGGACTTTTCAAGGCCAACCTCTTCAGCCAAACTAGCCAATGTAGCGTGATCTCCAATATGTTTGCCTTCCGTAAAGTAAGCTTTAAATAGGCGTTCATTCATTTCTTTCTCTTTACCTTTTGATTCAGCAAAATGCATCAAGCGGTGGGCATCGAACGAATTCGTTAAGACCACTTTGTCCAAATGATAATCGAGTCCCAATTCTTTGGCCTGTTGAGTCAGGTTTTGGCTGTTTGCTTCCACCTGTGCTTGAGACATGCCGTATTTCTTGGCCAGCATTTCATTTTGAGTCATATTGATATCCCGTTCAGCTTCTGGGTTCAACTCAAAACTCCGAAATGAAACCTCTACCTGTTCTTTATTTTCAAACTGCTTTAACGCCTCTTCGAATCGACGCTTTCCTATATAACAGAACGGACATTGATAATCCGACCAAATTTCCACCTTCATGTAAATACCTCCTTATTTCAAATGCAATCGCATTAAGCACATTATATATTCCTAGGTATCCTCTTGCAAGGATATTACCCTAGACACTCATTTTCAAAATTGGTAAAGTCGACTTTTTTCATGAATTCTTCCAATGTATAGCCCTTTAGCAGGCGCAATGTTTCCTTTTCGGCTTCGTTCATGATCTCCTCCAAAGCCGTATCCAGCTGTTTCACGACTTCACCGCATTCGCTCGTTTCCATACAAACAAGACATTCCGGCCGTACCGCTTGATACACATCGGCCAAAGTCAGCTGAGAGGCAGGCACCTTCAAGCTGTATCCGCCTTCCCGCCCTTCCTTTGTTTCGACGATCCCCTCAGCTGCAAGCTGAGCCATCACCCTTCTTAAAAAAGTGGCATGTGACTTCACCTTTAAAGCGATTGCCGAACTTGTCAGGAGCTTTTCGCTTTGTGCGAGCCAAACCAGAGAGTGAATGGCAATAGCGAACCGCGGCGGCCCAATTTGATTGTTTCGATTACCTGAAGACAAGATTATCCCCCCTTATACTCTTATCCATTGTAAGGCCATTATACTATGTTACGTTCTCTCGAACAAATAGGCCCCTTTGACTTAATAGGCACAATCATATAGTCTGAATAGTAAATCTTTATTACAGGATAACTTCCATGAAGGAAAATACCCCTATTTACTCGTCATCCTTGGGGCAATGCTTTGGGGAACGACCGGAACAGCCCAGTCATTCGCCCCCGATGGAGCCCATCCCATTGCAATAGGTGGTGCGCTGCTTGCGCTGGGGGCCGGAGCTTCATATACGGTATACAAACTGGTTAGTTAGGATTTTTTCGTAGCCCAGGTGAAATCGTCAAAGAAATGATTCCGCATAAGAGCCGACTCCGATCCATTACATGGGGATATTGATGAACCAGGAGCTGTCCTAAAGTGAAAAAAAGTCAGGATAATCTCCTGGCTTTTTTTCACTTTACTTACTATTGAATCAGCCTTTGAGTTTTACTAAGTAAAACAAAAACCAGACGGCATGGTTTTGTTCATCCGCGGCAGCACGCCGGAACGCCTTTCTAATGGTTCTATCAGCCGCACCATCTGCGACATCCTGATAAAAATCTACTGTTTCCTGTTCATCTTGAACGGCAAATTCCAATCCAGCTGCATAGGAGTCCGGGCATGGTTCCGTCACTTTAGGCTGTGGCTGCATCCCGGTCAAGCTGTTGTATATCCGGGTGAATGCTTGAAAATGTTTTATTTCATCTTCCCTTATTTCAATGATTTGTTTCCTCTGCTTTTCATCCGGCGCTAATGCTGCCAATTTCTCATAACACTGGATGGCACTGTACTCGCCATTTATCGCCTTTTCAAGCTGAATCAACATATCCTGCTGTCTGTTCCAATCACCTTCATACATATCATGCCCATACATGGCATAACCCCTCTCTGTTCTTTATCCCATATAGTATGAATAACAGAGAACCAGGTGCCCATCAAATAAATATTTGCCTTCAAAATATGAATTTGAAGAGAATTCTCACCGCCCACGTTTTCTGCCATTTGGCTGTATAAATAAAAGAGGAATGGGATCTTATGATGGAATATATGGCTTTAAGGCCTTTTTACATGAAAAGGGTGTCTTCGTACAGGCAAAACACCCCTTTCAACTTCTACTGAATGATTTGTACATTTTCATATAAATAAGCTTCTTCGGGTGCCTTTATTTTATTCGACTCTTTTAAATCGATCACCGGTACGGGTTCCCCTTTATAGCTTCCTTTTTTTAATGTTCCTGTAATCGTATACCAATCATTCGTCTTCATTCCTTCCACATTCCCGTTTACCATATATCCGTATAACGTCGCATCGACCACACAGCAGGACATGGAGAGGCGGGAGATGGCCATTTGTTTTTTTGTAAATGTATCCTCACGGTATATGAACCCCGAAATCTCTATTTCCTTACCCTCTATCGTATCGAGGTTGTTCAGTAAATCATCCAGCACTTCAAAATAATTATCATCGGTTACGGAGATTTTCTCCCCATTCGCATGTTTCCCTGAATCATAAGAACTTACCATCTGTGCCTGCTGCTTCGCCATCCCTCTTTTCGCCAGCACTTCCCCGCTTAATGTAAAATCGGTCAAGGTGAAGCCAAGAAGAATCGGAATGAAGAACAAACTATATTTCAGGACCAGTGCGGACGAGGAAGACTCTCCCTTCGATCCGCAATCACAATGTTGTTCACCCTGTTTTTGTTTTTTCATTCGGAGAAGGCTGATCACTAAAAAAGCAAAAAGCGCTGCCAATGCATATGGAACCATTTTGGGTGCAATCAATTTCGTTAAATATCCTGAAACATACAATTTAAAGATCATGAGGCCAATTCCAAGCAGCAGCAATCCTTCAAGTCTTTGGATAAAAAAACGTTTCATCAGAAGCCCCCCTTACTGATCAATCCGCCTGCAATCAGGCACAGGCTGAAGACGACTGCGAAAACAAGCAAGACATACGTGACGACGAAGCTCCGTTTAAAACAGGACATCATGATCAAAACATTTTTCAAATCCAGCATGGGGCCAAATACAAGGAAACCCAGTATCGAGCCTGGCAGAAAACTATGGGAAAAGGAGGCCGCAACGAATGCATCTGCTGATGAACAGAGTGAAAGCACAAATGCAATTCCCATCATCAACGCCGTGCCTTTTATTGGCGCTTGACCAATATCGGCCATTACAGATCGATCCATGAACACTTGAAATACACTGGCAAACAAGGTCCCGATGATAAAGTATCTTCCGACCATAAAAAATTCCTGTGAAGTATGATCAATAAAGCTTGTCCATTTACTGGACTGACTATCATGTTCATGCCCATGTACCAGTTCCAGCTTGTCCTCTTTCACCACATCTTTAGTGCTGAATAAATGAATAAATAAACCTGCGATTATGGCCGTCAGGACACAAAGAATGATTCTTCCATATAGAATGGAAGGTTTATTTTGGAACGCATAATAAGTTGAGCCGAACACAATGACATTCAATATTGGGGCTGTTACGAGCAAGACCACACCTGCATGGACCGGGACACCTTTTTGAATCAATCTCCGGACGACCGGGATGATTGCACATTCGCAAACCGGAATGATAAGCGCTGCCGCTATCGATGCAAAAATGGCGGTCAGGGGTCTTTTTGGTATCATCCGTTGAATGATTTCTTCACTGATGAACAGCTGGATGAACGATGAAGCAATGGCCCCGAGGAACAGGAAAGGAATCGATTCTAAAAACAATCCCAAAAACACGACGAATACAGAGTGAAGCATCGGGTAGCCCGAGAAATCAATCGCTTTGGGAATGAATACATCTCCTAGAAAAAAGAATGCCAGCAGCAAAAACAGCAGTATCACTAACAGCAAATTTCCCGTGTAGCGTTTCAAAAGCATATTTAACCACCTCGCAAATCATAATTATTACGATTTAAGTTTGGATTCGGTCTAGTATATGCTTTTGATAGGATGATCAGAACAAGAAAAAAGAGAATGGTAGACATTCCCCACCCTCATTTATTTCTTCGATATAGATCCCTGCTCTTGTAGCCCTCTCCTAAAATCATTTTCATTTCCTGGCGCCGTTTCACTTGGGTCGCCTCTTGTTTTGCACTATACACGTAACGGGCCCAATCCTTGCGATACCCTGGGGTAAGTGATTGATAGAACGCAAGCAAATCTGGAGAATCATGTAAATCTTTCTCAATTTCAGAAATCATTTCGATATAATCATCTACTGATTGGCTTGCTTTGGTAGATGGACGGTTTCTATTTTTCGAATCTTCTTTCAGTCCGACAACCGTAAAGACATCATCCAACCCAACCATACGTGCAAACTTCAGGTCACTCGAGCCAACATAACCTTCATCATCCGCACCAAGGCCTTGCATCAGATCATCACGATGAATATATGTAGCATAACCCTTATTCCCCTTCTTGGGGTACGCCAAATAAATATAGCCGTTTTTACTCAAATGATTCTTCTCGATTACCTTATCCACGATTCCTTTTAAAGAACCCATATCTAATACAAAGGCAAATATAAGATCATAGGCACTTTCATTAAGCTCTGTATCGTAATCCGGCAGCTCTGTTAAATAATCCGCCCCGGCTGGCAGATTCAAGACTGCTACCCGTTCATATTTATGTAAATTCAGTTTTTCGACTATTGTTTTGCCCATTGGCATTCACCATCCCAGTTCATTTTGTCTCTCTTCAGTTTATAAGCACCCCATTGCGTTAGCAACTTTCCTTATTCAAGAGAAAAAGGACGGGAAATAATGCTCCCGCCCTTTTTAAATATATTGGCTCATGCCCTTAGAAAAAATCAATTCCAGTGCCCAGCTACCTCGAGTTTCCTTTTTCCTTTGAAAGCAAGGATAATCAAAGCTAAATTGATGATTAACATGATAGCGATCGCATAGAGTACGGATGTATAGCTACCTGTGAATTCAAAGATATAACCGTATCCCGGTAAAGCGACAATACCAGCGACAGCTAAACCTACCACAGCAGAAGCATAGATTTCACTGTATTCTTTATTGCCGAACAAAGCAGTTGTAAGCAGCGGTCCCAATGTGCCGATAGATGCAACTACAAATCCATAGATAGCAATGGCCAATGTAAACATTGCTGAATTTTCCGGAATGGCTAAAAGGATTACAATTGGAACCAAACCTATTATCATCGCAAAGAGTGCTGTGTTTTTCGCTCCAATTTTATCCGAAAGAACACCGAAGGCTAAAGCACCTAATAACACACCAACCGACCAGCCTCCCATTGCATTACCCGCAAATGTAACATCATAGCCCAAGCCCATCGCAAATGGTGCAACATGCTGACCAAAGCTTCCTATTGCCGTTATAAAGAAGAAAAATAGGAGCAATGCATAAAATGCAGAGGATTTTCTTGCTACTGCTGCTGTAACCCCTTTATTAGTAACTGCTTTAGGAATTGTCTTTTCATCACTTTCAGATTCGTCTTCCCCAAGCCGCTGCATACCTTTTTGCTGAGGGGCCATCCTGATCGTTAAAAGTACGATTGGTATTACGATTGCCATCACCAATACACCTAAAATGATATACGTATTTCTCCAGCCTTGGCTATCTATTAAATTACCTGCCATTGGTTGAAGGATTGCCCCGAATAACCCGCCTGAAGCCACCATGATTCCCATCGCCAGGCCATTATGCTTTTTAAACCAATTATTGATCAATACTGGCCCAGCCATTTGGCAGACAAAAATTGATCCAATTGACATAGGGATACAGAACAAGTACCAGCCCCATACGGAATTCATTAAACCAAACATAGCAAATGATCCTGCTTGTAAAATAACTCCTATTACCAATATTGTTCTAATATCATATTTCGCCATCATTTTCCCTGCAATCGGCAGGAAAATCATGGTGACGATTGATGAAATGCTGAAGTACAAGGATAAGCTTCCCATCCCGATGCCCAAATCCTCTGACACAGGTGTCAAAAACACCCAGCTAGCATCCGCTTAACGTAGTTTAATGGAACCGCCATCCACCATGATTGTTTGACCAGTAATATAATCAGAATCCTCACTTGCCAAGAATACAGCTGTACGTCCGATGTCACTTTCAAGCTCACCAAGTCTTCTTAGCGGAATTTTCGCAAGCATGTTTTGATAATATTCTGGCTGCTCCTCTGCCCATTGAAGCATGCCTGGTGATTTGGCAATCGGGGCAATGATATTTACATTGATGCCGAATGGACCGAATTCATTTGCTGCAACACGGGTAATTCCACGGATTGCTTCTTTTGCTGCTGCATACGTACCTTGATTGACATCACCATTAATCCCGGCACCTGATGCAAAGTTAATGATTTTACCCTGTGTTTCTTTTAAGTATGGCAATGCAGCTTGCATGAAGTAGAAGGTTGGATAGAATCCGGTATTAAAGGATAAATCCAATTCTTTTTGTGTTGTGTCAGCAATGGAAGCCATTCTTGAAGCGTGTGCATTATTTACCAGGATATCAATTTTCCCGAATTTATCAGCCACTTCTTTAACGATCGAAGCCAATTTGTCATGCTCTGCAAGATTAGCTTGAATGAAAATGGATTCCGGTTGATATTCTTGTAATTCTTTTATGGTTTGGTTCCCAAGCTCTTCATTTAAATCGATGATCGCCACTTTTGCTCCTTCTTTAACGAAAGCCATGGCCATACCTTTACCAATACCGCCAGCTGCCCCAGTGATGATAGCGGTTTTCCCTTGAAGTCTACTCATTTTTCTATCCCCTTTTATACATGTATTTTTTGAAATGCAATGAACTGCTTCTCTATGCATATATCTTGCTTTTATATCAGTATCGTGAATATGCACATTAGCATGAACCAATAATATAAAACGTTGACTTGTAAGTCAATCAAAAAAAGTATTCGCTGAAAAACGAGGATAACCTCCCTTTTCTATCGAATATGTTAGTGAATGTTAAAAAGCCCCATCACTATTTTTTTTGATAAACTTATATGGTAGAGTGTTTATGGACAGAAAAATTTCCTACCGGTCGTTTTTTAAAAATTACCCATATGCATCAGCGATGAAATATTATTCAGCAAGTGAGGAATCAACGATGGCTCCAAAAAATGATGAACAATTTAAGATAATCCGAGATCAACGCTATGAAGAAATCAGCAGTGCTGCACTGAAGATTTTCGCACGCAAGGGCTTTGCTGCAACAAAAATCAGTGATATTACTTCATCCGTGAATTTAAGTCATGGACTGTTTTACCATTACTTCAAATCTAAAGAGAATATTTATGTTTCCATTATCATGAACGTAATGGATATGTTTATTGAAACAGTGAATGAAGCGGAAAATAGAAAAGGCACACCTTGGGATCAACTGGTTTGGTTCACTGAACTTACTTTTTCCGGTTCACCAGAGGAAGCCTTGGACCGCCGTGTTCTTGTTATTGAAGCCCAACATTCCGACACGCTCCCTGATGAGATTAAACAAGAATTGAATCAAAAATACGCCACAGCCATGAGAGGGATTGCCCGTATTATCAGTAAAGGACAGCAGGATGGAATTTTTGTGGATGGTGACCCGTTGGAACTGGCCATTTACTTCATTTCACTTAATCAAGGACTTTTATTATGGAATTCAAAAGATATCCATCCCATTAAGGTTTCCGTTAACCAAGTAATGCGTCAATTACAGGCATAAACTTAAGTAATGTGCATAGGCATTAGGGTATCAACACTCCTGAAAAAATGATTTTCCTAGAAATGCAGACCTGACTTCAGATCTGTATTTCTACCTCAAATCAAAACATTATAAATACCGATAAACAATGTCTTTTCGTTGTACTATAAGAAATATCTTTTAACGCTCTTTTTTAAATAGAAACCTGCTTAAAAGCATAGTCTCACACTCCTTCAATCATCATGAATCCACTTTAAATCAGGTGTTTTTTCCGTAGTTTTTATGCATTCTTTATGCAATCAGATATCCCTTTGTTTTTTCTTATATCAAAAAATTCAGTGATGCTTTCATATGGGGGTGTCACAAAAGGGGAGTTCTCATGAATTTTATCGAGTATGATTTGCTATTTGAATCAAGAAAACAGTTAATAGAGGAAATTACGGAGTTGGATGAAAAAATGCTCCACCATAGGCCTGTGCCTGAAGTATGGAACATCGCCCAAATTTGCCATCATTTATATCTTACGGAACAGGTTTTTACAGAAGTTATAGCAAAAGGCATTCGGGAAAGGGATTTTAATAATATCATTCAAAAAAACATTTACTTCGTTACTGATAGAACAAGGAAATTCTCATCCCCTGAGGTCATTTCACCCTCTTCAACCCCATTTCAATTATCGAGCCTTATGGATTTGCTGGCAGAATCAAGAGATCGATTATTACAGGTTCTTTATGATATGGATTCAGATATCTTGTTGAACAGAAAGAAAGCCAAGCATCCCCTGTTCGGGGACCTCTCATTGGATCAATGGATAGAATTATTATCCTTACATGAACAAAGGCATATCAAACAGATACAAGAAATAAAGTCCTCCCTTATATAAGCCATTCAATGACTCCATTAGTAATCAGCCGGGTATAGCCTTTAAGTCGATTTCCAATAAATAAAGAGACCACTTCATTTTGTGGTCTTCTTTCATGCTTACTATGAAACGAACATGACTGTCAGGGGCTGCACCAAATTGTTTGATGGGCATAACCCATATTTAACCATTCCGGTATCAAGATGATACTTTTAGTTTCCTTTTGATTTGTGTTGCGAAGATTTCAAGACAGATTGCAATTATCAGGATAAAATAAGTGATTGCTCCAATTTCACTCAAGTCAAAGTAAAATCCACTTGCCATGAACATATCGAAGCCGATTCCTCCTGCGCCTGCCGCTGCGCCCATTGCGACCGCCACTGCAAAATTGATTTCAAAGCGCATGAAGGTCCAGGAAATGATATAAGTGATCGAAGATGGAATGATGACTTGAAACACGATCTGCCACCAATTCGCACCGCTTGCTTGCAGGGCTTCTATAGCACCTTTATCAATTTCCTCGAAGGATTCCGAGTAGGCCTTTACAAGGTAACTTATGGAGTGAAACGTCATCCCTATAACTGCCGCTACACTGCCCAACCCTGCTGCGACTGCAAAGATGAGGACCCATAACACGGTAGGAACGGCTCTAATCAGGGCAACCGATCCCTTTATGATCACCGATAATGGCTTGGACGAGATATTTCCAGCCGCTAAAAGTCCCAACATCATGGCAATGATTGCACCAAATATTGTCGTCAAGAAGGCTAAACCTAATGTAATCGACACCTGATAAAGCGCTTGAGTAAAGGTAAAGTGCTTAAGATGCGGCTCCAAAAACATGGTCTTCAAATTGTCGACGGTCAATGATAACGCGTCCCACAGTTTGACATCCTTATAATCAAAACTGGCAAAAGCGTATATGGTCAAACCTGCTAGTAGGAGCACACACAACCTAATGGCGATTGAAGATTTCGAGAAGGGCTTTTTGGATAGTCGTTCAAGTAGCATTTTATCTAAATCCTGGCCAGTAGGAGAAGGAAATGGTTTGATTGGACCCTCTGCCTGCATTATAAAATCACCCTCCTCACATAATTTGAGATCAATTCAATAGATAATATCGAAATGATGATCGTAATGACGACAAGACTGGCAATGTCATAACTCAAGTTTTTATAATAAAGATTAAACGTAAAACCAATACCCGATCCTGTAAGCAGTCCGACCAATGTTGCATTCCTGATATTCGTTTCAATCATAAAAAGTACCCAGCTGATCATTTGCGGAATGGTTGAAGGTATAACAGACTGCGAAATGACGGTTAGATAACTTGCGCCGGTTGTCTGCAAAGCCTCTACGGAACTGCAGCTCACTTCATCGATCGTTTCAATAAAAGCCCTTGTTAAAAAACCGAAAGATCCGAAAAACAAGGCAAAATAACCGGTCAAGGAACTTTGTCCAAATGAAAATAACAGAACCAACGCCCATATTGAGACATCAATATTCCTAAATAAAACTGCTATCCCACGGCTAAAACCTCCGAAAAAGGCATTCACCCTTGTCGTATTGGAACCCAATATCGCAAATACAAAGGCCAATATTCCCGCTAATGTGGTTGCAGCAACGGATATTAAAATTGTTTCTTTCAGCTTTATCAAAATGTCCGGGAGTTTGGTAAGGGAATCCTTTGTTGGATAAAAATTCGATAACGACCATTGTATGGCCTTAGGAACGGAAGTAACCCCTTTTGCGATGCTGAATTCGGTAATGATGATGGAAACAGCCGTCGCAGCCCCAATGAGCAAAAACAATACAAGTGAATTTCTTCTCTTTTTTGCAAAAACATCAGCCGACATGGGAACCTCCCAAATCAAAAATCAACTTTCCTTCATCCGATCCATAAATCTGATGGATATCATTTGAGGTTATATTTTGAGTTGTGCCATTGAAAACAACTTTGCCGCCATTCACACCGATAATTCGATCCGAATATTTCAGGGCCACATCGACTTGATGCAGGTTGACAACAACTGTGATTCCCATGAAAGAGCAGATATTCCTTAAATGATCCATGATCACCTTGGAAGAATTCGGGTCAAGAGAGGCAATCGGTTCATCGCACAATAGCAATTTAGGATTTTGGATAAGCGCCCGCGCTATACCAACCCGTTGTTTTTGGCCTCCGCTCAACTGATCGGACCTTTTATAGATTAGATCTTCCAGACCGAGAATTTGGAGAACTTTAGCAGCCTTAAGTTTCTCCTCTTCACTATAAAGGCCAAGGATTCCAGCCAGTGTAGATTTATAGCCTAAACGTCCATGGAGGGTATTTTCAATCACACTTAATCTATTTACAAGATTGTAATGTTGAAAAACCATCCCTATTTTCCTGCGTACTTTCTTTAACTCCCTTTTATTCACCTTGTATACATGATCATTATCAAAAATGATTTCTCCGCTAGAAGCATCGATCATTCTATTGATGCATCGAAGAAGAGTTGATTTCCCTGCACCGGATGGCCCTATGATCGAAACGAACTCTCCTTCTTTCACAGTGAAGTCAATATTGGATAACGCCTTTGTACCATTTCCAAAATGTTTTGAGACATTTTTCACTTCCAATAATGTTTTCATGTATGATCCTCCCACATTGTATTGCCTTTATTTAGATAATTCCCGAATTGGATTGAACCAGTCATCCTCAACTTCTACCAATCTTTCTTTTCCGCTCACCCTTTTGAATAGCCCTGATAACTTAGAGTCTTCTGGTACAAAAACTTTCTCGTTATTTGCCATTTCATCAGAAATCAACGTTTCAAGGATTTTTTCACGTGTTTCCTCACTGACTAATTCCGTGTTAACAACGAAAGGTGCATTCAAAACTGGTGTCACTGAAATGAGTGAGAATGTCTTATCTACAACTGTGTTAAAGGGTTCAGCTGCACCCTTCTTTACCTTATACACGGCACCTGCTTTATTCTCTTCCCCATCAGCCAGCTCCACATAATTTTTGACACATGTGTCACAAAAAGCTGCCACGTCCGCTTTCCCGGTCAAAAGATTTACAGCGGATCCTTGGTGTGAACCGCCATAAAGCACTTCACTGAAGAATTTATCTTTCCCGCCTTCCAATAAATCCTCGGCCTTTAATTCCTTAAACTTATCTTGCTTCGAGAAATAATCAACGATTCCTGTGGAAGGAACTTTGAAGCCAGATGTAGAGCTATTTGATACGAAAGAGAACTTTTTCCCTTGGATACCGTCTATCTTATATTCGTCGTTAGTTTTATAGTCATCTGCATTTTGAACAGCCAGCCAGCTATTATAGACTGCATCATCCAACGTACCTGATTCACCGCTTGGAACAACTAGAGGTTGAACACTATCATTTTTGTTGTTTGCTTCAATATATCCTTGTGCTCCCAGGAATGCCATATCTGCGTTTCCATTAGCAATTGCCTCGATTGCAATGTTATAATCCGTAGTGGTCTTATGTTCGACTTTCTTTCCTGTGGCATCTTCTAAGATCTTCCCGATTTCATCGCGGGCTTCCCCTAAATCTTCCCCTGATTCATTTGGCAGCCATGCTATGGTTAATGTATCATCCTCATTTGCACCTGTTGAACTACTAGAAGAGCAGCCTGTAAATACCAGCAAACTAACTAACATCAATATGGACATCATCGATTTTTTCACGTTAAATCTCCCCTCCATTTTATACAGTCTTTTCTTATTTCAGTCACTTCCCATATAACAATACCCGTACAATACTAACCTGCCGTTAACAAGGCTGAATATTCAGTAAAATTTGTGTGAATTCATCATTAAATTTTTTGAATAGCATGATTAAAACATCCATCCTGCATGCTATATTCCTTAGTTACTAACCGATTCATGAACTCCAAGTCATGAAAAATGCCCAGCATTGTCGTTCCTTCGTTCATTAGCTGTTCAAGGAGGGTTTTCACCTTCACTTTAGAATCGTGATCCAAACTTGCAGTAGGTTCATCCAACAGAAGGAGCCGCGGCCTTTTCACCATCGCTCTTGCTATATTTAACCTTAGCTTCTCTCCTCCTGAAAAAGTGGCAGGGTAACTGTCCCAAAGCTCTTTTCCTATTTCAAAGTGATTGAGGATTTTTTCTGTTTCGATATTGGCCATTTCCCTGGTTTGTCCCATTTCAAGGATGGCCCCGGTAACGAGCTGCCTTGCTGTAGTTCTTGGCATGACATTTAAAAATTGGGATACATAACCTATCTCATGCTTACGCATGTAAATCATTTCCCTTTCCGTTGCTTTTGCCAGATTGATCGCACCATAGTGGGAAGAATCATACCAGATGTCTCCTACTTGAACCCGATAAGTACCGTAAACCGATTTTAGGATCGTTGATTTGCCGCTGCCGCTCTTGCCTGTAATGCCAATGAATTCGCCTTTTTTCACTTTGATCGTAATGTTGCTGACCGCATGGATACTCTTGCGTTGATTATGTAAAATAAAAGACTTGGATAAATTATTGATCTCCAATATGTTCTCCACTTTGCCACCCGCTTTCTAGAATTTATATCCTGTAATTCGTTTTTTGAATCAATTTTCCATCTACAATCACGGTTGTTATCACAGGGAAATCACCAGAAATTTTTTCAATAATAAGTATGTCAGCCTTTTTCCCTTCGTGAATCGATCCAATTTCGTCCTCCATCTTGACTGCCTTTGCAGGATTTAACGTAACTAGCTTAAACATATCGACAAGATCCATTCCATGGTTTTCGACTAATTCAAACATTGAATGCAGAAGGGCTGCAGGGTAATAATCACTGCATAATATGTCTATGCTTCCATCCTGAATGGCTTCAGTGGCACTTAGGTTCCCGCTGTGAGAACCTCCCAAAATCACATTTGGTGCACCGGCTATAGTATACATCCCCATATCATGGGCCTTACGGGCAATCTCAAGTGTGATTGGAAATTCACTTATACTCGTTCCAAAGCTGTGAACCAATTCAAGCTTCTCTATTGAATCATCATCATGTGAGGCAACGGCAATATTGTTTTCCCTTGCCAGCAGTGCGATTTCCTTCATTCTTTCAATCGTCAGCTTTTCCTTCACTTGATGAGTCCGGATCATGACATCAATGGCTTCATCACTATAATCGTTATACCCTCTTAAAGTGTTTCGATAAATCTCTAGATGCCGATACTGCCCTTGTCCTGGAGTGTGGTCCATGAATGAAACCAGATGCACTTTCTTTTCCGTAACATATTCTCTTAGACTATCAATATCTTCCAAATTATCGATTTCATAACGGGCATGAAACCGATGACGTACTAGGTGCTTCATCTTATGTGTTTGATCAATTAAGTCAATAAGCTTCCTAACATTCTCAGGCTCCCGAATTGGCTTATATGCGTATTCAGTGGATTTATAGAGCGACAGTGAGTGGAACATGGTCGTGATCCCGTGCGTAATCAGTTCCTTTTCCGTTTCTCTTAAGCTCAAATTAAAATTCATTAAAGAAGTCGGGCGCGGCGCAGTCATATGTTCAATATAATCCGAATGGAGATCAATAAAACCGGGTGAAACATATCCGCCCATTGCGTCCAGCACTTCGATCTCAGGACTTCTTTCTATTTCTCCCACAGGTGCAATCCGGCAAATTCTATCATCCTTAATTAAGAGATCATGGTCCATCAGGATCGAGTCTTCCGTTATTATCTTTCCATTTTTAATCAGCAACAATGTCTCTTCCCCCATTTTCTTTAGTTTCTTTTACAGCAGCGAGTGTACTAATTGCTGGGTATAAGGATGCTGTGGATCTTCGAGTATTTGATCTGTTAAACCTTGTTCGATTACTTTACCCTCCAGCATAACGAGCGTACGGTCTGCAAGCATTCGGATTACGCCCAAATCATGGGAAACCAATACAATGCTAATATTCAAATCTCTTTGGAGGCCTTTAATTAAATCCAATACACTTGCTTGAACTGATAAATCCAAACCTGTGGTGACCTCATCCAATAACAGTATGGGTGGATTGTTGGACAATGCTTTGGCTATCTGGACCCGTTGCTGCATTCCGCCTGAGAAATTCCTTGGTTCTTCTTTCATTCGATGAATGGGAATATTGACTGCTTCCAGGAGCTCGGCGCCTCTTGATTCCATGCTGCCAACATGTCTGTTCCCAGCTGAAATTAACTTCTCGGCAATATTGCCTATCGAGGAGAAATCCATTTTCAACCCTAGAATCGGGTTTTGATAAACCTTTCCCATCAGGTGGTTCCGAACGTATCTTTTTTTCTGGGCAGACTCCATGAATAAGTTCTTTTTTCCATCCTCAAAGCCAGCCACATACAGTTCTCCCTCTGTCACTTCTTCGTCAAAATACAAACTTTTCATTAAAGTGGATTTGCCGCTGCCGCTTTCCCCTACTATTCCGAGAACTTCACCTTGATACAAATCAAATGTCAGATCTCTGCAGGCATAAACCGTCCCGCATTCGTGACAATAGTTTTTCGTCACTTTTCCTGATTTCATATGTTTGCATATCGAGCATCCGTCACCATACTGTTTGTTCATTTTTTTAACTGATAATACGGGCACCTCAAGCACAGACATTTAATTCACTCCCAATGATTGTTTTTGATTGACCATTTCAAGGCAATTGCTTGTATCATTGCATTGGAAATACGTTTCACCTGACTGCTCATCAACAAGTTCATCCAAAAACACATCGTTGGACCCGCAGAGAATGCAAGCATGATTTGCAAAAGACTCGATTTGAAATTCATAATCATCAAATGCCAAAGATGATACATTTGTATATGGAGGTACTGCATATACCTTTTTCTCCCTGCCTGCACCTAGCAAAATGAGCGCTTCATTATCGTCCAGCTTGGCATTATCGAATCTTGGTATAGGACTTGGTGCCATGACATACCTGTCACGAACCATCACCGGATGGTCTGCATCCGTCGCCATTATTCCGTACTTCATAATTTGTTCAAATAACATAAGCCATGCTCCACTATACTCTCTCTCAGCATGCAGCTTTTTCGTTTCATGTTCGCTCGGTTCAAAATTCCTTAAAGGTTCCGGTAACGGAACTTGAAGAATTAAAATCTGGTCCCGTTGCAGCGGCACTTCCGGCACCCTGTGTCTAGACTGGATTAAAGAGGCTTCTTTTGTGCTATCCGTTGTCCTTACCCCAGTAGTATCAGATACGAGTTTTTTTATGTTAACGGCATTAACGGATTCATCCGAGCCTTGGTCGATTACCTTAAGGACGTCATCCTTTCCAATCAATGACAATGTCAACTGCAGGCCGCCTGTGCCCCAACCACGCCCAATCGGCATTTCCCTTGAAGCGAATGGGACTTGATAACCCGGAATGGCAATCGCCTTCAGTGTCGCCCTTCTAATCTCCCGTTTCGACCCTTCATCAAAGAATGCAAAATTATAGGTCTTATTCATGCAATCCAACCTCCTGCTCTGTGGTCTTATCTTTCGACTTCCGAATGCTATCAAGCTTGGACTGGAACGTAACATAATGAGGCATCTTCAAATGGGAGATGAAGCCCGTTGATTCCACTGAATCTATATGATAAAGAACGAATTCCTCGTTGTGACTTGGAAACTCCTTGTTGGGTTTTTCCAGGCAATTATCCAAGATGCCCATTGCGATTGCTTTCGTTTCATTTTGTCCCATGCACATGCCATAGCCAACTTCAAACTCTATTTCTTTTTTGCCTTGCTCTTTCTCTACCGTAAGCGGAATGAGCATCTCTGTCTCAGTTGCTGTGAAATCCCCAATATAATAGCTATCTTCCTCTTGCCCGTCGTCCAGCAACGGGTGATCGAGATGAACTGGCAGCTGGCCTACGCGCAGCTCCCCGACTGTCGGGTGCAGTGCACCATATCCTCGAATGACTGCATAAGCAAGCGATGTCACTGCACCGGTTTGGCCTCTAGTTAAAATTTGCAGGCGTTCACTCCGCATTGAAGGAAACTCCAGACTTTTCCTTGTCACATCCTCAGGCTGCAAATCATTGTTTTCACAGCTTGCTAATAAGCCTTCACTTCTTAAGTAGTCCAAAACTTTAGGCAGAGAATTTAAATCATCTATTTGGCTCTGATATTCCGTTGAACGATTTTCTTCTTGAAAAGCCCGTAACCAGCCTTGAATGCTAATATCCGATTCATTTTCCAGCTCCGAATCTAGCAACCTATGTGTATAATCGGTTGTTGCACCTAAAATCTGCCCGCCAGGTACATCCTTAAAACTAGCTGAAATTCGCCTTTCCACCTTCATATTTTCAGAACTGATCACTCTTGAAACATGCTTTCGCGGCAAAGTGGATCGATAAGCTCTCAAGAGGAAAACAGCTTCTTCCGGATTGCCTTCAGCCTGTTTAATAGCAAGTGCAGCCAGTGATTGATCATACAAACTGCTTTCTGACATAACCTGATCAATCAACCCTCTCATCCCAGCTTCTATCTTATGCAGCTCTATAGCCGTCCCTTTTTTGACCCGTTCATACTTTAAGCGTTTGATGGATTCCTCAATCGCCTTTGTTCCTCCCTTTACTGCAACATATCCCATATAATCTCACCCCCATTTTCTCTGATTTGAGTCGTTCTCGGTAAAGCTATTAAACGATCTTGTTGATCCACAAAATACATATCGATTCCTAACGGGAATTCTATGTTTTTTTCGTTCCTTGCACCAAGCCAGACGGAGACATTCGGAAGGCTTAAGAATGATTCCTCTTGAATTCCCGGTCCTGAAAGGATCATTGAGTCCCCTTTCGTTATATCCGGCACTTCTAGAATGATCATTGCCGATTCATGGGGGTTCAACAGATTTCCTATCTTTGCTTTATTTATCGCTTCCTTCATTTGCTCCTCGGAGGCATCATGTAAAATAAAAATAAAATCCGCTTCCGGCAAATCGACAGGCTTTGAATAAGTAAGCTGATTGATCATTCTTGACACCGCCTCCCCCTCCTTTGCAATGACATTAAAAGTCACTTCAGGGTCAAGTACAGTAAGTGCAAGCAGAATAGTAGAAGATAAGCATTCCATTTGAACATCCAATGTCTTGGCTTCCCTCTCCAAAACCACTAAAGTTCCAGGTCTTGAAGTCGCCGTTACAAGCTTTCTATAAACAGTTTGTATATCATGAACTACATCCAAATTCATTGCTTTCCCCCCCTTATTGAACATCCATTGTTTCAAAGTTCACCTTGGTTCTTAAGATTGATCGATTCAGCTCTTGAAGATTTTTCTGTATATTCTTCTTCTCATTTTCTAAAGCATGTGACCATAATCTTGTTTCTCCAAGATCAGCCTGATAAGCAGCATCAATGATCGCTAAACTTTGTGCCAGCTCTTCCCGATGTCCCTTAACGATACCAATCCCGATTGAATCCTGGATTTGGACCGTGCATTCTGTCACCAGCATTTCCCCTAGATAAAACAAGCTCTTTTTTGCCGTTTCCCTTGTCTTTAGCAACACGAGGGCACTTTCTGGCTTTTGAATGACGGTAACTTTATATTTCATTGCTATTTCCTTGGCAAATTCCTTTGCAATGTCCTCAGAGCCTTGAATCAAAATCTCGGTTCTTTCCCTTCTTCTCATTCCATTGGCCTCCAATGTTTTAGTTTCAAGCTAACATCTTCAATGTATCTTGTTGCCAAGTGAACGTACGTTAAGAAAGAGTAAATCTTGTATGGGATTTGTTAAAGGGACCTACATTATTCAAATTTCGTGCTTCACTCGTGAATTCGGAGCATTTAATCGTGAGCTCCGTACTTTTACTCGTGAATTCGGGACATTTACTCGTGAGTTTCTTACTTTTACTCGTGAATTCAGGGCATTTACTAGTGAATTCGACCGATATCTGGAATGGAAGTTTTTATATAACATATGTGAAACAATCGCTCCGATAGATTATGACCGTGTGCTCAAGGACTTGATTACTTCGCTTATCCTGGCATACTGATTCCACTTGCAAAAGTGGAATTAAACTTGAACACTGCAAAATATCCCGTTCGAATAAAGTAGGAAAAATCACATTCAACGTGCTGCTGCTGGATCCGAATTCTACAAAGCCACGCTGCCGATAATATTGAAACATGGAGGTTATATCCGGACCGTCCTTTTCTATTTCAGGAAATGTTGATTTTGCTACAAAAGATGTATGAAGAGCAATCGGGAAATCGTCCATTAACCTAAGCCTGCCAATTTTAAAGACCTTGTCATCACTTTCCACTCCGAGGCTTTGAAAGATCTTCTGATCATAAGAAATTTCTTCGCAAAAAATAGTACTCGTTTGAAAGGAAAACTGAAATTCTTTCATTTTCTCGGTGAAACTAACATCTCCGGATAGAATTAACGGAATTTGTTTTTTTGTTTCCTGGACATAACTTCCTTTACCTTGCTTTGAATAGATAAAGCCTAAATCTTGAAGCTGCTCATATGCCTTCCTGACAACCATTCTTGGTACATTAAATTGATCGGCGAGTATATGCTCTGAAGGTAACTTTTTATCCGATTGAAAGGTTCCACTCTTAATTTCAGATATCAAATGATCAACTAAAAAGTTTTTTTCCGCCAACAGAAATCCCCCTTTACATATATTTTTCCTTGTTACTGTCAGTGTAATGAGAAAATATGAAGCTACCATGATTTTCTTGTAAAAAAAAAAGTCCTGGTCAATTACCAGAACGAAAGGAATGCTTATTTTATGGATTTTTCTCCATACAACATCATGTTCAGTCTTTCAAATTCCTAATCCAGCAAATGAGCAGGCCGCTTTCACAGCAAAATTCCTGGTTTAATGAACATCATTTAATGGCCATGCTTTTTTTCCTTGATTTCAAAGCAGCCACACATTCCTTTCCTGGGCTCATACTGCCAAGACGAATCGGCTTCTCCCCATAATCCCCATGAAAATCCGAACCTCCTGTCTTAATGAGATTATATTGATCTGCATATGAAATCGCTCTTTCCTCTTCTGCATGCCCATGATGCGGGTGAAGAACTTCAATCCCTTCAAGCCCTGCTTCTACAAGCTCAGGAATAATTTCAAAGCTCCCGTATTGTCCAGGGTGAGCAAGGACCGGGACGCCTCCGGCAGTTCGAATCGCCTTTACAGCCAGAATGGCATCCACATACTCCATAGGAATAAAGGCAATGCCTGGCACTTCTCCATTTTGGCCGCGACTGAAGATTTTCTTATACAAATCACCATAGATGGAATCCGTATACCCCGATTCCCGTAGCGCTAGCATAATATGCTGTTTATAAACTCCGGTTCCTCCCCTGAATTTAGAAACCTGATCCCAAGTTATTCGATAGCCTGCATGAATTAGTCGTTCCACCATTTTTTCAGAAGCTGCATTCCTTTTTTCAATCAATGGATTACAAAGCTCCTCAAGTGCCTTATGACCAGGCTCAACAAAATAGCCCAGAATATGTACACGCCTGCCTCTTGCAAAGTCATAACCAGACACTTCTATACCAGGGATGATTTCAATTCCTATTTCCTTTCCCCGTTCCACCATCTCTTGCAATCTTATCGTTGTATCGTGATTCGTAATGGCTAAATGACCAATGCTCTCCCTTTTTGCAACCTCCAATAGTTCTTCAAAAGAACTGGAACCATCTGAAATGTTCGTATGACAATGTAATTCAACCTTCATGCCAATCCCCCCATTCTTTTTCGTTACCCATTATCATTTTAACTTAGTGCCATGTCGGTCAACGTTAAGATGATGTAAAAAAACGTAAAGGTGTAAAAGTCATACAAATTGGTGAAAATACTTAAGTATTTCAGGCTGTAGATAAATAAAAATGTTCTAGTTGATTTCAGAAATCCGCTCCCTTTCCGCCGACTGTCTGCCAAGCCTCCTCGACGCAAACATCTCCGGGGTCTCGGCCAGCCAGTTATTCGGCAGGAGTGTCGCAAATTTCTTCCATCCATTAAGGATTACAGGAAAAAACATGAAGGATAAACTAGTCTTAAATAGGGTTTGGAATAAGACGAGCCAGCAGTTTTTTCTTTTAACTCCAGTTGATTTCAGAAACCCGCTCCCTTTCCGCCGACTGTCTGCCAAGCCTCCTCGACCGTAAACGTCTCCGGGGTCTCGGCCAGCCAGTTATTCGGCAGGAGTGTCGCAAATTTCTTCCATCCATTAAGGATTACAGGAAAAAAAAACATGAAGGATAAACTAGTCTTAAACATGATTCAGAATGAGACCAACCTGCAGTTTTTTCTTTTAAAAACTCCAGTTGATTTCAGAAACCCGCTCCCTTTCCGCCGACTGTCTGCCAAGCCTCCTCGACTTAAACGTCTCCGGGGTCTCGGCTAGCCAGTTATTCGGCAGGAGTGTCGCAAATTTCTTCCATCCATTAAGGATTACAGGAAAAAAACATGAAGGATAAACTAGTCTTAAATAGGGTCTGGAATAAGACGAGCCAGCAGTTTTTTCTTTTAAAACACAAAGTTGATTGGAACGGAAGGTACGAGACTCCTGCGGGAAAAGCGAGTCAGGGGAGACTCCACAGGCGCAAGGCGCCGGGGAGGCTCCCGGACCGCCCGCGGAAAGCGAGTGCCTGGAGAGGAAATCAACGTTCCCATTTTACAAACCTACAAAAAAGCTGTCGGCAAATAATTATTATCTAGTTTGTGAACAAAAAGGTTCTATCTAAATAAAACAAAGTTGATTGGAACGTAAGGCGCGAGACTCCTGCGGGGAAAGCGCGGCAAGGGAGACCCCGCAGGCGCGCGCCGAGGAGGCTCCCGCCCGCCCGCGGAAAGCGAGTGCCTGGAGTGGAAATCTAAATTTTACACCGCCTCAAAAAAACTGTGGACAAAAGGATTTCTATCTTTTAAAACAAAGTTGATTGGAACGTAAGGCGCGAGACTCCTGCGGGAATAGCGAGTCCAAGGGAGACCCCACAGGCGCAAGGCGCCGAGGAGGCTCCGGACCGCCCGCGGAAAGCGAGTGCCTGAAGTGGAAATCAACGTTCCAAAGTAACATGTTCATTCGTCCTTTTCAGCTCCCTACCCTGTTACGGATTTTCCATCAAGCTGAAATAAAATCAAAATAAAACCATTAAAAATTTTGACTTACTGTCAAAAATGATGTACATTACCTATTGGGCGAACAATTTTAATAAATAAATATAAAAATATTCGTATATAGAGGTGCATAACATGGAAAACGTGTTTGATTATGAAGATATTCAATTAATTCCTGCAAAATGTATAGTAAATAGCCGTTCTGAGTGTGATACATCCGTTACTTTGGGTAAGCATACATTCAAGTTACCTGTAGTACCTGCCAATATGCAAACGATCATTGATGAAAAGATTGCCATGTACTTGGCTGAAAACGGTTACTTTTATGTAATGCATCGTTTTGAGCCAGAAAAACGAGTGACTTTCATTAAAGACATGCATTCACGAGAATTGATCGCTTCCATCAGCGTCGGCGTTAAAGAAGAAGAATACGGTTTCATCGAACAGTTATCGAATGACAACATTGTGCCTGAATACATTACGATAGATATTGCACACGGACATTCCAATGCCGTGATAAAGATGATACAGCATATTAAAAAACATTTACCTGAAAGTTTTGTCATTGCAGGAAATGTGGGAACTCCTGAAGCGGTACGGGAATTGGAACATGCCGGTGCAGATGCTACAAAGGTGGGCATTGGACCAGGTAAAGTATGCATCACTAAAATCAAGACTGGATTTGGAACGGGCGGCTGGCAATTAGCTGCACTTCGCTGGTGTGCAAAAGCGGCAAGCAAGCCAATCATTGCTGACGGCGGCATTCGCACGAACGGTGATATTGCTAAATCAGTTAGATTTGGCGCTTCGATGGTTATGATCGGTTCACTATTTGCCGGACATGAGGAATCTCCAGGTCAAACGATCGAGAAAGATGGAAAGGCCTTTAAAGAATACTTTGGTTCAGCTTCAGAATTCCAAAAAGGTGAAAAGAAAAACGTTGAAGGCAAAAAGATGTTTGTCGAGCACAAAGGATCTTTGGAAGATACGTTGAAGGAAATGGAACAAGATCTTCAGTCTTCCATTTCATATGCAGGTGGTACCAAGTTGGAAGCCATCAGGAATGTGGATTATGTGGTCGTTAAGAATTCAATCTTTAACGGTGACAAAGTTTATTAAGAAGTAACGTAAAAAAAACGGCCTAATCAATGGATTAGGCCGTTTTTTTAATTATACCTTTTTAACAAATTGGGATTTTAATTTCATTGCACCAAAACCATCAATCTTACAATCAATATCATGATCTCCATCAACTAGACGGATGCTTTTGACTTTAGTGCCCATTTTTAAGACGGATGAGCTCCCTTTCACTTTAAGGTCCTTGATTACCGTAACGGTATCACCATCGTTCAAGGCATTTCCATTAGCATCTTTGATAACCTTCTTTTGATCACCATTTTCCGTTTCCGCTTCCACCGTCCACTCATGAGCGCATTCCGGGCAAACAAAAAGACTTCCGTCTTCGTATGTATATTCTGAATCACATGCAGGGCAATTAGGAAAATCAGGCATAATTTCACTTCCTCCATTCGTTATTCCCAATTTTAATATAATACTGGTTTACATACAACCAGTAGGCTATACTGCTCCTGTTCCCCCCTTCCTCTAGAACCTATAAAGGTTTTACTATATACTTTTAAGAAAAAGCTGGAAAGTGCGGTGAATCCATTGTTTAAACTTCTATTGATAGAGGATGATACGACGTTATTCAATGAAATTAAAGATAGATTGGCGCAATGGTCTTATGATATTTACGGAATTGGCGATTTCAGTAAAGTGGTTCAGGAATTCACGGACATAAAACCTGATTTGGTCATCATTGATATACAGTTGCCGAAGTTTGATGGATTTCATTGGTGCAGAATGATCCGGGCCCATTCCAATGTTCCCATCATCTTTTTATCATCACGCGATCATCCGACCGACATGGTGATGTCCATGCAGCTTGGAGCTGATGATTTTATCCAGAAGCCTTTTCATTTCGATGTACTCATCGCAAAAATACAGGCCACCCTCCGCCGGGTATATAATTACAATACCGAAAAAATCGAATTGAAAACCTGGTGCGGCGCAACTGTGGATTATGAGAAGAACACGGTATCGGCCGAGACTGGTACAATCGAATTGACGAAAAATGAAATTTTCATCTTGAAAAAGCTCATTGAACAGAAAAACAAGATCGTAAGCCGCGAAGAGTTGATCAACAGCTTATGGGATGACAAACGTTTCATAAGCGATAACACCCTTACAGTGAATGTGAACCGTTTACGAAAGAGGTTGGATGAACTGGGTTTAGGACATTTTATCGAAACGAAGGTCGGACAGGGCTATATCGCCGTAGAAGAGGCAAATGCATGATCAGAAAATATCTCATGGAAAGGTTCAGCTGGATCACATTCTACATAATTCTTCATCTATTCATTATCTTTGTCGCTTATCTTGATTCGGCTATTCCGTTAAAGCCAATACTGTATATTGCCTTTTTATCATTGCTCATGTTCAGTATCTTTTTGATTTTCCGTTATAAAAAAGAAACTTCCTTTTATAAAAGTCTAGAAGCGCGGGAAGACAATCTGGATATAACGAATATAGCCGAACCAGAGAGCCCTTTCGAAAAAATCATAGAAAACAGCATCATTAACCAAACCGAAGTATTGAAGCAATCCGCAGCAATTGGCCGAATGACTTTAGAGCAGGAGAAGGATGAATTATTATCTTGGATTCATGAAGTGAAGACCCCATTGACAGCAATGCATTTAATGATTGACCGCTTGGATGATGAATTGCTGAAATCGCATTTGACTTATGAGTGGCTGCGCATTCACCTTCTTCTTGATCAGCAGCTCCATCAAAGGCGCATGCCTTTCATCGAAAATGATTTGTATATAGAGAAAAACGATTTGGAAACAATAATCTTTGATGAGATTAAAACGCTGCAATCATGGTGCATTCAAAAAGGGATCGGCTTCGACATACAATTGGATGTAACCGAAGTGCTTACTGATGCCAAATGGCTGGCCTTCATCATGAGACAGCTCTTGACCAACTCCATTAAATACAGTGAAAACTCAGATATCACGATATATTGCCATGAACAAGCCGGACAAACGGTTCTTGAAGTCCAGGATTCCGGACGGGGCATTGACCCAAAGGATTTATCCCGCATATTTGATAAAGGATTTACCTCCACGACAAACCATCATGACAATGCGGCAACCGGCATGGGGTTGTATTTAACCAAGAATGCGGCCGAGTCCCTATTCATCTCCATTGATGTTAAATCAGAGCTTGGAACCGGGACGACCGTTACCTTGACCTTCCCAAAAAGAAATGATTTCGTGAATATCACAAGCATGTGACAAAAGTGTCACATGCTTTTATTCTTTGTTCGTCCAAACGAAGGAAAAGAAATACATGGCCTTTTATAATGAGGATATAGAAAAAAAGGAGTGTATCCAAATGAATATATTAGAAGCGAAAAAAATCCATAAAAGCTATGGTAATAAATTCAATAAACAAGAAGTATTAAAGGGTCTCGATATAAGCATACAAGAAGGTGAGTTCGTAAGTATCATGGGTGCTTCCGGTTCAGGAAAAACGACTTTGCTGAATGTCCTTTCTTCGATCGATAAAATCAGCAACGGCACCATTACGATCGATGGAAAAGAGATTTCAGGGATGAAAGAAAAGAATTTGGCCGAATTCCGGAAAAACCATCTAGGCTTCATCTTCCAGGAATATAACCTATTGGACACACTGACTGTCAAAGAAAATATCCTTTTGCCCTTATCCATTACAAAAACGCCCGCTAATGAAGCGGCACAAAAGTTTGATAGCGTGGCGAAGGAACTGGGCATATATGAAGTGAAGGATAAATACCCAAATGAAATTTCCGGTGGTCAAAAACAGCGTACGTCTGCAGCACGGGCTTTCATCCATGATCCAAGCATCATATTTGCCGATGAACCGACTGGGGCGCTTGACTCCAAATCAGCTTCCGATTTACTGAACAAACTGAGTGAAATGAATAAAAAGCGCAAAGCGACGATCATCATGGTAACCCATGATCCAGTGGCGGCCAGTTATTGCAGCCGAGTCATTTTCATTAAAGATGGTCAAATATATACACAATTGAATAAAGGTGAGGAATCCAGACAAACCTTCTTCAAGGACATCATGAAAACACAAGGTGTATTGGGAGGGGTTCAAAATGAGCATTAATCAACTCATCTTGCGAAATCTGAAGAAAAATCTGAAGAACTATTATCTGTATGTGTTTGCCCTGGTCTTCAGCGCTTCCCTTTACTTTGCTTTTGTCACCTTGCAATATGACCCATCGCTGGATGAAGCGGAGGGTACGGTGAAAGGGGCCGCCTCCATCAAGGCTGCATCGATCCTGCTTGTTGCGATTGTTTCCATATTCCTTTTATATGCCAATAGCATTTTCATAAAAAGACGCAGTAAAGAAATTGGCTTATTCCAATTGATAGGCATGACGAAGAACAGGATATTCCGTATCCTGAGTGTGGAAAACCTGATCCTGTATTTCTGTTCCGTATTCCTCGGAATCTTTGTAGGGTTTGCCGCTTCAAAATTGATCATCATGATACTATTTAAAATAATGGGTGTCCAGGCGATCGCGACTCTTAAATTTTCTTTTCAGCCGCTAGTGCAAACCTTGCTCGTTTTTAGCGCCATCTATCTTTTAATCATGTTGATGAATTATACCTTCATTAAAAGGCAAACCATTCTATCATTATTTAGAGTGACTTCAATGACGGAAGGAAAAGTGAAAAAGGTTTCGATGTTCGAAATGATCCTCGGGATATTCGGGATCATCCTGATCATTGCTGGCTATGTCGTTTCATCCAAATTATTCGATGGAGCTTTTACAGAGATGACCGAGCTTTTTATGGCCATGATATTCATTTTGGCAACCGTCATCATCGGTACCTATCTGTTCTATAAAGGATCCGTAAGCTTCATCTTTAATATCATCCGTAAAAAGAAAAATGGCTATTTGAACATTAATGAAGTATTGTCCCTTTCATCCATCATGTTCCGGATGAAATCGAATGCGATATTATTGACGATCATCACGACCGTTTCCGCTTTGGCGATCGGGTTATTATCATTAAGCTATATCTCCTACTACTCAGCGGAGAAAATGGCACAAAGCAGTATCCCCACCGATTTTTCGATGACGGATAAGGGAGATGCGAATACATTCAAAAAAGCTTTATCCGACAGTAAAATTGATTATGACGAAAAGGTGATCGATGTCATTCAAGTGGATGTCAATGTAAAGGAAATTATGGAGACTAGCCTCGAAGGAGTGAACTTTGATCCCGACATCATGACCGTTCCCGTCATCAGTGATGAATCCGTTAAAGGAATCAACCTCGCTGAAGATGAGACCCTTTTCAGCGGATACAGTAATATGATGGAGAAGGTCATGTCCTTGAAGGATTCCGGAAAGATTGAACTGAAGGGCAAAAATGAAGTGATTCCGCAAACATATATGGGCTTGAATGATGATACCTTCTTGTCCTATTACTTTACGAACGGCGGATTGCCCGTAGCCATTGTAGACCAAACGATATTCGACCGTTTGAAAAAGGATTTCGACCCGAAAATCCAAAAAGTATCATCCGTTAATATCGGCATTGATGTGAAGGATGAAGCTGAACTTGAAAAAGCGAATGATCTATTCAATAAAATGAGTTTTAAAGAAGAACATGTGAATGATTCCCAATTTGAAATGTTCAACACCCAGAAGAAGAACATGGGGCTTATCATGTTCATCGTCGGCTTCTTAGGGTTAACCTTCCTCATCACATCCGGCTGTATCCTATATTTCAAACAAATGGATGAAAGTGAAGGTGAAAAATCCAATTATACTATCTTAAGAAAACTGGGATTCACGCGTGGTGACTTACTAAGGGGAATCCAAGCAAAACAAGTTTTCAATTTCGGCATTCCTTTAGTCGTCGGTCTGCTTCACAGTTATTTCGCAGTCCAATCAGGATGGTTCTTATTCGGGACCGAAGTTTGGACACCGATGATCATCGTTATGGCATTATACACGGCATTGTATTCGATCTTCGGAATCCTATCCGTATTTCATTACAAGAAGGTCATTAAAGAATCTCTATAAACTGCTAAAAGCTCCAGGGCCAATGAGGCCCTGGAGCTTTTTAGACTGTAGAAAAATCCGAAGAAGTTCCAGCTGTTTTCGGAAATCCGCACCCTTTCCGCCGACTGTCTGCCAAGCCTCCTGCCGCAAGCAGCTAGCGGGGTCTTGGCTAGCCAGTCATTCGGCAGGAGTGTCGCAAATTTCTTCAATCCAAGGGGATTCATCATGGTTGGGGGTGAGGCATTTCGAACCTGCTTTCACTTTCCGTTTCCTTTAAAGTACCCCAGCCGGTTTCATCATTTCTTTGATCAATTCCCTGTTGCGCTTTTTAAAGATTTCATTATGGGAAGAAACCATTCCCACTCCGTGAGCGTCAGGCTGGATATATTGCTTTGCCTTGTTTACGGCATTTGCAGCATCTTGAAAAGTGCCTGCTATCAGGTTCAATTTACCTTCATGACTTAAGATATCACCGGCAGCGTATATTCCATCCATCGAGGATTCACTTGAAGGAGTACCTTCAATATAATAATTGTCGGCTATGGCAATATCCACTTTACTATTTCGAAGCAGAGATGTATCACGCTCATAACCATGATTGATGATGACTTCATCGATCGGCAAGTAAGAAACCTCTCCCGTTGCGTGATTCGTCAGTTCAACATGTTCAATTGATTCATGATCAGCGCAGGCGATCAGTTTTGTAATCGTCGTATTCAAGAAACAAACAGCAGAGCTTTCCATCAATTGCCTTGCTTGTGATTCATGACCTGCTAAACTATCTTTCCTGTATGTCAGATACACCTTTTTGGCGATGGGCTCCAATTCATTTGCCCAGTCTATTGCAGAATTCCCGCCGCCTGAAATGATCACCGTCTTATCCTTGAATCGATTGAAAGACTTAACAGTATAGTTTAAATTGGAGACTTCAAACCTTTCAGCCCCGTCTATTTCCAACTTTTGCGGATTCAGAATTCCGCCGCCAACCGCGACAATGATCGTTTTGGAAAAGTGCATTTGCCCTGAAGCGGTATGTAAAACGAAGATACCTTCTTCATTACGTGTGATTGATTCCACTTTTTCATTCAAGACGACTGTTGGATTGAATGTTAAACCTTGCTCCACTAACTGCTCAATTAATTTTTCCCCAGTAGTGGGTGTCAGCCCTCCTACATCCCAAATCATTTTCTCTGGATAGACATGAATTTTCCCGCCTAGCCGTGGCTGGTATTCAATCAGTTTAACTTTCATTTCTCTAAGTCCGCTATAAAAAGTGGAGTAAAGACCTGCTGGCCCTCCCCCAATAACCGTTACATCAAATAAATCTTGCTGTTCCATTTACGTCCACTCCCCGGTAATCAAATGTGATTGATTATCATTCTCATTTAATCGTACACTCTTTTCTCACTTTTTACAATATGGATTTATTAAAAAACTCTGTTCATTTTAAAAATCAACAGAGTTTTTTAATTCCAATCACTAAAAACTTACCATTCATTAAGTACGTATGAATGATAAGTGGAGTATTACAATTAGAATGTAAAATTAGGTTAAAAATGGAATAAGGGTATGGGACGTCAATGAATATTATTGCTAAATTATTTTTATCCTCGGTCTTAACATCGCCCCGTGGTTGGCGGTTGATAACTACTTCGTAGGTACTTCCACTTGCTGTATAAGTTGATATGCTTTCAAAGCCATTTCAACGTTTAATCTGTTCTCCGGCATATCAAAATCAAGATCAAGAATCTTTTTTATCTTTTCCAGCCGATGATAGAGTGTTTGTCTTACAACATGTAATTTTTGAGCAGTAAGCTTCTTTGAGCGATCAAGCTCAAAGTATTTTGCTAAAGTTAGAAGCAATTCCGTTCCATATTCCTTATCATAGGATATTAAAGGAGAGAGATAGTCTTCAATAAAATGTGCTGTATCTTGATCATGCTGAATTAATTGTATCAATCGAAAGATGCCAAGGTCTTCGTAAAAGGCACTTGTCGAAAACATACGATAATTTAAAGCTAACTGCGCTTCTCGATACCCAGTATGAGCATCCAAAAGTAACTGGTATTGTCGCCCAACGCCTATACGGATTTGGCTAGATTCACCTTCTTTAACATATAGCAACGCATTGATCACTTTCAAGAAGCGTGCCTTAGAGGAATCGGCAGTTCCAAGATCAATAGCTAATACAATAATCTGATTTCTTACAGATGTGATATAGGGTGTAAAAGAATATTTTGCGAACCCAGACCGAATTTTTAAAGAATAATGATAAATAGCGGATTCATTTTCTTCATCCGATAAACCTAATGAAGACGGATGAAAAACATCTTCGATATCAATGATTGCAATTCGATAATGTATAGAAGCGCGCTTCGATTTTAAAGAAATAAATCCCCTTGCCTGTTCCTCATTATTGATGCGTCTATTAAGTAAATCATTTAGCCATGTAGATTCTAAACGTAATCGTTTTTCATCCAAATAATGTTTGCGCAATAAGTCTTGTGAGATTGCTAGAGAAGCACGATCAAGGATTAGGAAATCAAATTCATCCGATTCACGATCTAAAACCATAACAAGGTACGCCCAGATTTGATCCATTGCTCCGATCGGTTGGAGAAGAATAGTATGGTTTAATGCCTTCCATTCAACGGGCGAATCATTTGTAATTCGGTCATGCCAGTGTTCTTTATCTTCATAAATCGTGTGAAGTAGCTTTTCCATAAATTCATTTTTCAATCCTGGAATCGAAAAAGGTGTTCCTTCTATAGGAAGATAGATTATTGGTGCTTCTGTCTTCTGTTGCAACAACTTTAAAATATTTGATAACCCATGAGTAGTGAGTGACAAAGAGTGGAACTTTCTGGAAATAGAATCTAGTGTAACCAACTTCTCATGATGAGCATTAATGATAAACGAATGTAGATCCTGTGCTATTTCGACGAAATTTATGAATTCTTTGAAAATAATAATCGGAAAGTTATACTCATTTGCCATCTCGATCATTTCTTTAGGGACCTTGTCGAAGTGGTGTCCAAGTTCTATACATAAACATGAGGCGTTGCGTTCGATAAGATTTAACAAAAATGAAGTATTAGAGGAGTCTCTCCATTCAAACCCAAATCCGGTGGAGAGTATCAGTTCCCCTCCCTGAAAGATGGTATCATCAAAAAACGGAATTTCAAGGACATGTGTCCATTTGACTTGACGGTGCAACCCGTTTGCCCCCGCAACTACCTCCGTCTTTGAAAAGAGTGAGCGCTTAAGAACATCTTGTACTGTAAGCATATGTACCTCCTCATTTAATAATGGTTAGCTGTATCATCTTATTATAACTATACTAGAAAGTCTAAGCCCATAAAATATGGTACCCTATCTCTGTTTAACCCCAAGTAATACGACCAATGTCTATAAGTAAGTTCTTTTACGTGCTTTGTTGAAAACCTTAATCAACCTGATAATCTATCATAATTCTCACCATTATTCATCAGTTATATGTGTGCATGAACGGTGGAGTACTGAAACTTTAAACGACCAAAACATTCGATAAACAATGGAAAAATCATCACTTTTCACCAATGCTATATTCATAAAAGTACAAAATGGCCAAAAGTGCTTGGTTAAAAAAAAACTAATATAAATTTAACCCCGTGTCTAATGAAAGGGTTATCATTTCCCTGTAAGATTTTAGAATGTTCAATAAATTAAATGCAATTAAAAAGGAGAATGAACAATGATAGTAGGAGTTCCTAAAGAATTAAAAACTGCAGAGACTAGAGTGGGATTAAATCCAACATGGGTAAAAAAATTAACAGCTTACGGTCATGAAGTACTAATACAAAGCATGGCAGGAGAAGCTAGTGGTTTTTGTGACGAGAAATATGTTTTGGCTGGAGCAAAAATAGTAAACACGATTGACGAAATTTATGAGAAGGCAGAATTTGTTGTTAAAGTGAAGGAACTTCAACCCTATGAATACGGCCTTCTTAAAGAAGATCAAATGATAATGGCATGGTTTCATTTGGCGGAAGATGTAAATCATGAAATGACACAGGCATTACTAGATAAAAAAGCCATTTCATTATCAATGGAATTAATCGTTTTACCTGACGGGACAAGACCTACCATTAAACCAATGAGTGAAATTGCCGGAACATTAGCAATGCTTGAAGCAGTCAAATATGCTCAATATGGTTATGGCGGAAAAGGTATACTTCTCCGGAAACTGGCCGGTTTACCGTCGAGCAATGTACTCATACTTGGTGGTGGCAATGCTGGACTCAATACTGCGCAAGTTGCTGTGGGTCTTGGATTGAATGTAACAATCATGGAAGCATCAATGAAACGCATTGATTATTTGAACAACCAGTTGCCACAGGTGGACATTTTGGGTTGGGATAAAGATATGATGTTTGAAGAACTTATTCAAAGTGATGTTTTAATTAATACAATTTATCCGATGCCAGGGGTAACCGAGCCTCTCATTACACGAGAGATGGTCAGTAAGATGAAACCTAATTCTATTATTATTGATATTGCAGGAACGGGTATAATTGAAACCTCACGTTATACGACTTTAGAGGATCCAGTTTACTACGAACAAGAAGTCCTACATTACTGTGTCCCGAATATGCCGGCTCTATGTCCACAAACCTCGACAAACATGATGCTGATGACAACCGGCCCATATATTATGAACATTGCGAATAATGGTTTGAAAGAGGTTGTAGAAAATGATGTAATAGTAAGAAATTGTATCAGCACTTTGAACGGTGAAATTGTTCATCACGAAGTTGGGATCAATCATGACATGCCTTATACAGATATAAAAACGGAGTTACTATTGTCAAAATAATAAAGCGTTCTTAGAGTCATCTCATATCCTACGTTTCATTTCGATTGACTAGAAATCAGTGTACACGTTATTGAACAAGTCGCTACTAAAGAAATTCCAGGAGTCAGTAAAGATGCCGGCGAGAAGATTTTTGCAGGAATTATCTTTGTTATTCTGCAGACGGAATTCCTTACGAGGAATGGGGAAACAAGACAACAAATTCATGGATAATTCAAAGTAGGCTCCCTAGCATCTTTCTGACTTTTTTATGATTTCTAGAAAACCACGCATTAAAAAAGATGTAATAATATTGATCCTATTTCTTGTAAAAAGTTAAATCAGGTAAAAGAGGAGAGTATTTTACATGTCAAATTTAAGTAAAACGGATAGAATACTGACACTCATTCCAGTTGTATTGTTTGGTTTTTCATTTATGGGGTTAACCACAGCTTTTACTACGTATGGTATTGCGGCCAATATTTCCCACGGTACGGTTCCGGGAGCAATGATAGTTGCTCTAGTGGTAATGATGTTTACTGCTTACAGTTATGGGAAAATGGCAATTGCGTTTCCATCTTCAGGTTCTGCATATGTTTATACGCAAAAATCGCTCAATCCCTCTGTTGGATTTCTTGTCGGATGGGTGATCTTAATGGATTATTTATTTATTTATGCCCATGGTGAATTATTTAGTATTTGGTATTTTTTTCTCAGCAGCCTTTCCTACAATTCCAAGTTACATCTGGATTTTAGGTATGCTGATTCTCGTCACTTTTATTAATATTAAAGGATTGAAGATTGCCACAAATGTAAACGCATTCATAACGATTTTTGCTTTTCTTTTTATCGTTATCTTTATAGGTTTTTCCATTAAGGAAATTTTTATGGGAGAAAGCACGGCAACTCTTTTATCTCTTGAGCCATTCTATAATTCGAAAGAACCCTTTTCTTATACAATAGCTGGAGCAGCTTTATTATGCTTTTGTTTCCTTGGATTTGAATCAGTTACAGCGTTTGCGGAAGAGACAGTGAACCCTAAGAAAACAATTCCCCGAGCTGTTATTTTAATTACTCTTGGTGGTGGTTTAATCTTTACAAGTGTTTCATATTTCTCGTATCTTGTATGGCCAGAGTATAACACATTTAATAATCCTGATTCGGCTGCCTACGAAATTATTAAACTTGTTGGTGGAAAGGCGATGTACTCAGTATATCTTGCGCTTTATGCATTAGCTGTATTGGGTAGTGCCATGTCGTCCCAGGCAAGTGCATCACGAGTCCTCTATACGATGGGGCGAGATGGACAGTTTCCTAAAAAGTTCTTTGGCAGCCTGCATCCGAGATATAGAACACCCGTAAATAATATACTGATCATTAGTTTTGTCTCTTTGCTTGCTTTATTTTTAAGTTTAGATCTTGTAGCATCATTTATTAATTTCGGGGCGTTTCTTGCGTACACTTGTGTTAATATTTCCGTAATTGCTCATTATTATATTAGAAATAGAGAACGTTCGGTTAAAGGAACTGTCTTATATTTATTTGTTCCTATTATTGGAGCTGCCCTTGATATTTTACTTCTTGTGAATCTTGATGCGCACTCAAAAGTACTTGGAGTAAGTTGGTTAATAATAGGCTTCATTTATTTACTTGTATTGACAAAAGGACTTAAAAAACAGCCACCAGTATTAAAAATCGAAGAAAATTATAGTGTAGATTTAAAATAAAGTCACGCTGTTTATAAAAAAGATGAAAAACGGTTTAGACATAAACTATTGTCGGTATGAGACCTACAGTTCATTACTGGATTATCTATCGAATGGTTATCTAACGAAAAGATTGATGTCGTAAGTCTTCCACCTTGTAAAAAAAATAAAGAATATAGAGATAACAATCAGTCCAAAAGTGAAAAAGTGCAGACATATCTCATTCCCAATCGAGAATGAAGGATATGCTGCACTTTCTTCGCACTGAATGTTAGTTTGAACGAGGTCTTTTCCCATCCGCTATTAGAAGGTTGATGGTATCTATGAGTTCAGGCAGTTCCTCCATCGTTTTGATGGTGAAGTCTGCGCCGTTTTGCATAAATGTGTCTGCCGTTTTAGAGATGAGGTTTTGTTTATCTCGTTCTGGTAAACTCGTATACTCATCCAAACTCAATCCCATCTCGGAGCTTCCGACAATGATTCCGACCGACCATACTCCAGCATTCACTGCCTCTTGCATATCGGAAATGGTATCGCCCACCTTCACTACTTTCCATGAAGCCGCTAACTTCAATTTTTCCATATTCCTATATATCATGTAAGGATAAGGCCTTCCAATCGAATCGGTTTGATCCGGGGTTACATGGAAATCCGGCCGATACCCTTTTTGCAAAGCATTTGCTACGACGACCTCCATCATTGTATCCGTATATCCCGTTGTCGACCCAATCTTCAAGCCCCGATTCCTTAATGCTTCCACCGTCTCGATAACCCCCGGAATGGGATCTGTATAATCCGCCAATGACATCATCAATGCCGGTTCGAATTCAGCATATAGTTTTTCAACGTCTTCCTCATTGAATGGCCTTCCGTATTGTTCCTCCCATAACGAAGATATCCTTGGCATGGTCAGCATCGCACGAATATGGTCGATTTTCAGCATGCCCATCGGAGCTCTGGCTTCCTCCATCGTCACGTCCAGTCCAGCATTCTTAAAGATATCCACAAAAACATTCACTGGTGCAAAACATCCAAAATCCACAGCTGTTCCAGCCCAATCCAAAATGATTCCCTCTACTTTATTCATACTGTCACCACTTTCATATATTTTTCTACGATCCTTCCAAGTTCCTCGATATCTTCTTCATGGATTTCGCCAATATTGCCAATTCGGAATGTATCTATGTCAGTAAGCTTTCCAGGGTATATTACGTATCCCCTCTCTTTGATAAAATTATAGAAGTCCTCAAAATCAAAGGCTTCAGTTGGAAAAAGGAAAGTTGTAATGATAGGCGATTGTTTATCAGGTGAGATATATGCATGAATGCCCAATTTTCCCATCAGCTCCCTCAGCCTGTCATTATTATTTTTATAGCGGGAGAATCTAGCTGGGATGCCGCCTTCTTCCGTTAATTCTTCCAACGCTTTAGCAAACGCGGCCACTACATGTGTTGGAGAAGTGAAACGCCATTTCCCATCCTTGTCCATCTCTTTCCACTGATCATATAAATCCAAGGACAAACTGCGGGCATTGCCTTCACAAGCCAATAATTTCTCAAGCTTTACGATGACAAAACCAAAACCGGGGATTCCTTGAATGCATTTATTTGCACTACTGATCAAATAATCAATTCCGAGTTCAGGCACATTCATGTCAACTCCGCCAAAGCTGCTCATCGCATCAATGATCAAGATTTTTCCTTGTTCCTGTGATATCTTCGAAACCATTTCTATCGGATTTAAAATCCCTGTCGTCGTTTCTAAATGAACCATTGCTATATGTGTGATGTCACGATCATCCAGTAAAATGTTCCGGATTTCAGCTTCATTTGGAAACTCATTGTACTCAACGCCATACTCCACATGATTCAGCCCGATGCACTCCGCCATTTTCACAATCCGTTTCCCATATGCACCATTCGTTATGATCAGCACTTTATCGGATTTTGAAAGTGCAGTCGTCAGCACAGATTCTACAACAAACGAGCCGCTTCCCTGCATAAGTACAGCCGTATATTCTCCGTTTGCAGCATACGCCAATTCAAGAAGCTGAGATCTGATTTTTTGTGTAATTTCTTTATAATCATTTTCCCACGTACAGCGGTCAACAAGCATTTCCTGTTTCACCGTACTTGTAGTGGTCAGCGGTCCAGGCGTCAATAGTTTATAGGTATTCATTTTACTTCACTCCTCACTGTATTTATCATTGTGCCGATTTAAAGAACTCTTGATGCTGTTTTAATAATTCAACCGTTAGGGGCTGCTTGTATTTCTTAGGATGGGCCGGTTTGTTCTTTTCCGTTACCTTTTCACCTTCATAAAGTGCGACCGGGTAATGTTTCAGCAATTCTTCTCTAGCATCTTTACTGATTGTTTCTGCCATTTTCATTGCTAAACTTGTTCTACCTTCATTATCTTTATTCACGACAGCCACAGATTCCGTGTAGGAGAAATTCCCCTCAACCGGATCGACGAACTTGATCGGTAAGCCCGACTCTTTAGCCATCACGGCTTGGTAGCGTAAACCAAAACCGGCAGCCACTTCCCCTGCTTGAACTTTATTGATTGGACCTGAACCTGAGCTTTCAAGATGCGGACCGCTATTAGCTATTAAGTCATGGAGAACCTTTTTCCCCTCTGCGTCACCGTATTGACTGATTATTGCTTGAACTAAAAGCCACCCTGTTGAAGAGTCCAGGATATTAGGAATTGAAACGAACCCTTTATATTCCGGCTTTGTCAAATCCTTAATCGAGGTAGGCATCGGCAGGCCTTTTTGTTTAAGCACTTCCGTATTTACAAAAATGGAACCGGTATTTGCCAAAATCGGCGTGTAATAGGCTGGATTTTTTTCCAAAGCTTTTGCACTGAATGACAGGTCCTTGAACATGGAGTGCTGATCTTGGGCACTTTCAATGAAATAGGAACTCATCGTCACGACATCGGCCTCGATTTCAGCGCCTTCTGCGAGCAGTTTCCCTCCTAATTCAGATGTGCCTAATGATTGAAGGACGTATTTCCCTTCATATCCGGCATCTTTCAGGGAAGTCTCCATTGCTGCAGTGGCTTCTTCATCTCCATTCGTATAAATGACCACCTTTTCCTCATCCGCTTTGCCGCTGTTACGGCCGACCAATACAAATACCAAACTTAAAGCAACTAAAGAAAGTAAGGCTATCTTCAATGTTTTAGACATAATATCCCCCTCATTAATGTTTGAATTGTCTTTTTTGATAATGATCACAAAGCAGCTTCACGACTAGATTTGTAAAAAAGATAAGTAAAGACAGGATGAATATTTCATTGAATTTCGCAAAATGCTGAAGCTCTTTAATTTTACTGGCCACTAATGTGGTTTGGGCCGTGACCAAAAAGATGATTCCGCTGATCGTCACCATACTATTGATGAAATAGTAGCTGAACATCTCGATCACCGTAGATGCCGAATTTGGCAGAATGACACGATAGATTGTCCTGATCCAGCTATCCCCCAATAGATTCCCGGTGGTTTCCCAACCAGGGTTCATTTTGGATAAAGAGTTCTTCGCCATTAAATAGGGTGTTGTAAAGAAGTGGACAATGTTACATAGAATGATGATGGCAAAGGTTCCCTTCCAGCTGCTGCCGTTGAACAGCAGCAAATACGATAAGCCCAACACCATTCCCGGTACTGTATTCGTCAGCATCGAAATGACATCCATTGACGATTTCCCCTTAAGGGGCGTCCGGACATTCAAAACCGCAGAGCTAAAGGCGATGAACGTTCCCATTACAGCCGTCATCAAGGCAACGAATAAGGAGTTTTTATAAACTGCCGTTAAATCGCTTGATTGGAATGTGTCGATAAAGTGCTTTATGGTGAACGAGAGATCGTAAGGGAAACTAGTTAAAAATGGTGCAATGAACATGACCGCAAATACAGAAAACATCCCTATCAAGACCAGCAGCGAGATACCCCCAAAACATATATCCCTTCCTATGTGCTTCGTCAATTCGATATCGCTGAACTTGTCATAATGAAAATTAAGTTTTTCGAGATAGTTTAATAGAAAAACACTGAATACTACCGGAATGAGCATGAGAATGGCAATCACTGCACCGTTATTGAAATCAGGGATTGAACCTAGCATGACTTGATACAGCTGCGTCGCAACAACGGAGTAGGTCCCGCCGACTGAAGCCGGTATCCCAAAATCGGTGAAGCTCAAGATGAATGAAAGTACAAAGGCTCCTCCCAAAGTTCCCGATAATGGCCGTATGATCGTATTCATGAAACTTCTTATCGTTCCGTCACCCATTAATTTTGAAACGATGATGAACTTTTTATCCATGTACTTGAAGGAATTATTAATGAGCAGAAAAGCTGATGGCAATGTATAAATCACATAACCTATCAATAATCCATTAAATCCGTATATATCGAATAGATTCCTTCCAAAAATCTTCGTTATGATTCCTTGATTTCCAAAAGAGTAGATGATCGCAAACCCGAAAGTTATCGTCGGAAGCAGCATCGGAATAAGGATCCCTGTTTTAATTACACTTTTTAACGGCCTATATAATCGGGTGCAATGGATGGAATAGGCCAGGAAAAAGGCTAAAACGGTCGTAATGACGGCTGTGAGCCCTGAGATTTTCACGCTGTTTCCAAATGACATCATCAGCTCTGCATTTGAAAGGACCGTTAGATAATTCGAGAGACTGATTCCATCAGCCGTTTCAAAAGAACGGACGAACAATATCCCAAGCGGCAAGAAAAGAAAAGCGGCAAATAGCAGTAAGATAGGTATATAAATGACTCTCATTGCCGGTTTTACATCAGGCATACTTTTCACCGAATAAGTTGTAAATATTTTCTCTCTTGATCTCCAGTTGTTTAAGAATGAATTCCTTCACAAAATCATTGGCTGGCTGATTGATGATTTCTTGAGGCGATCCAAATTGAGAAATATTCCCTTGATTAATGATCAAAATCTTATCGGACATCGTCAAAGCCTCTTCCGGGTCATGTGTCACTATGATCGTCGTGAGCTTAAATTCTCGGGCAATGGATTTGATGCGTTCCTTTATCGATTCCTTGATCACACCATCCAAAGCACTCAGCGGCTCATCAAGTAATAGGATTTTCGGTTTCATTACAAGAGTCCTTGCGATCGAAACCCTTTGTTTCTGACCCCCGGATAATTCGCTGATCCTTTTTTTTAAATGCGGTGTTAATTCCAGAAAATCTATGTATTCTTGAAGCTCTTCCTTGGAAACGGATCCCTTCCTGTTCCTCAATCCATAAACGATATTTTCATAGGCATTCAAATGCGGGAAAAGAGCGTAATCCTGGAAAACTATATTAAATCCCCGGTCTTTCATGGGCACGTTACTCAAATCGGTATCATTGAAAATGATTTTTCCATGATTGATACCCGTCAAGCCCAAAATTATATGTAATAAAGTAGTTTTGCCGCTTCCACTTGGTCCTAATAGTGAAACGATCTCCCCCGTTTTTATTTCAAGATTTATATTATCCAAAACTGATTTTCCATCGAATTGCTTGCTAATATTTTGTAATTTTAGCAAACCGTTCACCTCCTTTAATACACCCTTAGTATAAAAGCCATTTGTAAAACGAATTTGAGATTTTTGTAAATACTCTGTAAATATTGAACACTTTATTACTAACTTAATACTAACTTTTGACCAACTAGTGATATTTTTATCATCTATATGTTGAATATGTTCGCGGTAAACAGTACACTTAAACTGAATATCAGGAAGATAGATATGAAGAATAGGCGGGTGTAACTTATGCTTCCTCTTGAAAGGCAAAAGAAGATCATCGAGTTATTAACGATTAGAAAAGTTATGAAGATTGCCGAGCTTACTGAAGAAATGCAAGTTTCCATCGAAACCATCAGAAGGGATATAAACCTTCTTACAAGGCAAGGAAAAATAGAAAAGATCTATGGCGGCGTTAAGCTGGTTCAATCGAAGTTTGGAGAGTCGACGATAGATGAACGGATGTTCAGTCAATTAGAAGAAAAGGAATCCATCGCTCAAAAATGCAGTGAGTATATCGACGATGGTGATTGCATTTATATCGATAGTGGTTCAACAACCTATCAAATCGCTAAATATATAAAACAGAAAAAGAAACTGACCGTGATAACCAGTTCGATCCCCGTTGTAAATGAGCTCATTCATAGCGACATCGAGATATTGATCATTGGCGGGAAAGTCAGGCGAAATGAACAATCCATCGTTGCATTTGACTACTTATTCAACTTTAGTGAATTGAATATTACAAAAGCATTCATTTGTGCGAGCGGTATAACCGTTGAAAAAGGCATATCCGACTATAATTTAGAAGAAGCGAACACACGAAAAAAAATCATAGATCTATCCCAAGAAGTCTATGTTGCCGCTGACAGCACAAAGTTTGGGAAAGACGTGACCATCGGGATATCTTCACTGGATAAAATCGATTACATCATAACCGACGATCATTTACATAAAGATTTCATCTCTTCGTTTAAAGAGAACGACACACATTTGATTCTTTCTTAAAAGCAAGAAAAAAACGGGAACTATACAATAGTATAATTCCCGTTTTTTTGTTCAAGTTGCAGTTGATTTCAGAAATCCGCTCCCTTTCCGCCGACTGTCTGCCAAGCCTCCTCGACGCAAGCGTCTGTGGGGTCTCGGCTAGCCAGTTTTTCGGCAGGAGTGTCGCAAATTTCTTCAATCCAGAGAGTTTTCATCCTATAAAACAGTAAAAATACGTGAAAGATAACCAAGTTTTGTTTGAAAAATGTGGTAAAAAAACCCCTCACTAAAATCATGAGAGGGATCGGGATGAGACCATTCCTAAATAAAAAACTGTGTCCTCCATCAATGGAGAGTGAAACTCAGGCTAATTTCTGGTTTTGACTCTGACCGGGCCCGGGCGATTCCCATAAAGTTGAGCCTAGTACCTCAATTAAAATTCCTTTCATGCTGAAGGAGCCATTCCTTTCTCCATAAGCCACCCGCATAACCAGTTAATTTCCCATTTGAACCTATTATTCGATGACAAGGAATCACGATGCTTAACTTATTTCTGCCGTTAGCGCTCCCTACTGCCCTAATGGCTTTTTCATTACCGATTGAAACGGCGATGTCTTTATAGGAACCCGTGTTAGCGTACAGGATTCCTGTTAATGCGTTCCACACGTTTTTTTGGAAGATGGTCCCTTCAAGTATATAAGGAAATGTAAATTCCCTGCGTTCACCTTTGAAATACTCATCAAGCTGACTAAAGCACTCCGCCAAAACCTTGGGCGTTTGCTCTTGCATAATATTTATCTTTATATCCCTTTCAGCGAACAGTATGGAACAAATGGCATCATTCGTTCCTGATATCTCGATAACTCCAATCGGCGATTCATAATCTAGTTTATATAATTCAGGCATATAAGGAACTCCATTTCTGTATATGTGGCTTACATTCGATTCTTAAGATTCATGTTCCGATATTCACTTGGAGTACAATTTTTCAAACGGCGAAATACTTTATAAAAGTTTGAAGGGCTTTGGAAGCCCACTTCAAGGCAAATCTCAAGGTTCGTTAGACTTGTTCTTGTTAGAAGGTATGAAGCTTTATCCACTCTTATTTTTTCCAAGTACGAACGGGGAGTTTCTAATGTTTCCTTTTTGAACAGCCGCTCCAGATAATAGGAACTTACACCGACATGATTGGCAATATCCTTTAATTCCACTTTTTGATTATACTGATTTACCAAGAAAGCAATGATATCTCTTACAAGTCCCAACTGAGGGGAATCATCAACTTCCGGTTGGCATCGTTTGCAAGCACGGAAACCAGCCTTTTCAACTACATCGATGTCATGATAGAATTTCACATTTATTTTTTTCGGCTTCCTTGACCTGCAGGAAGGGCGGCAATATATTTTAGTTGTCTTTACTGCGGTAAAGAATAGTCCGTCATATTTAGGGTCGCAAGCAATGATCTTCTCCCACATTTCTTCAAAAGTAAGATTTATAGCAACAGCCATTATACTCCGCATCCTTTCCCATATAAATGTGAGGTGTCATTTAGCTCTACTATTCGTGCTGTCTCTCGTTCTATCAATGCAAAGACTTTATCGGATAGGGCATTTCCGAAACTGAGACGTTTTACGCCTAATTCCTCAAGCTCCTTACCATTCGTCAATCCAGGCAAAGATAATACATTAAGGGGAGCGCCTACATTCAAAGTGATTTCCTTTATATCATCATGGTTCGTTAATCCAGGGATGAATATTCCGCTGGTACCACTCTCCACATACGCTTTTGCCCGCTCTGCCGTTTCCTGGAAATGATTTTCTTTTTGAAAATAAGTATCTGTTCTAGCATTGATGTAAAAACCTTCATACCCATTATAATCCAACGCTTCCCTTATTTTTAATAGTAGGCTGCAGTGTTGAGATATATCTCTTAGACCTTTTTGTTTTTTGAATGAATCCTCAATATTGATCCCGGCTACACCGACGTCTGCCGTCCTTAACACATTATCGACAATCTTTTCTTCGGTCTCACCATAGCCTGCTTCAATGTCCGCAGTGACGGGAATTTTCACATTATCCGCAATTAGTTTAATAATACCTAAATGTCTTTCAAAATCAATCAATTCGCCATCAGAATAACCCAGGGAGTTGGCAATTCCCCAGCTTGTCGTTCCAATCGCCTTGAATCCTGATTTCTCGAGAATCAAGGCCGATAATAGATCCCAGGCATTCCCCAATATCAACAGGTCCTTCGAAAAGTGTAATTCATTGAATTCCTTAATGTTAGTCATTATAGATGCTCCTAAAATTTATTTGACCTCATTTTAACAATCAACCCAGCTCCAAATCGTCCTCATTCTTGCTCTTATGGTCCATTTCAAATAATGATTGTGCTGGATTCCCGTGACAAATAAAAAAAATGCCCTTTCATACCAGGGCATTTCAGTTTGTATACAAAAGGGTTCTATCTAAAGTTATTACAAAGTTGTTTGGAACGGAAGGTACGATACTCCTGCGGGATGAGCGAGTCTAAGGGAGACCCCACAGGCGCAAGTGCGCCGAGGGCGGACCACCCGCGGAAAGAGAGTGCCTGAAGTGGGAATCAACATCTACTTTGTACAAGCCATAAAAAAACTGTAGGCAATTCCATTATTATCGGGTTTATCTACAGTATGTAAGGTGTATCATGGCACATTCCTGTTGTCGACAAAAGAGGTTTCATCTAAATGTTAAAACAAAGTTGTTTGGAACGGAAGGTGCGAGACTCCTGCGGGAATAGCGAGTCCAAGGGAGACCCCACAGGCGCAAGTGCGCCGAGGAGGCTCCCGGACCGCCCGCGGAAAGCGAGTGCCTGAAGTGGAAATCAACGTCTAAATTTGTACAAGCAAAAAAAAACTGTAGCCAAATTCGATTTTCATCGAGTTTCGCTACAGTCTGAAATGCCCTTTCATACCAGGGCATCTTGATGATCCAATTTATTAATTTACAAATAGATATAACTTCCTATGATATTCCTCAAATGCCTGCTGGTCCTTTTCCGTGTAGTCCATCCACTTCACTTTCTTGCATCTTTCCTCTAATCTCTCATTCAGTTCATCTTCTATTTCATTCATGAAACGGATGATTTCCCCATATGGCATATTGAAATGACGGGCTGCGAGCCTTGGCGGAGAATGCTTTACCAGCAATCTCATGAATTGATCGACCGTGTCCGCCTTCGATGCAAGATAATCTTCTTCGTTCACGATGAATTCATACACTTGTTTTTTGACGCCAGAAAGTCTGGTTACTTCGTCGCGCAATAAAAACTCCATTAATCTTTCGTTCATATGGCTCTACCTCGAATTGGTTTATATTTAAATCCTCTTGGATATGTATGAAAAGTCTATACTGCCCGATACCTCATTATGACATCGTAACCGCAAGCCATCAAGCAATTCCTATACCAATACACAAAGCGTAATTGTTACGATTTATAATCCATTTAAGTAAAATAACATGTATATGCCTTAAAAGTCAACGTTCGTTTTGTGCGGCATCTCAGGATGCATAGTAAGCATCCTGTATTGGAAAAATATGATCATGAACAAATGGAACAGCTCTTTATTAATTTTTCTATAGGTATAGAGAATAATTTTGTTAAAATTTGATATAATAAATGTAATATTTAGTCAATTAGTATCTTTTCCTAGAATTTGCTTTTGCAAAGGGGTAGAATGAAGCTAATGACATCTTATTTTTTCTAAATGTTTCCGAGGAGTTATAGGGTGGGTATAGCAAGTACATAGTGACAGCTGAAATGCTGTCCGACATATCGGTTGTTTTCATTTGTTCAAAATAACAATGAAAAGAATAAGGAGTGATTTTTTGAAACCTTCAACAAATCGCATGTTAACCCGTATTAAATCCGTTTATATGTTCATTAGTAATAACGGTACGGTTTCTACTCAAGAGCTTGTAGAAGAATTTGGCATCACTCCTCGAACTGTGCAGCGCGATTTAAATGTCTTAGCATACAATGACCTTGTTCAAAGCCCAAGCCGTGGCCTTTGGACGACAACAAGTAAAAAGGTGAAGATGTCATCGTAAAAAGAACGACCACCCGAACAAGATCGATATGTAAAATACTTTGAGGCAGACAATATTGTCCGCCTCATTTTTTGTATCCACCTATCATTCAGTCGGTTGGCCTGCCTTTAACTGTTCAAGCTCCTCCGCCGTCAACTCACGGTATTCACCAAGCTCAAGTTCCTCATCAAGCTGTAAACTCCCCATGGAAAGACGCTTTAGGTAGACGACACGTTTGCCAACGGACTCAAACATCCGCTTCACCTGATGGAACTTTCCTTCCATGATCGTTAGCTCGATATCCGATGTCAGACCTGATTTTAAAATGTTCAATTCACCTGGTTTTGTTTCGTATCCATCATCCAAGGTCACGCCGTTGCGGAATGCCTCGATATCCCGTTCCGTCACTTCGCCATCAATGACCGCAAAATATGTTTTAGGGACATGTTTCTTTGGAGAAAGCAGTTGGTGGGCAAGCTTTCCATCATTCGTTATTAGCAATAAACCTTCTGTGTCCTTATCAAGACGGCCTACAGGGAATGGCTCGAATACCGAATCCTCCGGCTCCAAGATGTCGATGACCGTTTCTTGGTAGTTGTCTTCCGTTGCCGACAATACGCCTGGCGGTTTATTCATCATTAAATATATGAATTCCCTGTATTCAACCCGTTCACCATGAACCGTAACTATTTCCGTTTCAGGGTCCACTTGTTCCTTCGGGTCCTTAAGAAGCCTGTCATTGACCTTCACGGCGCCGGATTTCAGGAGCTTTTTCACTTCTTTCCTGCTGCCATAACCAATATTGGATAAAATCTTATCTATTCTCATCGTTTCCTCCTAAAGCCTTTTTCAGTAAAAAGCCTTGCCCACTTAAATGTCAGGCAAGGCCAATATATTTTAATCTGGGGATTCACCATTCAATACCCTTTATTTTACACATCAAACTTCCAGCTTATAATCCTAATTTAGCTTTTAACCGATCAATCCGGGTACCGAACAAACGATGGGCAAGTTTGCTTTTCAAGGAAAGCGCCGCATAAATGAGCGCTCCAAAAATTGCACAAACGGCCACGATCAAAATCGCCTGGAAGCGCCCTTCCGTTGTAAGCCAAAGCGATAATAAACTGTTCATGCCCCATGCAGCCAGTCCCATTATTATTGAAAAAACTGTGATCAAAACAGATCTTCTGATGGTAAGGCCGTAACGATATCCAGTAAAGTAGGTAATGACATACAAATTCAGCAGCACGGCAGCCAAGTAGCCGAATGCCGTAGCATAAACGGATCCTTCCGTTTCAAACAGCTTGATCAACGGGATATTCAAGCTCAATTTGATTAAAAAGCCCACAAGCAGGCTGAGCACTGTATATTTTTGCTGATTGATGCCTTGTAAAATGGCCGCCGAAACGGAAAAAAGCGCAAATAAGATGGAAACGGGCGCATATGCCTTCAGGACACTGATTCCAAGTGGATCATGGCTGTAAAAGGCACTATAGATTGGATCGGCTAGCACCGACATGCCAACGACAGCTGGAATGGTAATGAACAACAAAATTTGGAAGGCTTGGTTCAGCTGGCGGTTTAACTCTTCCGAATCCTCGCTTACATATGCCTTCGTCACCGAGGGAAGAAGCGCCATTGAAAATCCGGTTGCAAGTGTCATCGGAATCAAGACAAGCTTCTGGGCATATACATTCAACACCCCAAGGGCATCTTCTGCGACGTGCTGCAAACCGATTGAAGACATCGCCTTATTGAAAGACAGCAAGTCCGCAAACTGAAACAATGGCATCGCGATTCCGACAAATATGAAAGGAATCGACGAAAGAAATATTTCTTTATAAATCTCCTTCAGGGAAATTTCCATCGTCCCCCGGTCTTTCTTCATCAAGCTGTCCAAATGGGGTTTTTGTTTTTTCCAATACCAAAATAACACCACTAAACCGCCGACAGCCCCGACCGTTGCCGCGAAGGTAGCTACTTGGATGGCTCTCACTAACTCTCCATCCAGGACATTCAAAACAACATACACACCGGCCAAAAGGAACACGATGCGGACAATTTGTTCGATAACCTGAGAGATGGCCGTTGGTTCCATCGCTTCATGACCTTGAAAGAAGCCGCGGATGATGCTCATGAACGGTACAAAAATCAAGGCGAAGCTGACTGCCCGTATGATCTCGGTGACATCACTGACATCTTCCTGCCTGACCCCAAAGACTCCAGTAAACAGCGGGGCCATCGTATAGAGAATCAAAAAAGCGAGAAAACCTGTGACAACCATTAATTTCAGGCTCGATTTAAATAACTTCTCACCGACTGCGTATTCCTCAAGCGCATTATACTTCGAAATGAATTTAGAAACAGCAAGCGGCATGCCTGCCGTTGCAAAACTAATGAAAATGGTATATGGAACGTACCCATATTGATAGAGGGTAGCCCCTTTATTCCCAACCATATGTTCAAATGGGATAACGTAAAATAAACCAAGTATCTTGGAAATGATCGCTCCCAGCGTTAATATAAAAGCCCCTTTTAAAAACTTAGATGACATCTAATCCCTTCCTGCCTCTGTCAGTTACGTTTCACACGCTCTTTATCTTATCATATTAAAGAATTTTTTCTATAGAAAACTACACTCAAGTTTATCGTTTTCGATGATAATACACAAACAAATAATTCCTTTTCTTCTACATTCGCAATCTGACGGGCTCTTGCTATATAATGAAGGGACTGAAAATGATAAAGTGGTGATCAATTTGAAATATGATGTAGTGGTAATTGGCGGCGGTCCTTCCGGATTGATGGCAGCAATTGCAGCCGGGGAAAAAGGTGCCCATGTCTTGTTAGTGGATAAAGGCGAGAAGCTTGGCAGGAAACTTGCAATCTCGGGCGGCGGACGCTGCAACGTGACGAACAGGCTCTCAATCGATGAAATCATTCAGCATATCCCTGGAAACGGGCGATTTCTATACAGTGCATTCTCAGAGTTCAATAATGAAGACATTATTCAATTCTTTGAAAAATTGGGCGTGGCTCTTAAAGAAGAGGACCATGGCCGGATGTTCCCTGTCAACGATAAAGCGCAAAGTGTCGTGGATGCCCTTCTGACGCGCCTGTCGAATTTAAAAGTAACGATCTATAAGAACTCCCCAGTTGCGGAAGTTCTCTATGAACATGGAAAAACCAGCGGTGTCCAGTTAAAAGATGGCCAGACCATTGACACGGATGCAGTCGTGATTGCAGTCGGCGGAAAATCAGTTCCCCACACCGGTTCAACGGGAGACGGCTACGCATGGGCTAAAAAGGCGGGACATACGATTACCGAGCTTTTCCCAACTGAAGTTCCCGTACTTAGCAATGAAACATTCATTAAAAATCGAACACTTCAAGGTCTCGCACTTCGCGATGTTTCATTGAGTGTCCTTAACCCAAAGGGCAAGGCCCTGATTACACACCGAATGGATATGCTCTTCACCCATTTTGGCGTCTCCGGTCCAGCTGTTCTAAGATGCAGCCAATTCGTCGTGAAAGCGATGAAAAAATGGAACCTGTTTGAAGTGACTATGAAACTCGATGCCCTGCCGGACCGAAACAAGGAAGAGGTTTTTCAAGATATCATGAAGGAAATCAAGGCCGAACCGAAAAAAGCCATTAAAAACACCTTAAAAGGCTTAGTTCCTGAACGATACCTTCACTTCCTGCTTGAGCGAAGCGGCATCGACCTTCAAGAACAAGGAGCGACGATATCAAATGAAAAAATCCGCCGCTTTGCAGAATTATGCAAGGACTTCCAATTCGGAGTTCACGGCACCCAGCCGCTGGAAAAAGCCTTCGTCACGGGCGGCGGCGTATCCGTCAAAGAAATACATCCAAAGGAAATGGCATCCAAACTAATGGACGGACTGTATTTCTGCGGTGAAATTCTGGATATACACGGATACACAGGCGGCTATAATATCACATCGGCATTAGTAACCGGAAGACTCGCCGGAATGAATGCTGCCATGTATGCCCGTTCATAATTCGTAAAAGAGGCTGATCCGCTTGGATCAGCCTCTTTTAATGCGATTTCGTAAGCCTATACCATCCATTCGGTGTTTGTTGGGCTTTGATTCAGGCGAAGATGCGGTTATTTGGGTCTTCACCGTACTTTTTTGGGCCGTACCCGCGACGCCTCTATTATCCGGCTTTTTGTTTAAAATATTTCTGGATGATGGCGAAAGGCTTCAAGATCAATGGTATTCCGTTTCGTGAAAGTGACGCCTTCACTCTCGAGCATCGCCTTCTGGTGTTCTGCGGCTCCCTCCGCTTTTATGCCGATTTCTCCTTTGGCATTGATTACTCGGTGCCAAGGAAGGTCATGCTTTTTGCTGCTTGAATGAAGGATCCTTACGACCTGCCTTGCACCGCGCGGACTTCCGGCGAGCTGTCCAATTTGACCATATGTCATCACTTTACCGGAAGGGATTTGTTGTATGATATTAATTACCCGTTCAGTAAAACTTTCCAAATAACTCGCCCCTTCCATTCTATCCGTTTGCTAAAATCGTGATTTTTTCATCGGTTATCAGGACCCCATGATGCTTGATCAAGTTTATTTTAAGCTCGGCAGGCACTCTGCAGTCATCGTACGCACAAACAGAAATCAATCCTCGTTCCTTGATCAATTTGTCGATTCCTTTTTCATATTCTCCTATCGCTAAGGTGGCTTGATCGTCATGGCCCCATTCAACATGGCCCCAAGTCCGCACGTGCTGATTGCGTTCAGTATATGTAACGATATTTTCCAAGAAATAATTAACCATCGTCGAAGGATGGAAGTTTCCATGAAAACAATAAAAATCAAAATTGTTCATAAGATGCACTTGCTCCAATTGCTCCTCATTTAAATGAAGCTGCAATTTCTTGTACACAAAAGGAAAGATACGGTCATTTTCGACGACCAGAATATGGTCTCCCTGTTCAACACCCTCAATGATGAATGTTGCCTCATTTTCAATGTAGGCTTCCAATTCATTAAAACAGTATAAGATATGTCCACCATCCGATTGCTGTAGATTTTCTATTAGTTGTTTCATATTGTTATCCAAAATGGATCTCTCCTTTAAATACACCAGTCCGCTCTATGTATTATGTATAACTTTACCTATTATCTCCGTGTTTGTAAAATTCATAGATAAATATAATCAGTTTTTCTTAATGACATCTGTTATGATCGGGAACTTAGTTGAATCGAATTGAGGCTGCTTCTAGTCCACTCATCTAAAGACCAAGGCAGCCCATTTCAGCAAACTCCTTTCTTCATGCATTCCCCCTGGTACGTTGACCTTAAATCACGGGATAATACGGCACATAGCGCGGGTTATAATAATATGGCGGTCTTGGTCCTATCAGCGGCAATTCAAAGGTATTTGGGTTGGAATCATATAACAACTCCACTTTTTCATCAGATTGATCGACCAATAACAATTTCACTTCTTCGCTATAATAATATGGCATATTGAGGCCTCCAAAAACTTTTTTTCTACACTTCAGCATATTCGAGCTGTACGGCAACGAGCCCGTACCCATACATGTTCTTCATGCACGGCATATACCTGATCGTCATAGAGTAATCCGACTAAATTCTTTTTTAGGAGGACTCCTCATGGCAGAAGATAAGAAAAAGAAATCATCATGTGAAGGCTATCCCATGCATCCGAATTATGGAAAAATCACTCGTTATCAAGACGTCCCCATCACGGTTCCGGAGCAACGCCAATTTCGCCAGCCTGGTGTAGAAAAATTAATGGTGCCACGGCCCATCATCGAAAATCCCAATTATAAGGGCAGTGGAAAATTAACAGGCAGTGTCGCATTGATAACTGGCGGAGACAGTGGAATTGGCGCTGCGGCTGCCATCGCTTTTGCTAAAGAAGGCGCAGATGTTTCCATCGCTTATCTGGATGAACATGAGGATGCCAATCGGACTAAAACGAGAATTGAAGAGCTTGGACAACGTTGCTTACTGCTGCCTGGTGACTTAAGGGATAAACAGCAATGCATCAAGATCGTGGAAGACACCATCGAAACATTTGGAAAGCTCAATATTCTTTGTAACCACGTGGGTATTCAATTTCAACAATTAAGCTTGCTTGATATTACGGATGAGCAATTCGATGATACCTTTAAGGTGAATATCTATTCCCACTTCTACACGACCCGTGCTGCCCTTCCCCATTTAAAAGCTGGGTCCTCCATCATTAATACATCTTCTGTCGTGACGTTTAATGGGAATAAGCAATTAATTGATTACACGGCGACTAAAGGGGCCAACATTGGTTTTACCCGTGCCTTGGCAAACAGTCTTGTCGATCAAGGCATCCGGGTGAACGCCGTTGCACCCGGAAGGTTTTGGACACCCCTCATCCCGGCAAGTTTCTCGGCAGACGAAGTGACACAAGTCGATAACCCGATGGAGCGTCAAGGCCAGCCATTTGAACTGGCTCCCACCTTTGTCTATCTCGCTTCTGATGATTCCCGTTTTGTGACAGGACAAACACTTCATGTCAACGGCGGGGAAGCGACATCGTCCTAATTTCCACATCGTATATGCTCCCTTCCGAGGAAGTCAAAATTCTGATTTCCATAAAAAAGACTACCTATTGCCTGCCAGCAAGCAATAGGTAGTCTAATGTTGATTATAGGCCAGCCGGCCTTTATTTTTTTTTATAGATGATCATCGCACTAAAACAGTAGATCTGTTCCTCTTCCTCTTCACCTGTAGTGGCGACATTGTATTTGATATCGACTATTTGATTATCACGAATGTCTTCAAGGAAAAAGTTCATTTCATCCTCAAGATCCTTTTCATGCTCATAATCAAATAATTTGACTTGTATCATCGGCTCTCCCCGCCCTTTTACTATAATGATAGTTATTGTGCAGGATGCCCATTTTCCAAAAATATTATACTTGATTTGTTTGTAAAGCGGATATTAATGCAACCACTTCATCCCCGACTTCTCCTGTAGAAGCTGTCCCGCCCATATCAGGGGTGAGCGCCTTTTTATCGACCATCACCTGTTCGATCACGTCCAACACTTTAGCACCCCAAACCTCATGCCCAAAGAAATCGAGAATCTGACTGGCGGACCATATGGCCGCAAGTGGATTGGCAATGCCTTGATGTGTTATATCCGGGGCTGAACCATGGATCGGTTCGAACATCGAAGGATAAATCCGTTCCGGGTTTAAATTGGCACCGGCCGCCAGTCCCATCCCGCCTGCAATGGCAGCACCTAAATCCGTGATGATGTCACCAAACAAATTGGAGGTGACAACGATTTGAAACCGTTCGGGCTGCTTGACAAAATACATGCTTGCAGCATCGACCAAATAGGAATTCGTTTCTACATCCGGAAACTCCTGTCCAATTTCTTCAAAAACCTGATCCCAAAAAACCATTGAATAATTCAAAGCGTTCGCCTTGCTTATACTCGTTAGCGTCCTGCCCGTCTTACGCGCAAGTTCATACGCATAACGGATGATCCTCTCCGTCCCTTTTCTTGAAAAGACCCCCGTCTGCAGGACGACTTCTTCCGGCTTGCCTTTAAAAAGCCAATCACCGGCACCGGAATATTCCCCTTCACTGTTTTCACGGATGACAACCATATCGATTTGGTCACGAGTCACGTCCTTTAATGGACAGGGTGCACCTTGAAGCAATTTAACGGGTCGAACATTCACATATTGATCAAATCCCTTTCTGATTTTCAGCAGAAGTTCACGTAAAGAAATATGGTCCGGGACACCAGGATAACCGACCGCCCCAAGATACACAGCGTCAAACTTCATCAGTTGTTCAAGTCCTTCGTCGGGAAGCATTTTACCGTGCTCCAGATAATATTCACAGCCCCATGGAAAATAGGTGAACTGGAAAGAAAAATCCCCGGCAATTGCAGCTACTTCTTTAAGGACCTTGACACCCTCATCAATCACCTCAGGGCCTATCCCGTCACCCGCAATGACCGCTATTTTATGAACATTCATGCTTCAACTCTCCTTTTTCTATATTTTCTGATTTTAACCCCCTAATTTTAACATATAATTTATACATTCCAGTTAGAAGAGGTCCATACAGAAAAAAGAGACCTTTCATGATGAAAGGTCTCTTTTTTTACGCCTTCAAATATGCGCGTCTTTCTGCATATTCACGGCACTGTGAACAAACCATGATCTTTTTTCTTTCTTCATTCAAATAAACCGTCACATTCCTGGATTTACGCTTACAAAAGTAACAGGTCTTTTTGAGGAACCTCACTTAACGATGACTTCGCCGTCCCATTCAAGCATTCCGCCAACCATGTTTGCCACTTTATATCCTTGTTCCTGAAGATAATGGCATACATTTTCACTGCGGCGTCCTGAACGGCAGATAAAAATATATTCTTTTTCTTTATCAAAATAGTCAAGGTTTGCCGGGATATCATTCATGCGAATATGTTTAGCGCCTTCGATCATTCCCTCTTGCACTTCTTCGTCTTCACGAACATCGACAAGTTCCATCGCTTCTCCTGCCTCAAGCTTAGCTTCCACTTCTTCAGTTGTAATGATTTTGATTTCTTCCATAATTAGCACCTCGAATTATCGTTTGATTTATCTTTTTCATTATAGCAAAATTTCCAGTTAAACATCACGTAATCGATTTCCTGATGAAAATTCCCTCAAGCCTGACTGTAAAAACGCCGGCGAATATATTATTCGCCGGCGTTTTAAAGCATGAATTCGTATTAATGCTTGAATCCCAGTTGATATTGTTCAGGGATCTCCGTTTTTTTATTCAAAGCTTTAGATGCTTCCAATGCCCAATAAGGGTTTCGCAGCATTCCTCTGCCGACGGCAACCAAATCCGCTTCTTCATTACCTATGATTGAATTTGCAAGAATCGGATCATCTAATCTACCTACGGCAATCACCGGAATATCCAAAGCTTTTTTGATTTCCCTGGCCAACGGAGTTTGATAGCTGGCATGGGTACCAGGCCTTCCGTCTGCTCCAATCGGGCCTTCTCCTCCAGAGCTCACATGGAACATATCGACGCCTGCTTCTTTAAAGACTTGTGAAAATGCAATGCTTTCTTCAATACCATATCCGCCTTCAACGTATTCTTTTGCAGAAATGCGCATGATTAAAGGCATGTCGGCAGGCATTTCGCTTTTCACTGCTTTAATGACTTCCACTCCGAATTTTGTCAGGTCTCTTCCATATTCATCATCACGTTTATTCGTAAGCGGTGATGTGAATTGGTGGATTAAATACCCGTGTGCACCATGTAATTCGATTACGTCAAATCCTGCTGTAACTGCCCTTCTGGCCGATGCCCGGAATTTATCGACCATTTCCTTAACTTCTTCCGTTTCTAAAGCTCTTGGTGTTTTGTACGTTTCATCAAACGCAATGGCTGATGGTGCCACCGGCGTTTCCGCATCCTCCGCTTTACGGCCTGCATGGGCAATTTGTATTCCGATTTTTGCACCGTATTGATGAACTTCCTTAACGATGTTGGAGAAAGCCCCAATTTGATCGTCGGACCATAATCCAAGATCGCGATTCGAAATGCGCCCATCAGGCTCCACATCGGTCATTTCAACTATAATTAACCCCGTACCGCCAACTGCCCTGCTTACATAATGCTGATGGTGCCAATTCGTTGGTATACCATCTTCCGCTTCGACGGAGTATTGGCACATCGGCGGCATGACGATCCTATTTTTCAGTTCAAGTTCTTTTATGCGATAAGGTGAAAATAAATCATTCATAATTTTTTATCTCCTTTTTTATATAATGCATGCACATGCATTTATATCATCCCAGTAATACTGTGTCAACTAATCAGATTCCCGAAGCTGTCATTGTAAATTCCGATGCAGAAATCCATAAAAAAAGAGAAAGACGGATATCCCGTCCCTCTCCTTCATACTTAATTAAAAGTCGAAATTATCAGGATCTGGACCAACACGGTGATTCTGATTCAATCCATCAATTTGTTTCATTTCCTCTTCTGTCAATTCGAAATCGAATACAGTTGAGTTTTCAACAATACGATGTTCTTTAGTTGATTTTGGAATCGTTACAATCCCATTTTGTAAATCCCAGCGTAAAATGACTTGTGCAACAGACTTGCCATGGTTGGTCGCAATTGCTTGTAATACTTCATTATCCAGCAGTTCACCTTGCATCAAAGGAGACCATGCTTCAAGTTGTATTCCTTGTTCCTTACAAAATGCCTGAACTTCTTTTTGAGTTAAACGCGGATGGCATTCCACTTGATTGACCATCGGCTTCACTTCTGCATCTTCCATCAAATCTTTTAGATGGTGAATTTGGAAATTGCTCACACCGATCGCCTTTACTTTTCCTTCTTTATATAAAGTTTCTAACGCTCTCCAAGCTTCTTTATATTTCCCTTCCACTGGCCAATGGATAAGATATAAATCCAAGTACTCCAAGCCAAGTTTCTTTAAGCTTTTTTCGTAAGCCGCGATTGTTGATTCATATCCCAAATCAGCATTCCAGACTTTTGATGTTACGAATAATTCTTCCCTCGAGATTCCAGCTTCTTTCAATCCCTCACGGATCCCTTGTCCAACCCCTTCTTCATTTTCATAAATGGCAGCCGTATCGATGCTGCGATAACCATGTTTAATGGCCACTTTAACTGCATTTACTAGCTCCGGTCCTTCTTCCACCTTAAATACGCCCAATCCGAACCAAGGCATTTTAACTCCATTATGCAACGTAGTTGTATCTTGTAAATTTTTCACCATTATACTCTACCTCCAAATTTTCTCTTCATTGTTTTTTAAGATTGTAATGCGTTTAAGTATCAGTATCATTACATCCCTTCAAGGAACCTTCCATCATTCGCTGAAGGGATGCAATGATACTTGGTTATTGATACTCTAAACGCATAGCATGCTTTTTCTAACATGCATCACTTTTTCATTCCTATGCTATTTTGTCCGTTCCCTTGGTACGGTCTTTACTTTCCAAGGCCCGGCTCAAGCCTGTTAAAATCACTGCTGCAAACACCATGACTCCACCTATCCACGCTGTATGGATCAGTCCGATCGAATCGGTAATCACCCCTCCTAAGTAGGCACCAATGGCGATTCCCGCATTGAAGGCGGCAATATTGATGGCTGAAGCCACGTCCACTGCACTCGGCACGAAACGCTCCGCTAACATGACGACATAGACTTGAAGCCCTGGAACATTCATGAATGCAAACAATCCCATTAAAATGATCGTAATTAAACCAGCTATCTTAAACGGTGCCGTGAAGGTCAAGACCACCAGCACAATGGCTTGTATAAGAAACATATAGAATAGGGCATTAATAGGATTGCGATTGGCCAATTTCCCGCCGAGAGTATTCCCTATCGCTATGGCTACTCCATATACTAGCAAAATCAAGGCCACAGTTCCTTCTTTAAACCCTGTTACTTCCTGAAGTAATGGCGACAGGTACGTGAAGACAACGAATGTACCTCCGTATCCTAACGCTGTAATGATGAATACTAACAGCAAACGTCCATTCGTCACCAATTTGATTTGGTCACGGAACGTCGTCCGTGCAGCTTTTCTTAAATCGGATGGGACAAGGATGCCATTTCCGATGAAAGCTATCAGGCCGATTGCCACAATGATGATGAAAGCGAATCTCCAGCCGAATTGCTGCCCGATGAACGTTCCAAACGGAACTCCGGTCACCGTTGCCACCGTTAGACCTGTGAACATGATGGCGATGGCACTCGCCCTGCGGTTTTCAGGGACCAAATCAGCCGCAATCGTAGCGCCGATCGACATGAAAATACCATGTGCAAGCGCTGAAATGACACGTGCGATCAATAATACACTGATCGTGGTCGCAGAAGCCGCCAATGCATTTCCGGCAATGAACACGACCATGATCCAAAGCAATAAGGTCTTTCTCGACATATTCGATGTAAGGGATGTAAGGATAGGTGCCCCGAACATGACCCCCAAGGCGTATAGAGATACCGTCAACCCCGCCGTCGTGACTGTAATGTGTAAATCTTTAGAAATGAGCGGTAATAATCCCACGCTGATGAACTCGGTTGTTCCAATTGCAAAGGCGCTGATCGCTAAAGCGAGCAATGCCCATGTACTTCTATTTTTATTTGAAATCATATCCTCTTCTCCTTCTTGTTGTTTTGTACTATCATTGAAATTGCCTAAGCAACTTTTTTTATAAATGGTACAGTGGAATTCGGTGTGCAAATGTTATTATGAGATATAATACAAATAAAAAACAGTACGTACTTTAAAGTAATATAGGTACCTTAAAGTTCCTATAAAATAAGGAGAGTATACAAAACATGCAAAAAAAGAAGTACAATATATCCGTTGAAGCAACACTGGAAGTACTGGGCGGGAAGTGGAAATGCGTAATCCTCTGCCATCTGACTCACGGAAAAAAGCGGACTAGTGAATTGAAGCGCCTAATGCCAAACATCACCCAAAAAATGCTGACTCAACAATTGCGGGAGTTGGAACAGGACGGTGTCATCAATCGGATCGTTTATAACCAGGTCCCCCCAAAAGTGGAATATGAATTAAGTGAGTATGGACAAAGCCTGGAAAGCATCCTATCCGCACTATGTACCTGGGGGGAAAACCACATAACCAGGGTGTATGGTGATAAGTTTTCCGTTCTAGAGGAAAGTGTATTGAATGATCAATTAAAGTAATCTTAAACAAAAAGGATTAGCTTGAGGTTGCTAATCCTTTTTTGTTTATAAAGAATTCTCCTGGTTTAACCAATAATTAAAGCTAGCCCCATATTCCCATAAATTCCCCATCGTAAGAGGCACCTGTTTTATTCCCCTCCTTCTTTTTGGTATAATATGTAATATCACATCATTTAAAGTTTTTATTTTTTAATCGAAGAAGTATAATGGTGAAACCAAGGAGTGACATATGAGGGTCTTATTAGAATTGATACGCATCATATTAATATTCGGGATAGCCGGCACAATCATTTCGAGCATTGTAAACGGCATATATATAAACATAGGAGTGAATCAGTATGGCTGGCTAGGATCGATTGCGATACTGATTTTATTATTCGTCTGGTATAGAAATAAACTTCAGTTCAGTGGCTGGTACTCGGGAAAAGGGAAGGAAAAGCTTCCAAAAACAGCCTCACAAATACTCATTCTGTGTTCACTATTTTTGTTATGTGCCCCACCTGTCTTAAGTTTTGTGCCGATGATCTTTCATTAAACGGGATTTATATCCTGGATAGAGCAGGAGTGATCGATTTGCGGAAATTGTTTAATATTGTGGTCCTCATACTCCTACTCTCTGGATTATGGTATGGATATGGTAAAGATATTCAGGAGTCTGGATTCAAAGCAGGGGTTAGTGCCTTTGCTTCAGATGTTCGTTCCTTTATAAACGGGCCCGAGGTTTCAACCGCTTTGGAAAAACTGAGTACTGGAGTCAGCAGCCTGATTGGCTCGCTGTCGGAAACATTGGATACCGCTTCTGAAAAAGAATTGCAGGAAACGGAAAAAGTGAAAAAACCAGCACTGGAAGCACCTGCTGATGCATCCTTCTCAGTCCGTAATATCGAAATTGGCGATACGAAGGATGATGTAGAAAAATTGGCTGGTAAAGCAAAACGGAATACGCGAAATGAATATGGCGTGGACTGGTTCGCCTATCACGAAAATTATCAAAACTTCTTCATGGTTGCCTATGATAACAACAATAAAGTTGTTGGTTTATATACGAACCAAGATTTGATTTCCTCAAAGGAGGGCATTAAACGCGGCACCCCCAAAGAAACCGTGACTGGGAAAATGGGGGAGCCTGTAACAAAACTGCTTAAAGGAAACGTCTATTACCAAATTCGAAGTGACAGCGGCGAATACGATATGTTTGAAATGGATAATAGCTATGTGACCATTTTTTATGACAAACATGAGAAAAATACAGTCACGGCAATCCAAATCATCGACGCAAAACTCGAAAAGCAAAAGAGCGGCTATTTTGCAGAAGCCGGTCCTGGATTAAAGAAGGGCTTTGAATATCAATTATTCGATTTGACCAATGCCTCACGGGTCAATCATGAGCTATCAGTGCTTTCATGGGATAAACAAGTGAAGGTCACTGCACAGGATCATAGTTCAGATATGGCCGTTAATCAATACTTCAACCATACAAACCTTGAAGGAGAATCCCCTTTTGACCGGATGGAAGATGACAAAATCAATTTTCGAATGGCTGGGGAAAACCTGGCTGCCGGTCAGAATAGCAGTATCTTTGCCCATGAAGGCCTAATGAATTCCATTGGACACAGGGAGAACAAATTACAGAAGGATTTTGAATCGCTCGGTGTCGGAGTTGCCTTCGATGAGGAAGATAAACCATATTATACGGAAAACTATTTGACGAAATAAACGAAAAAGCTGTGCAAGGGAAAACCTGCACAGCTTTTTTCATATAAAAGAGGGCACCCATTCATAAAAATGGATGCCCATTTGTTAAATCACCAAACGAATAATCCAACGACCATGGCACTTAGCAAGGAAACAGCCATCCCGCTAACCAGCAGCTTCCAAACATTCCTTCCGATAATGTTCGATTTCTCATCATTGAGAATGGAATTGAATGTTCCATAAATCATGCCCACTGTACTGAAGTTGGCAAATGACGTCAGATAAGTGACAGCCACAGCAACTGTATGCGGAGGCAGTGTACTGACTTTATCTTTTAAATCGAGCAAGGCAACGAACTCATTTGTGGCAAGCTTGATTCCCATCAATTGAGCAACATACATGGCATCATGTCCAGATAATCCAAGCAAGAATGCAAATGGACTAAAAATGACAGAGAAAATCTTTTGAATGGTCAATCCATCCACGAAGAAACCGAAAATGCCGTTTACGCTGGCCGTTAACGCCACATAGCCGATAACCATTGCCATGATGACGAAGACCATTTTGGCCCCAACCAGCATACTGTTGGAAATGGTGGAAAAGAAATCTTTACGTTCCTCCTTGGAAGGTACATAAACGACGTCTTCTTCTTTACTGACATCGACAGGATTCAGCATGTTAGCTATCAGCAGGGCATTTAAGCAATTCAAAGGTATCGCTACAAAAACATAGGTTGCCGGTACCATGGACAGGTAGGCTCCAATGATTGAACCGCTGATGCTGCTCATGCTCATGATTCCAAATGTCAAAAGACGCTGATCCTTAATCGCACTGAGCTGAAGGCGGAGTACGGCAAGTGCCTCAGTATTTCCTAGGAACATCATCTGAATCGAAAAGAAACTCTCAAGTTTTGGCAATCCGGATACTTTTGAGATGAGCCATCCCACTTTATCAATGATCCAGGTAAGTATACCGAAATACGATAAAACATCAAAAAACGTGATAATGAAGATAATTGGCATCAATGCGCTGAAAAAGAAATCCACTTGTTCATTTGCCATAAGTGAAGGAAAGACAAAAGAAATCCCTTCATTCGCACATTCAATCAACCAGGTGAAGAATGAAGCGATCAGATTAATGACCCACGCCCCAATTTTTGTCGATAACATGAACCATGTGATAAGCAATTCTAGAACCAGCAAGGTAAGAATGGCTTTCCACTTAACGTTCCTTTTATTAGGTGAACAAAGGTAAACGATGCCCATTACAACTAAAACACCTAATATATTCAATAAGAAATACATGCTTTCATCCCCTTTGGCTATATCATTTCCCATTCGTTTTTTTTATATAAAAAGCCCTCACCTTTTTACACCTTCAGCCGCAGGAAGAAAGTGTGAAAAAGTAAGAGCATCCATTCAAACATGTTATATGGATCACAAGCGAACCAACATGAACCTGTCCATCTCTTCTATATTCATACTTCCTTGTAGTCCGGCATTACGGCTGCCAGGTAGAAACTATCAGACCATCGTCACTGATATTATACAAGGATATTTTTTAAATAAATTTCTTAGGAAAGATATCATTTTAAATCAGTTTATTTTTAATTACAATACGTTTTAAAGTTGTTATATTAATATAAATTTTTTGAAAACATTTAAGAAAGTCTCAGAAGGACCGAGGTTGGGTAATACTTAAGAAGGAGGTGGCTTAAACTATAAACGGCCTTATCTAAAGATGTCTTAAATACGCTCCCAGTTGTTTCAATTCATCCTACTGACCATTACATCTCCTTTAAAGGAAATAAGGACGTGAATTTTTTGTGGAATTTTTTAATAGCCAGGAAACTCTTACTGCAATCCAGTGGACTTTAAGAGCCATTATATCCTTCATCTTCTTACTTTTTTCGGTTAAATTGATGGGACAACGGTCCATTTCGCAGTTACGGTTACTTGATTTCATAATGGCATTAATTATTGGAAACATTCTTGCTCACCCTTTATCTGATGAACAGTTAGGTTTGGAGGGCTCAATGATAACAACAGGTGTATTGGTCATTTTATATATAATTAGTGTGTTTACAAGCCTTAAGTGGGGTAAACTCCGAAGGTTTTTTGACTCTGATCCCTTTCCCCTTATCGAAAATGGACAAATCATATACAAAAGCTTGGCAAGGGCCCGAATCTCGATCGATGTTTTATTATCGGAATTAAGAAAAGAAAAAGTCAAAGATATTCAAAAAGTATCACTCGCACTATGGGAACCAGGTGGTACCATTTCATTGTTCTTATATCCTCAATATGAAGCGGTAACCCCAGCAGATATGCACCTAGCAACAAATGCCTTCACATTTCCTAAAACGATTATTAAAGAGGGAAAGATTGATTCTAAAGAATTAAATCGGGGCGGCAAGGACGAAGCATGGCTGAAAAACAGAATCAAAATAACATATAATGCCGACGTGAACGATATTTTATTGGCAACTATTGACAATAACGACACCTTAAATGTCTTTTTCTACAAATAAATCTTCAGCCAAAGTAAAATCCCCTCAAGTATAGTGTAAAGCCTACTTATGAATGCAGGCTTTACACAGTTTAACTTAAAGGGGATTTATCAACTCGCTTATTACTCCGACCAGTTCAGTGTATTTAAGAACTTATACACATCTTCATACACCTGTTCACGTTCCTTGCCCAATGTGATAATATGGCCTGAATTTTCATACCATATCAAGTGTTTATGCTGCGTATCGACTTCATTGAAAATCGCTGTAGCACTCTCCGTATAGTCAGGATCATCCAAGCGCCCTTGTAAAACAAGCGTTGGTGATGTGATTAAATCTAAATTTTCACCGGTCTCATTTATAATATTCAGCACATCTTTAAGTTGAGGCATAGGCTCTTCTTCCAGCAGCTTCACTTCTGCAGCAATTTGGTCTGCATTTTTTCCCTCAAACTTCTTATAAGCCTGTGCATAATTGAGCAAGCGGTTCTTTTGTCGATCGATACTTTTCCCTTGCGTCGGAGCGCACATTGAAACTACGCCTTTTACAGGCAATTCAATTCCCACTTTTAATGAGAAAACTCCTCCTAAGGAAATTCCTACAACAGCAATTTCTTCATAGCCTTCTTCTTTAAGGAATTTATAGCCATTAACTACATCTTCCCACCATTCCTTTGGACCAGTCTTAACGAGTTCCTCACCAGACACTCCATGCCCTCTATAAAGAGGTCCGTGGCAAGTATAGTCAAGATCATTCAAGTATTTCCCTAATTTCTTCATATCTCCTGTACTTCCGGTAAACCCGTGAAGTAAAAGAACTGCTCTCTTTCCACCAATATATGTGAATGGCTCTGGTGCTTTCACTTTCATCTATCTAGGACCTTCTTTCTTTGCTCTTGTTGATAAATAGAATCTAAATGATTTTTGAAAAAAAATCAATTAATACCCCTTGAGTAGTGATTCTTCTATCCTATTCCGTATTTTCATTAAAACAATAAAATCATGTATATAGTATCCTTACCACACTCTTCACAACTCATCCGTTCCGAAGCACATTTTACTATGATTAAATTTATTTAGCAATCGTCATTTAACCATTTTTTTTTAGAAAAGTAAAATGCACCTTGTGATACGATGTACAACGTATTACACTTTAGAAATGAAAAGGAGGAGAATTTATTTGGATAAAGAATTAATGAAGGGAAGCATTGACCTCCTTTTGCTTTCACTTCTTTCACAAAAAAAGCTATACGGCTATGAAATCACGAGGATCTTGAAGGAAATGAGCATGGGCAAATATCAAATAAGTGAAGGCACCCTCTACTCCGCCCTGAAACGGTTAGAAAAAAAAGAATTCATAAAAGGCCATTGGAAAGAGTCCGAGTCAGGCCGCAGGAAATATTATCATGTCACCGAAAATGGACAAACCGAACTTGAACGGAAGCGAGAATGCTTTTTCTTCCTCGAAAAATTAGTTCGGAAAACCACAGAGCAATTCTAAACAAAATACAAAGCTTCCTAGCCCCATTAATGGAACGGTGCAGGAAGCTTTTTTTGATGTTTACTCGTGAATTCGTCCTGCACTCATAATTTCGCACTGTTTATTCGTGAATTACTCTTGAGTTCGCACTGTTTACTCGTGAATTTGCGCTGTTTACTCGTGAGTTTCGCTCTTTTACTCGTGAGTTTGGACTGTTTACTCGTGAATTTTGCACTTTTACTCGTGAATTCGTACTGCACACTTAGTTCGCACTATTTAATCGTGAGTTTTTCACGTTTACTCGCGAGTTTGCGCTGTTTACTCGTGAGTTTCGCACTTTTACTCATGAATTCATACTGCACTCTGATTTCGCACTTTTACTCGTGAGTTACTCCGTTAACGCGCAAAAAAAGGACCTATTTTGGTCCTTTTTTGTCAATTCCTTTATGCTTGCGATAATTGGCGCAGGAGAGCTTCATGCATTCCCCTTGAACATGGGGGCCATATTTTTCACGAAAGGCCTCGAGGCAATAGCATTTATCTTCTTCCTTTTTGGTTCCTTCCATCGAGTGCACCCCTCCTGGCATTTAACTGGAGACTACACGTTTCTCCAGTTCTACGTTGATTCGTCCCAACAGTACGGCACCAATTGACTGTATGATGGTTTTAACGATGATTTGCCCGATGACCGCAGCGGGTACTGCTTCCCATGGCAATATATTGGCACCCAGTGGACTTAGACCAATCACGACAAATATCACCGAATCGAAAAATCCTCCAACGATCCCGCTGTAAAACACCCTCCAACTCATCGGAAGCTTTAAACGGGTATAAATTTCCGTGTCCGCCGTTTCTGCGACCACAAACGATAATGCGGAAGCAAATACAATCAGTAACGTATCCCCTAATAAAAATGATACACATGCAGATAAAATAAGTGCAGTGACGATACATAAATAGGTCTTCGCGCGGCCGAATTTATTCTGGACCAGATCTCGGAAGATGAAGGTTCCCCCGATGAGCAATGTCCCCATCGGGATGATGAACATGCCAAAATGTAATGGCGCAAAAGCTGCTGTAACCACATTCGCCGTGATTATGGATACTAAATACAATAAAATTCTTAACATTCCTAATTCTCCTTATACAGAAAAAACAGCACCCTAAGAAAGAGCACTGTTCTCCTTAGTTTTTTTGAGAGGGTAGCTAGAACCTCTTCCGCCCGGGCGGATTATCATTTTCCTCATTTATCGTAGCTTGAAAACGATTGGAAATCAAGAAGTTTCCATATGGCCCTTTTATGTTACGGAGAATCCGATATTAGCAATTCACTTCAAATCTTCTTCAATGCAATGACTTTGCCGATTTCTGTCGCAAAAAACTGCTTGACCGCCTGTATATGAAAGCCGAAAATCAATGATAGAGTCATGTTATGATCTTGATACCTTATTTGGCGAGGAGGAAAAAGAATTATGAAAAAAACTACGTTTGTCTATCCTATTTATATCGCAACCACACCAGAGAAGCTTTGGGAAGCCTTGACGAGTGGTGAAGTCACGAAGAAATATCACTTTGGATTGCAAGTACAGTCTGACTGGCAAGAAGGGGCAGCCGTTAAATATTTGCTGGAAGATGGGCGGATTACTGATCATGGTAATGTACTTAAATGCGAGCCGTTGCACCTGCTCTCGTTTACATGGATCATGGCAGGAGACGAAACACCTCGCGAGCAGCCTACACGGGTCACTTTTGAATTACAGAAAATGGGCGATTCGACTGTGAAGTTAATTCTTAGGCATGAGGAGCTTCTGAAGACAGATTTCGTATATGATGACAATACCTATGAAGGCTTGAATAATGGATGGCCAGCCATTCTAAGTAACCTGAAGAGCTTGCTTGAAACTGGACGGACACTGCCGTCAATATCAGTAGATTGGGATAGTGGAAAACAATAAAAACAAATCGAAAGAGAGTTGTTTTAGTATGGATACCCAAATAATCACGAAATTTAAGATAATCAAGCCAGCTAATGAAGTGTTTGAAGCCATAGTGAATCCTGAAAAAATCAGGAATTTCTGGTTCTCATCGAGTTCGGAAAGATGGGAACAAGGCAGGACAATTACATTGAGATACAACGAATACGATGCTGAAGTGGTCATTAATGTAATGGAAGTTGAGGGAAATAGGAAAATCGTGTTTGCGTGGGGCGGAAATGATCAAGAAACGATTGTTACCATTACACTAAAAGAGTTGGATAAAACGAGTACAATCATTGAAGTAAACGAATCAGGATTGAGTGAGGACGACCCTGAAATAATAAACAAAATGATCGGACAAAAAGAAGGTTGGGTTTATACATTAACCTGTTTAAAGGGTTATTTAGAAAATGGCGTTAATACTTTGAGAGCATCATTGGTTTTTTAATTATTAAAGGGTGCTGGTTCAGATGATAAGGCATCCGTTAAGCAAGCTCCTTCCTAATGTCGATTGTCTAAATCAACTAAGGGAGGAGACCTAGATGTTTCCGAGAAAAAACTTCCCGTATGGTTTGACACGAAATTCAATCGGAAATCACTTTTAGATACATGCCCTTTGAAGCTTTTTTGTAGGCTTCAATTCCCATTTTCTTGACTTTTTCCGATACACTGGATGATATTACCAATTTGGTTCCTTGAATAACTGAAGGATCTATCAGGCGCATTTTATTTTTCCGATGTATATCGTATTCCACTTGATCTTCTTTCAACTTTACATTACCATGGATCCGTTTTAACAGGTTTTGAACTTCATGGTCTTCAGTGAAGCTTAACAAGCACATGACTTCTTCATCTGTACCGAGTAAGTCATCAAGGCTGATCAGTTTTTTTGCTAAAGCCACTTTTAAGGTCTTTGCCAAGATATCATAGCCATATATATTAAGTGGGTTCATGAAAAAATCAATAACTTCGCTGTAATACGTTTTCACAAACCATTCCGCCGATTCAATATTATCCAGATACATCCTTCCATTTATTATGATTACATGTTCTAGGAATTCTTTAATGGCTTCGATGGTGATATGTCCATATTGATACATATCCCGGAGAGTATAATCTACCCGATCGGCACATAACTCAGGTGCTGGCTGTTCAAGCAATTCCCATTTTGATTGAAAAATGACTTTACGATCATATCCATATTCCTTCAGTATAAATGGGATTTCGGATTCCATAATGACTTGTTCATATATTTTTTCATGATAATCTTCATCCTTACAATCCAGAACGAAATCAATTACATGTGAGAATGCAGTGTGGGATACGTCATGCAGCAAGCCCGCGATTTGTTCCTCCAATGAACCTCCAAGCGCTTTTATTAAAAGCATCACACCAATTGAATGGTCAAATCGTGTGACATCCCACTTCTCATTAACTAAATAACTTGCCCCGCCTTGATGTATCCCCTTCAATCTTTGGACCGGTTTACTTACTATCAGCCCTTCCAGAACTCCCTCTACAATGTGTTCCCCATAGATACTATCCGAAACTATCAATAACTGCCGCCTCCACCATTAGTTTACTCATTACAGACAGGTGATTTCACTGATTTTTTTCTGTAAAAATTATTTCTCCCTTTTGATTTTGCACATATTGCTTTTTTACCAAATTTCCCAATTCCTCTTCATCATTCAAATCGACATCACTCGGATTGTCCTCATCAACTCCATCTATGATCACCATTTCATTTATTATTACCTGTTCTCGTGGATACACTTCAAAAATGTCTTCTACAGGAATTGTTTTATCTTTATACGGTTTATTGAATAAAAAAAAGCCGTCAAGACTATGAAAATTGATGCCAAAATACCGAATTTCTTTTTCATTTATCCATCCCCTCAAAGCTCCAATAATATCCTTATAATACCATATAAGGGTATTAAAGTTAAAAAGAAAAACGCTGCAATGTCCTGAATGCCCCCCTTTGCAACACTGGTGGAATTCCGCTTCAGTAAATGGTAAAGTTTATCTTTAAAAACAGGAATTTATTATTCAATCTAATATTTGACATTTGGAAATCAGTGAGCTATCATCCTAATTAACCAGTGGTCAATTAATAAGGAGGTGACAAGATGTCGCCAAGGAAATCGGCAGGTAAAGAATTATCCAGGGACATGGTGTTGAATGAAGCTAGAAACCTTTTTGCAACGTTAGGGTATTCTAATGTCTCCATGAGGCAATTGGCTAAATCATTGGATTGCAGCCATGGAGCCATTTATTATCATTTTAAAAATAAGGCGGAAATATTTTATAGTTTGGTAAAAACGGATTTCTCCGTTTTAAATAATTTAATCGATGATATCATCATGTCGGAAAAGGATTCTTCTGTAAAAATGGAAAAGATTTTATTGTGCTTCTTGGAGTTCGGTCTAACCCAACAAAATCATTATTCCATCATGTTTTTATCGAAGGAAAAAGAAATTCAGCAGTTACTTCAATTTGATTCTAATAAAACATATGAAAAGCTCATCCAGTCCCTGACGGACCTAACGGACAACAAATTGAATCCTGCATCCATATGGTCGATTTTTCTTTCTCTTCACGGATTTATAACTTTTTATATTAATTCTGAGCTAACTTATCAAGATGTAAAAGGCTTAGCTTATTTTCATGTAAAAAATATCATCAGGAACATCATATAATTTTTTGAATATTATTGACCATAGGTCAATTAAACATTGGAGGTTTTAATATGGTAAAGAAATACCTTCATATTGAAGGACTCATGGTCCTTTTAGCGGTGATTTACATCTATTCGTTATATGAATTCAGCTGGTGGATTTTCCTTCTATTGATTTTATCGCCTGATGTTTCCATGCTGGCCTACCTGATCAATGATCGGATTGGAGCAAGGGTTTATAACTTATTTCATACTTATACTCTTTCCATCTTCATGATTTTGCTAGCCATTTTTCTAAAGTCTGATGCATTGATGCTGATTGGTTTAATTTGGACTGCGCATATTGGAATGGATCGCTTATTTGGATATGGCCTTAAATACACATCATCCTTCAAAGCTACACACATTCAAAGGTTGTAATAGCTTAAAAGGCAGTGTGATTACGCATCACACTGCCTCCGCTTTCTTTTCTTTATACGCCCCGCTTGTTACCCCATATATAGGTATGCAGCTGGGGCAGGACTTTCACATCATTCAATTCATCATCTGTTATCACTTTATCAATTAACTCTTCGTACTTCTTCAATAGGCCGCTGATCAATTGACGATCATCCGCCGTCCTGCTGTCGTCATTGCCGACCTGCAGATAAAAAGGAATTTCCGGGTAACGCCCATGTACATGTTTGGCATAATGATAATCTTCCTCGTTAAATACGACGATTTTCAATGAGACATGGTTTTCAGGATTTCGATTGGCAAGGTTCGAGATGATTTTGTCGAGCACCGTAAAGTCGGTGTTCATTCCAGAGCTCGGCGGCTTAGGTGAAATAGTCAGTTCATCAATATCGAGAAACCAATCCTGCCATCGGCTCCCTTGGGTTTCGACACCTATTTTCATTTTATTTTCATGTAAGATCGCTATCAAGCCGTTTAGGTTTTTCAGCAGAGCCGGGTTTCCTCCTGATATCGTAACGAAGGAAAAAGCGGAACCCCCAATACGCTTCAGCTCATCCCATATTTCTTCGGCAGTCATCTGGACGGTATCTTCCTTACCGGTGCCATCCCATGTAAATGCGGAATCACACCAGGCACACGAATAATCGCAGCCGGCCGTCCGAACGAACATGGTTTTTTGGCCAATGACCATTCCCTCTCCTTGGATGGTCGGCCCAAAGATTTCCATAACCGGGAGTTTACTCACTTTCCATCCACTCCCGTCTGGCTTCGGCATAGCTTGTCGGCGTTTCGTACAGTCGAACAAATTCGACTCTAGCACCTTCATATTCTTTTAATGAAAGGGATTCGGCCATTTTTTCATAAATCCAGACAACCATATTTTCAGCTGTTGTATTCATGAGCGGCAGGGTTTCATTCAAATAACGGTGATCCAGGTGGATTTCAATTTCATTTTTCCATATATCCTTGATGTCCCCAAAATCTATCATCAACCCGCGTGAATCTGTATACCCGCTTAATCCGAAAATGACCTTATACGTGTGGCCATGCAGGTTCTTGCATTTTCCTTCATAATCATGCAGATGGTGTGCCGCATCAAAGGTGAATTCCTTACTCACGAGAACCCTCTTGTTTGTATACTTCAATTGGCTGCGCTGAATATCTTCATCTATTTTTTGGAGTTTATCCACTATCGTAAAACCGTACATCATGAAAGCACCTTCCGTCTGCTTACATAGTCATCCAGTCCTTTTTTCCGCAGATTACATGCCGGACAATCTCCACAGCCGTCGGAGATGATTCCGTTATAGCAAGTCAGGGTCTTTTCGCGTACAAAATCGAACGCGCCTAGCTGATCCGCTAGCTCCCATGTTTCCTCTTTATTAAGCCACATTAGCGGCGTATCAATGACGAATGACTGGTCCATCGACAAGTTCAAGGTCACATTCAATGATTTAATGAATACATCGCGGCAGTCCGGATATCCGCTGAAATCCGTTTCACAAACACCGGTGACAATATGTTTAGCGCCAATCTGACTCGCCAGCACTCCGGCAAACGAAAGGAACAGCAAATTCCTCCCTGGTACGAACGTCGACGGCAATTCCCCTTCTTCTCCGTCCGCCACCGCAATATCACTTCTCGTCAGCGCATTTGGTGCCAGTTGGTTCAGCAGCGACATGTCAAGGATATGATGGTTTATGCCCAATTCCTTGGCAATGTTTTGAGCGCATTCAATTTCCAAGCTATGCCGCTGGTTATAATCGAACGTCACCGCTTCCACTTCCTCAAATCTCTCCATCGCCCAGAACAGGCACGTCGTACTGTCCTGACCTCCGCTAAACACAACCACTGCCTTTTCTTTCTTCTTCATTTCTATAAAACTCCTTTTTACGGAAAAAAACAGCACCCTAAGAATAGAGCACTGTTTCTCCTTAGTTTTTTTGAGAGGGTAGCTAGAACCTCTTCCGCCTTAACGCGGAATATTATATTTTTCCAAGTCAATAGTAACTTGAAAACGATAAGAAATCAAGATGTTTATATTAAGAGAACATTGGATCTGATGGAAAATTTGGTTAACTTTTCATTACTCAAATATCCTTTTATTTATCCGATAAAACAGTGTGAATAAAATATCGATAAAGGGGTCCAATAATTTGAAAAGCATTAAAGCAAAGGTATTGGTGGCATTTTCACTCATCATATCTTTATGTGTCATCTTAGGAGCATTCAACATCTACAGCAGCAACAAGTCACTGGTATATTCCCAGGATATCATCAAAAAGGAGCTTCCGCTTCTTATCCAAGACGAAAAGCTGCTATACAATCTAGCACAAAGAACCGCATACGCCCGGGCATATATTCTTTATGGTGACAAGAGTTATAAAGAAGGGTTCTTACAATATACCGAAGAAAGCCAGGTCATCCAGGAGGATCTCCTTGCCTTAAGCGATTCTGTTAAAGCGAAGGAATTAATCGAGAAAAGCGTGGATTGGAGGACGATGATTGTAGACCGGGTGTTTCCACAATATGAAAATGGAAATGAAGAACGCGCTAAAGAGATACTCGAAAATGAAGTGGCGCCAATAAGCAATGAAGTTATGGAGGGTTTCAAGGAGCTTGCTTCGGAACGCGAGGAATTGATTGTCGCTTCAGGTGAAACCGTCATCACCAACGGGAAATCGGTTAAGACGACAAGTATCATCATATCCATTGCGGCAGTCCTTATCGGCCTTGTCCTTGCGGTTGTCACTGCCAACCTCATTACCACCCCCCTCCTTAAAATCAGGGATAGGATGAAAATGGTGGCTGCAGTAGAGCTGAATCATGAGCCCCTGGAGCAAAAGTCAAATGATGAAATGGGCGAACTAACGGTATCCGCCAATCAAATGCAGAAAGACCTTCGTGATACGATTGAAAAAATGCTCATTGTTTCGCAATCCGTTTCCAACCAAAGCGAAGATCTGACTCAATCAGCAAATGAAGTGCAGCAGGGCACCAAACAGATAGCGACTACTATGTATGAACTTTCGGAAGGTTCGGAGTCACAAGCCAACCGGGCATCTGAAATGGTTCGCATCATGGATGATTTCACCGGCAGGATTAAGCTTGCCCACCTAGAAGGGGTGGATGTAGCTAACAGTTCAACCGAAATCCTTTCCTTGACCAAGGAAGGCACCACTTTAATGCGCAGTTCGGTCCAACAGATGCAAAGTATTGATGGGATTGTCAAAAATGCCGTAGAGCAAGTGAAAGGACTCGATTCTCAATCACAGCAAATTTCGCAGCTTGTGCAGGTCATCAAGGATATATACAATCAAACTAATCTATTGGCGCTGAATGCAGCCATAGAAGCTGCTTGTGCTGGTGAACATGGCAAGGGCTTTGCCGTCGCCGATGAAGTGCGGAAACTCGCTGAAGAGGTCACAGACTCCGTTGGGGATATCACCAATATTGTCTCCGCCATTCAAACAGGTTCAAAAACTGTCGTCCACTCCCTGGAAGATGGTTATACTCAAGTGGATGAAGGCACGAAACAAATCACGCTCACAGGGCAAACCTTTGAAACAATCAATCATTCTGTCGGGAATATGGAAATGAAAATACTGCATATAACAGACGAATTGAACTATTTTTCCATAAATAGCCAAAAAATCATCAGGCTATCGAAGATATCGCAGCCGTTTCTGAAGAGTCCGCGGCAGGAATCGAACAAGTCTCCGCCTCCGCTCAGCAATCCAGCTCTTCGATGGATGAAATCACGAATCATGCCAGTGAACTTGCATCTTCGGCAGAACTGCTCACTGAACAGGTTAAGAAGTTCCAATTATGACACTAGCAATTTCCCGAATGCGGGAAATTGCTTTTTCCCTTCCATTATAAGGGTTGTTTCATTTTCGTATATTCGGGGAATAAATAACTATACACAATAATGAACCATTAAAAAACAAATCTATCAGAAGTGGCTGGAAGTGAATATTTTCCTTTGTTTTCAGAATATTTAGTGTATAATTGATTAAAGGAATATTTTAACTTAAATATTCATTACTTCCAATACCTGCTACTGCAAATCCCGACATTTCCTTTCAACATGCACGAGAACATATACCCAGTAAGGTTCCATTGCATGCTTTCTCTCGAATCAAGCCATTCACAACTTTATTCACACAAAAACACGATTCCCACTTCAAATTTTTTAAAAAGGTTAAATTTCACTAATGATATGATACTATTAAACCAAGACCTTTTAACCCCATAAGGAGGAATTCATATGAAACGTTTTTTCAAATTCATAACAGATTTTAACGAAAGAAAAGCACTGGAACGGGAAACCGATGAATTCTTTCGCAAAGAATACGAAAATTATATGAAGATGAATCCTGACAATCAAGGAAAAAGAAGGAGATTAACTCCTAGATTTTATGTGATTGATGGCGGTAAAAAGGGCTCCAACCTTGAAATTTCTGACAGAAAGAAATCCAGTTGACCTGATTCCTTCCATAATCAGCTACCCAGGCTGCAGTTCAAGACTCCCCAACGTTAAATCTCCAGATAAACGGAGATTCGTGACCATTCCATTCATTTGCAATATATAAGCCGAAAGCTCAGAAATGCTTCTGAGCTTTTTTATTTTGCATTCATCTATAAACACTATATCTATAGAAGAAACTAGGTATTTTTTTAAAAAATGGGTTAACTTTATTTTATTTCATGTTTTAGGTAAAAGATCAATGATAGACCCATGGGTATTACCTAAGGAAAAAACCGGTAAATATCAAAAAAAAGAGATGTGTTCTTTTACTCATCTTTGTCCATATTCAAAAGAGTTCAACTAATTGAGTCGTTAGATGCAATATTTCACATTGAATGACAAATGCTTAAAAATTGTTACGTTTATGTCAAACAATGGGTAGAAACAATTAACAAACTGTAATAAACCTCACTTTTCAAAAACAATTATTATTCAAATATAGCCATTATGAATTAGGTTTAAATGCTCATGAATCTATTTTGATTCTAATCAAAATGGGTTTTTATTAAACTTTCCATAATTTAGTGTAAATAAACCGAGGATTCCCTTGATTTCCAGCCATATCTTTGTACTCATAAAACAATTTATCCCATTAGATACTATTACACTCCAATATACATTTATTTGAAAAAGCTGATAATAACTATATTGCAATAGAATAATTGACTCTTGCCTATTAAGTTTAAAATCATGTAGTGTGTATTCAGTAAATCAAATATTTAAAAAAAGAGAGGTTAAAAAATGGCACCAATATTTATTTGTGCGATCTTTTTGCTTGGCTATGGCATTTTCGAACAAAAGCGCCATCAGAAGCGTCTCGACTCCATCCCGGTACGTGTGAATGTGAATGGGATCCGAGGGAAATCGACTGTAACGCGTCTGATTACAGGTGTGATCCAGGAAGCTAAGTACAAAACAGTAGGTAAAACAACCGGTACATCAGCAAGAATGATCTATTGGTTTACCGACAAGGAAAAACCGATTGTACGCCGACCGGAAGGACCCAACATAGGAGAACAACGGCGTGTAATTAAAGAAGTTGCCGATTTAGGAACCGAGGCGTTGGTTTGTGAATGTATGGCCGTACAGCCTGACTATCAACTAATCTTCCAAAACAAAATGATCCAAGCAAACATCGGGGTCATCGTGAATGTATTGGAAGACCATATGGATGTCATGGGACCGACTTTGGATGAGGTTGCTGAAGCCTTCACCGCTACCATTCCCTATAATGGTCACTTAATAACCATCGAAAGTGAATACTTGGACTTTTTCAAGCAAATTGCCAAAGAACGCAACACAAAAGTGATTGTTGCAGATAACTCCAGAATTTCGGAAGAATTTCTACGCGAATTCGACTATATGGTATTTCCGGATAATGCATCCCTCGCATTGGCCGTTGCGGAAGCTTTGGGCATTGATGAAAAAACAGCATTTCGCGGCATGTTGAATGCGCATCCCGATCCAGGTGCCATGCGGATCACCAAATTCGGAGATCCCATCCAGCCAACTTTCTTTGTCAATGGCTTTGCTGCCAATGACGCGTCATCGACGTTGAACATCTGGGAACGAGTCAATACATTCGGATACAGCACAGAACCTCCTATCGTCATCATGAATTGCCGTCCCGACCGTGTGGACCGTACCGAGCAATTTGCTAGAGATGTATTGCCTTACATAAAATCTGAAATCGTCATATCAATTGGTGAAACCACATCACCGATCACTCGGGCATTCGAGCAAGGTAAATTGGATACAAAAGAGTATTGGGATTTGGAAAACTGGTCAACTGAAGAAATCGTGGCCCGCCTCCGCCCAATGATGAAAAATCGCATCGTCTACGGTGTCGGGAATATTCACGGTGCAGCGGAACCATTAATTGAAGCATTCATGAAATCTAAAACGAAGCAAAAAGCGAGTTAAGTAGGAGGAACCTTAATGTTTGGATCGGATTTATATGTAGCCCTAGTGCTAGGAGTTACGCTTAGCCTTATATTTTCAGAAAAAACGGGTGTCGTACCCGCAGGACTTATCGTGCCAGGTTATTTGGCATTGGTATTTGACCAATGGGAAATCATGCTGACCATCCTGATCATCAGTGTCGTAACTTATTTAATCGTCACTCATGGTCTTTCAAGATGGGTGATTTTATATGGAAGAAGAAAATTCGCAGCCATGATGGTGACCGGGATTTGCTTGAAGCTCCTATTGGACTTAGTCTACCCCGTCATGCCATTTGAAATATTCGAGTTTCGGGGAATCGGTATAATCGTACCTGGATTGATAGCGAATACGATTCAAAGACAAGGAATGCCATTGACACTTGGCAGCACGCTTTTATTATCCGGCTTGACTTTCGGTTTAATGAACGTGTACTACCTATTCTGAGGTGCAAAAAATGAAACGGACTTTAAATGCAAAAGAAAAAACACTTATCTTTATTAAACGCACTAAGAAAAAGAATCTTAAATACTCTGCAATCATACTACCTATATTACTAATCGCTTTGGTCATCACCACTTGGATGGGACGGGCTGAAGAAGTGAAAACAACCGCTCCAAAATCCGATCAACCATTGACTATGACAATGGTCGGTGATGTGATGATGGGACGTTATGTTGAAGAAGTGACGGAAAGGCACGGGTATGAATACCTCTTCCGGTATATGAAGCCATATTTCGCCAATTCAGATTATGTCAGTGGGAATTATGAACATACCTCTTTAAAAGAAGAGGTATCTAACTACAAGGAAGCAGATACGCCCATCCGGTTAAACTCCAATACTAGTGGTGTGGAAGCCGTTAAAGATGCTGGCTTCTCTGTGATGTCTTTGGCAAATAACCATATGATGGACTATGAAGAACAAGGACTCCTTGACACGATTGATGAATTCAAAAGTGCAGATATGCACTATGTCGGTGTTGGATCGAACACTGCGGAAGCTAAAAATAGCATCGACTATGCGGATGTTGATGGCGTACGTGTCGCAACACTTGGCTTCACAGATGTTTACGGTAAGGATGCCGTGTCAAAAAATGATAAAGCCGGACTATTGAACTCCAACCCTGATTTATTATTTGAAATGATCGGCAAAGCAAGGAATGCCAAGCAAGGCAACGCAGACTTGGTTGTGGTGAATATGCACTGGGGACAAGAGTATTCAACATCAACAACCGCTCGTCAAAAAGACTTGGCTAAAGCTATCATCGATGCGGGGGCTGACATCATCATCGGCCATCACCCCCACGTGCTTCAATCGTTTGATGTTTATAAAGATGGAATCATTTTCTATAGTTTAGGAAATTTCATATTCGATCAAGGCTGGACACGCACAAAGGATTCGGCCATGGTTCAATACCATTTAGCGGAAGACGGAAAAGCTACAATCGATGTCGTTCCACTTCAAATTGAAGAAGCAACACCAAGGCCAGCTACCTCTTCAATCGACAAATCACGTGTTTACCGGCAGTTGACGAAGGAAACGAGTGAAAAGGTCCAGTGGTCGAAAAAAGAGGATAGCATCGAGATTACCTTGGATCACAAAAAGGTAATCGACCATAAGGCACAACGTGAACAAGAAGCAAAAGCAGCGAAGGAAGCAAAGGAAAAGAAAAAAGCTGCACAAGAGAAAAAGGCAGCACAAGCTATACAACAGGACATCCAGCCCATTCAGTAAGGATCGATTGGATACTACTATGTGAAAAGAGAAACAACTTGGAAGCTCAACGAGAAGGGGGAATAATCGATGATTAACCGTATGACGAGAAAAGTGCTCATTCCAATTAGCATACTCATATATATTGCTGGATGTTCGAAGACACCCCCTATTTCTGACACGAATGATCCGATAGAGAGTAAAACGGAACAATCATATGGGGTCAGTTCTTCAAACCCAATCGCAATAGATGTAGGGATGGATATATTAAAAAATGGTGGAACGGCGGCGGATGCCGCCATTGCGGTATCCTATGTATTAGGTGTAGTTGAACCTTATGGATCTGGCGTGGGTGGCGGCGGCGGTATGCTCATTGCCCCGGAATCCGGCGATCCCAATTTTATCGATTATCGTGAATCTTCTCCGGAAGACCAAAGTTCAAGACACGATACAGGGATTCCAGGCTTAGTGGCCGGCATGCAGGTTATAAGTGATAAGTATGGGAGCGTACCGATGGAGGATCTACTTCAGCCGGCGATAGATCTGGCTGAAGACGGATTTGAAGTCGACAAATCGTTATCATCACGCTTAGAAGCAGCTCAGCCAAGGATATCTTCCGATGCGACTTCTCTTTTTTATCCTGATGGTGATGCCATTGAACCAGGCAAAACTCTCGTCCAAGAAAGACTTGCTGAAACATTGAAGCAGATTCAAAAGGAAGGTCCTGATGGTTTTTATAAAGGGGAAATTGCACGGGATATTAAAAGAGAATCAGATATCGACTTGATGGATTTAAAACGCTATGAGGTGAAGGAACGTAAGCCGGTCCAAGGAGCATTTGCCGGTTATGATGTTTTTACCGCCCCTCCGCCCTTTTCAGGAATTACAGTTCTTGAAATGTTAAAGCTCGCCGAGGAAATGAACCTAGGTGATACTTCAAGCAAATCAGCTTATATGAAAGTCTTGGGGGGCATCACGGATACTGCTTATCAAGATCGGTCCGCCCATGTTGGAGATGGAATAAGTCATTCTAAAGCGGAAAAATTGCTCTCCCCCATTCATTTGGATAATCTTAAAAATAAGATCAAAAGTGAAAAATGGGACGATAAAGAATCGAATGGTTCAGAAGAACATGAAAGTACGACACACTTTGTGATAATGGACAAGTATGGCACTGTCGTTTCAACAACAAATACGCTCAGTAACTTTTTCGGATCTGGGGATTATACGAATGGATTTTTCCTTAACGATCAATTGAAAAATTTCCGGTCCGGCTTGAATTCTCAAGAGGCATATAAACGGTCAAGAACTTTCACCGCTCCGACCATTCTCAAGAAACCAGGGCAGGAATCGATTGGGATCGGCTCACCAGGCGGTGATAGGATTCCGCAAGTATTGATGCAGGTTCTTTATTCTTACACAGAGAATGAAGGCCCATTTCAGGATATCGTCGACCGTAATCGGTTCGTCTTTGATGGAAAGAAGATTTATACAGAATCCAGGCTTTCGGATGAAACAATATCAGAATTGGAAGATTCAGGATATGAAGTCATTCAGAAGATTTCCCCCATGTATTATGGCGGTGTTCAAGTACTTGTTAAAAACGAGAAAAATGGACAATTATCCGGAGCAGGGGATAAAAGAAGAAATGGAAGCTGGAAAGCTCAGCAATAAACGAGCAATCCAGCTCCTCCTTTTCTAAATATCATATGAATTTTAGCGATGTATAAGGGGACGTAGAATATGAATATCGTAAAAAAAATAACAAGCTGGGTCATACCCGTTTTTATAATAGCGGCCCTGCTTGTGACCATGAATACGTTTAAACGGACAGAAACTTTAACACCCGACGAGCAAAAAAAGATAGAACAATATACGACTGTCGAAAAATGAAAAAAGCCGGGGCATCCCCGCTTTTTTTATTTTTGCCGTCAACGAGTGAAAGATATACGGAGGATAACCATGAAGGAAAATAACTATACTGATTTTATTGAACTAGAGCAAAATGAACAAGAAGACCTCGATTACCGTATCATCGTTCATCACAGGAATCCTGATATTGCAGTTCTAGCCATACATGGCGGGAACATCGAACCAGGAACTAGCGAGATTGCAGCCGCACTTGGAGAGAGACTTTGTGCAAGCACCTATCTATTCGAAGGTCTTAAACCAAGGGGCAACCAGGTCCTCCATATAACATCCCGCTTGTTCAATGAACCGATCGGCGTTTCAATGGCAGCGAACGCACAAACCACCCTTTCCATCCATGGCCACTACGACGTACATAATGCGCTGATTTACTTTGGCGGAAGGAACGAACCCTTTAAGAACCTGATACAGCAATGCCTCAACAAAGCTGGATTCCAAACTGCTCATGCACCGCAGCACCTTTCAGGGATGAAAGGAAACAACATCACCAACATATCCAAAACGGGTGCAGGCGTGCAATTGGAACTTTCCACTAAGCTTAGAAAAAGCTTTTTCAAAGGTGATGACTTTACCAGTAAAAACAGGGTCAATCACTGTGATCTTTTTAAACGGTTCGTTACTGCCATTGAAAAAGCGACTCTTGAATATAAACAGATTGAATGATCTTCTTAGTCCATAAGGCTTTCAACTTGGCCGAAGCTTTCGAATTTCTCGGCAAAATAAACTGACGAAAGATTGGAGATATGAACGCCCGTGTTTTCCGTTGTATGGAGAAAACGGCCATCACCTAGATAAATACCTACGTGGGTCACACCCAGCCTTGTTCCTGTGTCCCTAAAAAACACTAAATCCCCTGCCTTTGGATTTTCGATTTTGGACAGTAATGAGAAGTAATCCGCTGCAGAACCCCGTTTTACTGAAAGGCCCTTTTCCTTCATGACCCAATAAATGAATCCGCTGCAATCCATTCCGATCATCGGATCTTCCCCACCGAAAACATAGTTGAATCCGCGTAGAGTGTATGCATACTTGATGACATCATATGCTTTATCATATGCAGCCTCCTGGTTTACATAAAACGGATACAACGGGTTGCTGTATAGTTGAAGATACTGCCCTTGCATCAATTCATCCATACTTAAAGCGTTACGACTTTTGATCGTACTCATGGAAATGCTGTAATTCTCCGATATACTTTTAAGCGTTTCTCCCGTTTGGACGATATGCTCTCCTTTAGGCGTATATGTTTTGTACGCCACTTGGTATTTTGCAAAGTAATCTTCTGTAGTGGATCTCACCTGCACCGTTTCCGCACCATATCCAGAATTGATAAATTGGTTTTTGCCGACATAAATACCCGCAGTCACGACTTTTAAGCTGTCTTTTTCCAGAAAGAATATAATATCCCCCGTTTTCGGAGTGGCTGTATCCATCCCTTGCTTATAAAAGCCATCTACTGTCAAACGGTCGACCGGCACATTTTGCCGGGAAAGCACCCAATGAATCAATCCGCTCGAATCAAATCCTTTTTCAGGCGTCTCCTCTCCAGCTGTCTTTTTAAACCCTATAAAGGATTTCGCATAGTTTGCAATTTTTTTTCCTCTCTCCGACCATTGAAAGATGGAAGGAGTATACGCCGTGTGAATGATTGTCAACCTTTGGCCCGCAAATAACTTATCATCCGGTAAACCATTCGTTTTCATTAATTGTTCAGCCGATATCTCATATGTCTTGGCAATCGATTCAACCGTTTCGCCAGAGGTTACAGTATGCACAGGCTCTGCTGCCTCGGCCATTAAGCCAGGTAAAAAAGTGAAATTGATCATGAATACCAATGTAAGTATCATACCGCTTAATTTTCCGTTAAACATTTTAACCTTCCTTTATAGCTGAAATATTTTTAAATATACGATGTTCAAGTAAACTCCATCACACGAATCTTTTATCCTATCATCCACCCAAAAAAATGAGCCTTAACTCTCAACACTTCCATATTATCGGCGAACAGAATAAAACATTTAGCCTATTTTCACAAATTATCATCAATCCGATTCAATAAAACCACTTTAAAAACAAACCATTATTCCTATATTATGCTCTTTTACCGTCACAGTGTGACTTTCCCTATAGCTACCCAGGTCATGGAGAAATGTTCATGGTTGGAATCGGAAAATTACTAGAAGATTTTATTTTTTTGGACAGAATGGGTAAAGTTAGCTGAGGCCAGTGATGATAAAGTCGTACTAACGATATAGGAGTGAAGATATGCAACATAGTTTAGGAGGGGCAACGCATTTGAGGTTTGGCATAAACAGACCTTGCTGTAACGTGATGAACTACACATATAGCTTGGCAACTCTAAAAAAGGATCAGGAACCCGAATCCATTGGTATCACCCATCATCTAGCAGAAGAAAATAAGGGGAAAGCTTAATGGCCTTCCCCTCGTTTCTAAGAATCTATGGCATGTACACCGTTTTAATATGTGAAAGCTTCAAAAACACATGTTCTCCACTGGCTGTCGTTAATTCAACCAAGTTGTTTTCCGCCTTTTTAAGCATACCGATTTTCATCGGGTCCTCTCCCCCATCAAATACTACTAGCTTTCCTGCATTTTTCTTTAATTGGTCTTCCAAAGAACGCAGCATTGGCACATCTGAAGGGTTGACGGGAAAACTCTCTTTACTGAGTGTATAGGGTGTGGCACTTTGATTGTACGGGGTAAGCCATTTAAGGTGATGCAGCGAGACATACATCATTTTATATACAGGCGAGTAGAATGCAAAGTAATCATTGAAAACATTGGTTATATAGCCGTGTAAAGGAATGTGTCCAGCAACATGGATTTCTGAAAAAACCCCTTTTGCGTTCATTAGTGTTTTACGATAGGAAATCGACGCCATGTCTTCCATTATGGGGGACTCCATAGGATTTTTGATCTCATTATCAATCTCTGTACTCAGATTGAATTTATGGACGTGCAGCATAGGAAAATACAAAAACTGCTGTCCATTGAACAACACTAGAATATCAGTGCTCAGATCAGTTAGAATTCCTTTGAAAGTTTTTTTTCCTGAGATTTGGACATCAATCTGTTTACCCAGTAATGCAAACGCATCACTCATTACTATCTCCTCCTAGGGGGTTATTCAGCTAAAAATCATTTGCACCCAATAAAATAATAAGAGCAGTGTCACCACTGTCGTTATTGGTATGACTATCAGGGTTACACTTAAATAATCTTTCCACTTAATTTTCACTTTGTTTTGTTTCAGGATGTGCATCCAGATAAGTGAGGCAAGAGTACCGATGGGCAATAACAATGATCCCATGTCACTACCGATTATATTAGCTAGATAGATAGTTTTTAATGTGACCGGATCCAGTCCCATTTCGGTTAAGGTAATGGTACCTATCATTAATGCTGGATGATTATTGAAGATGTTTGATAGAATCGAAACCAATCCTCCCATGACAAAGCTCGCACTCAGTAACCCTTGATTTACAATCGGTTCGCATATCTGTACGAGCATGTCTGTAAGGCCTACATTATGTAGACCATAAATGATCACATACATGGAGAATGCGAATATCAGGATGTGCCATGGGGTCTTTTTTAAGATATCGACAGGGTTTGTCCGTAAATGGTACCACCTCCAGATCAGTAAAGATAAAGAGCCAAGTACAGCAACCCACTCGATTGGAATGGAAAAATAAGAAGCTACAAAGAGTAAACAGCGCACCACGAACACATAGAGCAATACTTTCAACATGAATTTTGTGCGTTGCCTTTTTGTTTCAACCGTCACTTTCCCCTTTAGGGGGTGGAAATTCTTAGTGAAGAAACTTTCCTCAATGTCATAAGAAATTTTTGGCAGTTTCTTGGGCAATTTTTTCTTGACCACTACGAACATCAACCATGACATGAAGACCAACCCCAAAGTTGCAGGTACAAACATCATGGCAGTATGCATATAAAGCGTCATGTGCACAATTTTCAAAGCGATTAAATTAACAATATTACTCACACCAATAGGCGCACTTGAAGCTGTTGCAATCAATGCTCCACTCAAAAGATACGGGATGGCTTCATGCGGCTTTAATCTGAGATTTTTCAAAAGCAAGATCAAGATGGGGGTCGTAATCATGATGCTGCCGTCGTTATTGAATAACAAGGTCATTAAAAAGCACAATAATTGAATGTACCAATACAGACGATACCCCGATCCTTTGGCAAGGATCGCAAGTCTCGCAGCCGCCCAGTGAAAAAATCCGAAACTTTCCAAGATGACTGCCATGACAATCGTTGCCATGATGGTGATCGATGCGCCCCCGATTTTATTGATGATATCCAAAATATCGCCTTGGGATACTGTGCCATTCAGTAAAATTATCACTGCACCGATTGAAGCTGGCCATGCTTCATTGATACCTCCTGGCCTCCACAATATAACTATCATTGTCATGACGAACACAAAAATAGTCATTCCTATTTCGAAATGCATGTTGTTCTCCCCTTTTTGGGCCTTGAGCCATTGGACCCTACTTGTCCGATTCCTATATATTATTCCCCTTTGTAAAAAAAGCATGGATACTTGACCAGTCCTTCTAAATTGTACTTTTGTACTTCTAGTGATTTTGTCCACTAAAGAGAGATGCCCAGTTCACAGAAATCAGGGTCAATGGCAATACAACAAAGGGGAGACCACTTAGTGGCCTCCCCTTTTCGAAACACTTATGTTGTCCGTTCCTCTAATCCTTTATCTGAAATTCCCCGAGCGTATGCTCCAAATCATTTATTAACTGTGATAGCTGCTGTGTATATTGAGCTAGTTCATTGGATGAAGCTGCTTGTTCCTCCATCGATGATGCAATTTCCTCTGATGAAGCTGTCGTTTGCTGAGATACGGCGGTGATTTCTTCTATTACTTTAATAACCGTTTCTTTCTGTTGATTGATGCTTTCAATGGATCGTGTTTCTTCCTGGATCGAATTAGAAATCTCCTCAACGGAATCCTCCAGCTCTTTCATGGCTTCACTTACCGTGATCACGGCATTTTTCTGATCCTTGCTGATTTGATTCGTTTCATTGGTCGTCCTCAGCAATTCCTCTGTATCTGACAGAATGCTTTGGATGATGGCTTGAATGTTTTTTGTAGCTTCTTTTGAATCATCAGCCAAGCTCCTTACTTCATTCGCCACGACAGCAAACCCTTTGCCGGACTCACCTGCCCTTGCCGCTTCTATGGATGCATTCAAAGATAACAAATTGGTTTGTTCCGATATTTTCGAGATGGCATTCGTGACATCGGAAATGGTTTTTGATTTTTCCACAAGTCTTAAGCTCATGCTGTTGACTGCAGCAAAAGCCATTTCTAATTTATGGTACGACGTTTCCAAGCCACTTACCTGTTGTTTCCCTGACTCTATTTTTTCAGATGCAAGCTCCAATACGGTTTGGGTCTCCCTCGATTTTTTTGATAACCCATCGATTTCGCCACTAAGAACCTGGATCGTGCCCGCACCATGCTCCACTTGTTCAGATTGATTCGATGCTCCCGCTGCAATCTCTTCTATCGCGCGTGAAACATCTGTAATGGCCGCACTATTCTCAGCAGCTATTTGGCTTAAGCCGGCATTGGCCTTTGTCACCGATTCCGCATTGCCGTTTACCTTGGCAACCAATCCTCTTAATTTCCCCAACATCGAGTTATAGCTTTTGCTTAAGTCCCCAATCTCATCATTGGATTTAATGGCAAATTCGGACACTAAATCCCCATTAGCTGTCTTTTCTATGATTTTTTGGAAGTCGGCCATGATCTTCGTTAACTTTCCTGCTAGATAAAGAGCACATGCCGTCCCGAATAGAAGACCTAAAATACCTGATATCACTACGATTCTATTAATGTCATCCAGCTTTGATTGCAGTATTTTATCTGGATTGAGCGCCAAAACCTTCCAGTTCACTTCAGGGACCGTACTCAATTCACCTGTATAATCTTCACCTTCCAACGTCAAGGCCTGATTCGCCTTGACGTTGCCATTATACATGTCGGCCACCCACTTGAACTCTGAATTGAATCGGTCAGTATCCGCCATGAAATCCTCCACACCTACTTCCATCCCGCTTTTTTCAGGATTCATATTCTTCCCGTCCATCCCCTGCATGAATGAACTCACAATAAAACCTTGTGAATCCAATATAACCAGATTGCTAGTGGACTCTTTTTCGATGGTTGTCCTCATTTTCCCGATTGTCGAAAGGTCGATGTCATAGCCCAGGGCTCCTGCCATTTTCCCGTCCGATAAAACGGGCGTTACAACGGAAGTCATGATCATCCCTGAAACTCCATCCTTATACACATCCATCCATTTCGTTTCTGGCCTTTCGGTCAGCTGCGTATATGTCTTGGTCTCCCTTGCATCCTGATTGAAATCCATTTGGGGCGAAGCATACAAGGAACCATCCGATCCATCCATATAATAAACAGAAATTAAATCTTCATTGTTCTTTTGAAATGCCTCTATCGTTTTTTGGATATCCTTGATTGAATCACCATTCTTGATCTGATTGGAAACTAGCTGTGATAACTGCTCTAGCGAATTCTCATACGTGGCCATGCTCAAATTGATTTGTGCCGCCGCATTTTGGGCCGAGCTTTTGTTGATGGATATACTATCTTCTTTAAAAATGGAGGTCACTTTTACCCCCATTATCGAAACGGATACGACAATAGCTAGAAAAACGGATGTGCATATAAATAATAACCATTTTATCCGGACCGATATCCTCCTCTTCACTTTTTCTTTCTTTTCAATCGATGAACTTCTCATTAATAATTTCCCCTTTTTATTTGACCTGCAAAAATGCTTCGCTTACCTGTGTGAAAACAAAGATTCAATCTATGCTCAAAATGGATCCTTCCTTATTTACGATCACTTACTTTATTTTTCCACATAAACATACTATATACCTAATCAAACCTTGTCAATTGCCAATTAAGGATAAATATGTAGGCACAAAGAACTTATTGCGTTTTCAAATTCAAAAAACCCTTGGATTACATAGAATCCAAGGGTTTCAAATGGGTAATAACAAGGTTAGCAGAAAACGAGATTTAGCGTAATGCTGCAGCTAGGCTCTCTCCGAATTCTTTTGCACCATCCGGACCATCACCTGTAATGATATCATCATGCGCAACGACATGCTGTTTTGCATATTCAACGGAATTGGCTTTCAATTCGTCAGGAACTTAGTGAACTCACTTTCCACTCCAGGCACTCGCTTTGCGCGGAGTCTCATACCTTCCGTTTTTCCAGAAAAACTTTAGACCGACAATAGAATATGTCGATCTGTTAGATTCGAAGCTGATCATTTCCCATGAAAAGGAAAGATGATAACTCAAACCAATTTATCTTTTACCCGGTTTGGTGAATTGCTGACCAATTGCACCTATTATTAAAATGATGATCGAAATGAGACTGTAGTCCTTAAAAAAGGTCGTAAATGGAATTTCCAGAAATAAAAACGCCATCGTAAGCAGTCGTCCTATAAGTAGGATCATTCCGATAACTACCATCCAATTAAATAACTTTCCCAAAAAATCCATCTTTTCCTCCTTAGCCAATCTAATGATGACTTTCATGGTGTAATAAGAATAAAAAACTGGAGTGCTGCCCTAATATCCAATACCCTTCTGGCTCCAGTCCTTCAGCTCACATGGTGTCCCGTGTACCATTACTCGGGGGCATCTTTCGAGATTGGTTTTCCGGCTTCGATCAACACTTTGCTGCCCAGCAGGAAAAAACCTTGAATGAACAGCAATAAACCAGTTCCTATAAGCAGCCACTCAATTTTAATGATGTCGGATATCGGTCCGAATACTAGCATTCCCAGGGGCATCATCGATGTCGAGATCATCCCTAAAACACCAAATACCCTTCCAAGAAGATCACCCTCTACCTTCTCCTGTAACAAGACCATGGACGGCGTATTAAAGATGGGCATCGCCAATCCGACTACCCCCATGATGATCAAGTAAATCCAGAAAACGGGGATGATTCCAAGAGCGAAAGTACAGGCGCCAATTATCAGGCTCGCAAGTGTCATCGTATGGATCTTGTTTTTAAAGCCTCCCCACGAAGCCACGAAAATCCCGCCTAGCATCATTCCGATGGCAAAAGTGATCTCTATCGCAGTCAACCGCCAAACATCATTCCCGAAAGAGCGTGTGACCTGAAGCGGTGTAAGAAATGCTACAGGTGCGGCAAGCACGAAGAAAAATGCGAAAAATATAAAGAACTTCTTAAGAAAGTCGTGATTCCTGATATAACTGAATCCTTCTTTCAAATCGGTGAAATAGCTGGTAGTTTGCTTTTGTAATGCCTTCGCATGTGCTGGAATTTTCAAAAATGCCAGCAAAGTGAAGATGGCAATTGCAGCTGTAATCACATCAATGAAGAAAATGGTTTCTATTGAAGCCATCGTAAGCAGCGCGCCGCTCACCATGGGGGAAACTAGCATCACCAGCGCTTGAATGCTTCCATTTGTCCCATTAACCTTCGTAAGCTTATCCTCTGGCACAAGCTGCGGAAGAATGGCCCCGACTGCAGGAGTCTGGATTCCAGTTCCTATCGCCCGGACAGCGGACATGACGAAAAGCAGCCAAAGCTCATCGTAGCCGATTAAAAACAATATGGCCAAAATCAGCGTTGAAATGGCAATCAATGAATCCGAAAGAATGATCAGCATCTTCCGATTATAGCGGTCTGCCCATACCCCCGCGATTGGGGAGAGTATAAAGGTAGGCACGAAACCACAAACGATGGATATCGTCATCATGACACCCGACTGTGTATTCAACGTGATATACCACATGATGGCATACTGAACTAAGGACGAACCAAAGAGGGATATGGTCTGACTGCCTAGAAAAAGAGTGATATTCTTTTTCCAATTGTCCTTTACTTGTTCATTTAATGATTTCATCTCTTAAACACCTCATTCTATTTTCAATATTTTTTTCTTAATGCCCTAAAAAAAACACAGGCTATCTGCCTGTGTTTAGAGTAAATGGATCAGAACCTATCTAAAGAAACTGAGAGGATGATTATTTTCACGATAAAAAGTAATCTCCTACTGGCCTTCGGTTTGGTCAATACAATGGAGAATTCACCACTTTACACGTATCCAAAATGACCTCCTTGGATAGGTAAAGTATTTCTCCCCTTAATAATTCTTCTATTTTAAAGTCAACTGGAATAGCGAAACCCTTTGATCACAAAGGTTGTCGCGGCATCAGCTGGACACAAAAAAAAGAGGTTGAAATCGTCTCTTTTTTTCACTAAAGCGTAAAATGAAGGTTTCCCTAAAAATAGACAGACCATTCCCATTTACCCTGCGGACATGCAGAGCCTTTGAACGTATTCAATTAACGGTTCAAAGATTGGAAACGCAGTCTGATAAATGTCACAAGGAAAACCTCCATTTCTTAAAAGTTAAAGTCATCTTAACATGGAGCCAACTGGAATATCAATAAAAAACTGCCTTAATTGCAGAAGCCTCACTTCGGTTTTGGCCGAAATTCACTTTTCCGCTTCCTTATGCATCCACCTGCATGTCACACATTCCATTCATCCTTCAATTCGTTTGACGGCGGCCGTATATTCCTTATGCCTTTTTTCCCATTCATCCATCGGGAAGTCCTGATGATGACCATCAAGTAAATCACTAAACATATCAAGGCATATATGCCAGCCTGCCAAATCTTTTGATGTATGATCATTAACTGGCGTGATGGATTCTTTCAATACTAATGAGCATCCATCCTTTTCAGGGGATACCTCGAAACGAACCCAGCCGTCCCCCCATTCAAAATCTAAAACGGAAAATTCTTGGAAGTCCCTGACCTTCATATCAAAAGATTTCCCTGACCCATCATTGAAATTGAATTTTATGGTCCCGTCTTTTCGAAGGTCTTTCATTTCCAGGTTGGACATCCACTTTTCCACCTTATCATTCTCCGTTAAAGCACCCCATACCTTTTCAACCGAATGATTGAGCAGGCTATCGAATCTTGCGATAATCCCATTACCTTCTTTTTCGATTACAGCTTGCAATTGGATTCCCCCCTTACAATTCGTTACCCGATTTTATTTTTATAATAAAACATGGTCGGATGTAATTCACCATTTGCAGATTTCGCATAATCGGGAATCCTGCCTGCCTGAATATATCCCAATGAAGTATACAGGGAGTTAGAAGGATCTCCTTCCCTTGTATCCAGGACCAATAATGTCCGTCCCTCCTGCTTGGCCCTCTTCTCAGCCTCTAGCATGAGTGAACGCCCTATTCCATTTCGCCTATAACCAGTATGCGTCATTAATTTTGCGATTTCCGCACGATGGCCGCCGTTTTGCTTTGAACATAAATGTAACTGTACGCTCCCTACTATCTCACCCTGTAATTTAGCAACTAATAGAACCACATCAGGATTTATGGCACTACTCCAATAATCAATCGCCTCAGACCGTTCCATCGGAGGTAAAAAACCAATGGACGCGCCATCATCCACCACCTGCACCAAAAGTTCGGAAAGTTCATTAAGGTGGTATTCGATTGATGTTAATTGTTCGATTTTCAACTCAGCATTCACAGTAATCACAACCTTTCAGGTGATACAATCATATTCACCAACCCTGGCGCTTTGATAAAGAAGTAATATGAGCCAGGTGATGGCGTCCGTGCCATGCATAAATGCCTATATTTTCACCGACCGTCACCTCTCCTGAATCAGGATGGATGAATGTTCGGCCCATGTCGTCTGCATGAAGACACGATAAAAGTTTGCACATCCGGATATGTACACTTTCGATTAGTGATAGAGAAACTTCAATCGGCAAATCATAATCAGGCAGCTCAGCCCATTGCGCCTCTTCGTACGGTTTAATGACCGGACTTTCTTCCGTAAGGGCCAATTTGAAACGAATATATGCATTCATATGACTATCGGCAACATGATGCACCACCTGGCGGACCGTCCATCCTCCAGGCCGATAAGCCGTATCAAGCCTTTTATCATCCATGTTACATACCGCTTCCCGCAGCATCCGAGGCAAAGCTTCAATCTCCTTGATCCACCCCTCGGCCACATCACTAGTAATTTCCCCGTCAAACTGAAACTTTCCAACCGGGTATCTTAAATCCATCTTCATCCCCCCTTGATGTTCAATAAAAATAGCATCCAGATATATTCTATATTCTTTATTGATTGAGACAAATCCTTTTTACCTGCTATTCTTTGTTTTGCAAGCCTGCACATGCTTTCATTAATCATCAGGAATATTAATCCAATCATTATCACGTATACTATTTCCACATTTAGCAACCATAACAAAAGAATGGCATTTGCATTAATACAATCTTTAAACAATGGAAATGGGGAAAGGATCATCTTGAAGAAAATCAGATCGATACAAACTCTTAGCATCTTCTTTTTATCAATCGGCCTTCTAAATCACGTTATGTTGATCCCTTTCCTTCTATCCACCGGCGGAAGGGATTCTTGGTTTTTTTCTATCCTGACTATTGGATTGATACCGGTTTGGGTCTACATATTATCGAGGATAATCAAGAATATGAATAATCAATCCCTGACAAATTGGCTTGAAAATAGATTTGGTAATCCTATTAAAAATATCGTTTTATTCTTTATCGTGATTTATCTGATCAGTCTTGTATTGGCCACCACAAAGGAAACGATTGATTGGATCACGACAAGCTTTCTTTTTGAAACCCCAAGTTTAGCGATTATCATTCCGTTTACACTGCTTTGCATCTTCCTTGCCCATTCAGGTATGCGCTCCATCGCCATTTGCTCTTCTGTATTATTGCCAATAGTCGTCATTCTTGGCATGTTTGTTGCGACCGGAAATATACCGACAAAAGACTATAGCCACCTCCTTCCCCTTTTCGAGAATGGCTATTTTCATGGCGTTAAAGCCATGAAATATTCTGGTTATGGTCTTGCCGAACTGATTTTAATCGCTTTTTTCCAGGAAAAGCTTACTGATAAAATCAGTCGGAAAGTATTGGTTTTCATATGCCTCGGTTTAGTGTTTTTACTTCTAGGACCATTAACAGCTGCAATTGCCGAATTCGGACCGACCTTAGCCGAAGCCATGAGGTACCCTGCATATGAACAGTGGCGTCTGCTGACTATTGGAAAATATATCGAACATACAGATTTCTTTTCCATTTATCAATGGCTTGCTGGTGCCTATATCCGTGTTTCACTGGCATTATTCTTAATAACGGAAATCTTTAATAGGAAAACTGAAAAAATGAAGGTAGGAATTCTTTTCGCTGTCGGCTTTCTCATGGTCGTCATCTCCATCGTACCATTCAGTAATTTCAAGTTTTTGCATGTGACCCAAACTTTTTATTATCCTGGCGCTTTTTATTTCCTGTTACTTTTGTCCGCCTTTTTGTTTATCGGCACGTTCATTAGATCTAAGGAGGGTAAACGACATGAGAATGAAACGATCCAAAAATGAACCAACCCTGCCTGAATTAAAGGAGGAGACATTTCGGGAGTTATTCAGTTCAAGCTCGGATATCATATTTGACACGATTTATATTGGAGAAACCGAAAGGCCCATTCCTGTCCTTATCTTTTATTGCTCGGGTATGACCGATATCAGTTTACTGAACAAGGGGATTTTGGAAAAGTTAAACAAAATGATGGAATTGGATGAGAGAATCGATGAAGAAGAGGCAATCAACAAGCTAAAACCATTGATAGATTTGACTAAAGTGACAATTGATAGTGAATTCAATAGCGTCCAGCAGCTGATTTTCTCCGGGAATGCCTTATTATTCATTCCATCAACCCAAAAGTTATTTTCAATAAATTTGTCCAATGTTCCGAACAGGCAGCCTGAGGAGTCTTCCTTCGAGGTCTCTGTAAGAGGACCAAGAGATGGATTTGTCGAGGATTTATCCATAAATACCGCTTTAATCAGAAAGCGGCTAAAAACAAAATCGCTCGCCTATGAAGACTTTATTGTCGGCAGGCGCAGTCAAACGAAAGTCGCACTAATGTACATGGATGACATCATTGATAAAGAACTCGTTAAAAATGTGAGGTCCAAGATTAACTCCATTGATATTGATATTTTGGTGAGCAGCCAACAATTGGAGGAATTGATCACTAACAGTAAATTTAGTATATTTCCACTCACTCATTATACAAGTCGCCCCGACTTTGTAGTGGAAGCACTCAATCAAGGAAGATTCATTCTAATCGTGGACGGAATGCCAACAATAATCGTGGCTCCTTCTACATTATTATTGCAAATAAAAACAGCAGAAGATTCGAATCTTCCTTATCTATTTGTAAGTCTTGAGCGACTGCTTCGCTTTATGGGGCTTGGCATTACCATTTTATTGCCGGGGTTTTGGATATCCATTTCCGCTTTCAACATTGAACAGGTGCCGTTCCCGTTATTGGCCACCATCACCCTTTCAAGGCTTGGACTTCCCTTATCCGCCACCATGGAATTCATTCTCATGCTCATTTTATTTGAATTATTCCGCGAATCCGGAGTCAGGTTACCTAAAGCGGTTGGGCAGACAGTTGCTGTTGTAGGCGGACTCATTGTCGGTGATGCCGCGATAAGGGCCGGACTGACCTCACAAACCATGCTTGTGGTTACTGCCGTAACCTCTGTCGCATCTTATACTCTTGTAAACCAGTCTTTAACAGGGGCCGTAACGATTCTGCGCATGTTTGTGCTGTTACTAAGCTGTATTTATGGAATCTATGGCACGATAATCGGTTTCCTTTCCATTGTCACTTTACTATCCAGGCTTGATTCATTCGGGATTTCATATATTGGCGGAATGAACCCGCCAATATTCACTAAACTACTGGATTCATTCATAAAGAGGCCATGGAATTCCATGAGCAAACGATCCTTGGCAGCTAATGATAAGACCAGAAAGGGGCAGTAAGGCCATGTTCCGCATCTGCAAAATATTATTAACCATCCCTCTATTCCTTTTACTTTCAGGCTGCTGGGATGAAAAAACGATCCAGGACTTTCATTATATAACGGCCATCGGGATAGATTTCAAAGATGGGGAATACATTGTTTATACGCAACTTGTGGACTTCTCTGCGGTAGCTAAAACGGAGGCAAAACCCACTCAAGCCCCGCCCGTATATGTAGGGAAACAAAAAGCGCGTTCCATCTCGATCGCCATTAATAAACTAATGCGCAATACTCAACAGTCTCTCTATATAGGTCATGTTTCCACATTTGTCATCAGTGAAAATGTTTTGAAGCAGCAAAGTACAGAAATAGTGGATTATATATACAGAAACCAGTTACTTAGGTACTCTGCCAATATCTTTGCCACAAAAAGTTCCATGGATGAGCTTTTCTCCATTAATGGTTATTTTAATTTATCGCCTTTATACACGACATTATATTTACCTGAGGATGTCTACCGGAATCGATCATTCATCCAACCCATTACGGTCCAAAAGTATTATTCTAACCAGCGGGAAAAAGCATCCACAACCATCCTGCCCTCCATTTCCTGGAACGATAAAGTATGGAAGGAAAAGGATAAAAAAAGAAAAAGTCTCTTTATGGATGGTGCATTTGTCATTTATTATAAAGTGTCCCAGCCCTGGTTCTCTGAAAAGGATTTGAGCGGTTTACGCTGGCTCAATAAAAGGACCAACAAAACACCCTTAAATATTAACATGAATAAGCAAGACATCTATGCCTCTTTCTCCCATCCGCATTATCAAGTAAAGCCTGTTCTCATGGATGGAAAGTACAAATTCAATATTGACGTTGATGTATCAGGTAAGATACTGGGGCTTGATACACAAATGGATATCGATAAAATAAAACGGAAATTCGAAAGCCAAATAAAAAAAGAAATCCAAACAACCTTCATGACAGGGATTCAAAAGAACGCGGATCCTTTAAGCTTAGGTAAAATCCTTTATATCAAAGAGACAAAATACTGGCAAAAGAATCATATAAATGATCCGAAGGACTACTTAGATAACGATTCACTACATGATATAAACGTTAATGTTCACATCCTTAATACAGGCGGTTTAGAAGCTAAACCACTCGAGTAATGAAGGATTTGATTTATTATTTTAGGTCCCAATTTGATGATGCTCCTTTCACGAGTAAATCGGCCAAACTCACGAGTATTTGTTCTAATTTCACGAGTAAATTGCCAAAACTCACAAGTAAAAGCTTATAATTCGTGAGTTTGCTGCTGCATTTGACGTATTATCGCTGATAATCCATGAGTTTACAGCCCAACTTGGGTTTAATAGCCCTTTTCATGTAGGATGGTGCCTTTTTAGGCTCCATCCTGATTTTTGGCGCCGGAAAATGTGGTCCTGAATTTGGCGGGAAGTATGATTAAATGGTAAATTTAGAGTATTCTAACAATTGGAGGGTCCATTTATGAGCATACAAAAGGCTACATTACATGAGCTGGAATCACTGACGGAACTTTTTGATTTATACAGAGTGTTTTATGAGCAAGCATCCGATCCTGGTCGTGCAAGCGAGTTTTTAAGGGAAAGGCTGACAAATGGGGAGTCTGTGGTTTTTATGGCGTTTGATGAAGGAAATCCAATTGGTTTTGTACAATTGTATCCTTCTTTTTCGTCTGTCAGTATGATGCGGTCATGGGTATTGAATGATTTATTCGTGAGGGAGTCCGCCCGCAAAAAGGGATTTGGCGAGGAGTTATTGAACGCGGCCATCAGTTTTGCACGGGAAACAGGTGCCAAAGGGGTTTCACTGGAGACAGGTAAGGATAATGTTAATGCACAGAAGCTTTATGAAAAAATTGGTTTCGTCCGTGAATCGAATCATTTTTATTATTTCACCATTTAATATAAAAAAAGTGTAGGGAAAACCTCCCTACACTTGGATGCTATTAATCTAGCATATTAATTATTTAGCAGTTTCCATGCTGGCTTGAATTTCTTTAATTAGAAGTTCGGCACCTTCAGGGCTAAGTATTAATTTACCGTCAGCAAGTTTCATATTGTCATCGGAAACTTCACCTGTAACCTGACAAGTCATGTTTGGTTTATATTTTTGAAGGATGATGCGCTCTTGTTCTACATAAATCTCCAGAGCGTCTTTCTCATTAATTCCTAATGTTCGGCGCAGTTCAATTGGAATGACTACCCGTCCTAATTCGTCAACTTTACGTACAATACCTGTAGATTTCATTTAATTTACCCCACTAACTTTCTTGCGAATGTTGCATTTATATATTTCGTCACCATTCGACATTATTTGCACTTCTATTAAGATACCACTACCTACCATATTCGTCAATTCTCGTATCTTCATATATTATCTGCCTCTATATGATTTTTATATAAAATATTAGTAATACCTTCATAACACGCGTCATGACAACGTTTCCCGCTTCTTTAGTTGGTATATATTGTTAAAATGAATATTAAAATGGAAACGCCTTCATTTAATTCCAACAAGCATTCTTTTTATGTCATGTCGAATCATGAAGAATGAATTTCACTAGCTTAAAAGAATCCTGTTGATTTTCTTTTGCTTTTGAAGGAAAATTTAAATTGATCGCTTATAATATTCCGAAAATTCATTCCGCTTTTAAAACAGTGGATTCAGAAAGCCGAAACGATTGCCATCCTTCCAGAGTCTTACTGACTCATAAAACAGATTGAGGTGAGTCAATTGCGTCCGATTATATTAGGTATTTGTTCTGCTTTCTTTTTTGCATTTACGTTTGTTTTGAATCAGGCCATGGAGTTGTCTGGCGGAAGTTGGATTTGGAGTGCTTCGCTGCGTTATTTCTTCATGGTGCCATTTCTGTTGTGTATCGTATTGAGCAGAAAAAACCTGCGTCCCCTTTTACAAGTGATGAGAGAAAAGCCAGGTCCTTGGCTGCTTTGGAGTTTTGTCGGATTTGGGTTATTTTATGCTCCTTTATGCTTTGCGTCCGCCTACTCACCTGGTTGGCTGATCGCCGGCACTTGGCAAATCACGATCATTTCGGGTGCGCTGCTTGCGCCGCTGTTTTTTGAAAGTGTCCAAACGAAAGATGGGATCGAAAGGCAAAGAGGAAGGGTTTCTGTGAAAGGCCTCCTCATGTCCATGATCATTCTGCTTGGGATCATCCTGATGCAACTGGAACATACTAAACACATTTCAATGGCCAATCTTTGGCTGGGAGTGATTCCAATCGTCATCGCTTCGTTTGCATACCCTTTGGGAAATCGCAAAATGATGGAAGTATCCGAAGGTCGTTTAGATGCTTACCAGCGTGTATTGGGAATGACTTTGGCGAGTTTGCCATTCTGGTTCCTGCTTTCATTGTACGGTTTCTTTACAGTAGGGGCGCCGACGAAGATGCAGAGTTTCCAATCCCTTTTGGTCGCACTATTTTCAGGTGTCATAGCCACAGTCCTTTTTTTCAAAGCGACCGATTTGGTAAGTGGAAATATGCAGAAATTAGCTTCAGTCGAAGCTACACAATCGATGGAGGTCCTTTTTGCCCTCGCCGGCGAATTACTATTCCTATCTTTACCCATCCCTTCTCCGTTATCGTGGTTCGGTATCTTTATCGTCATCATAGGAATGATCCTGCATAGCTATGTTTCACATAAAAAAGAAGGTTCATCCCGGAAACGGACAGTGAGTGCCTAAATTACAAGTCAAAAAAGCCCCGGATAAGATTTCGGGGCTTTTTTGACTTAAAAACAGAAACTGACTACGTTCTTTTTTTCCATTGACAGGTCATGATAAATTGATGATTTTTTAAAGTGGCAAACAGCTCACCTTCCATTTTTATCATTAAACTTTTCAGTCATCTCTGCTGCAAACGTTACGGGGCATTTGCTGATATTAGTCCAAATTGGGCATGACCTTGGCAAAAAAACTTTTACCTTGAGTAAGTTCAAAAAGTATGTATAATGAAAGGTAATTGCATATGTCAAAGGTTTTCTAGGGTTCCGCAGTGCGTCTTATTGCTGGTCTGGTCCGAGAGAAAACTCACAGCATGCTGTGTCACGGAAGGATAAAAGCCTGGGAGAAACTGTTTAACGGTTATCTCTTGGGCTTTTTTTGTTTTTTTTGGTAAAGAATAAAATTGGAGGTGCGGTATTCATGAGCACAAACTGGATTAAAGTATTTATTGCAGCTTTTTTTGAAGTATTTTGGGTAATTGGCTTAAAACATGCAGATGACTTTTGGACTTGGTCTGGAACGGTCATTTCGATCATCATCAGTTTTTACTTGATGATAATGGCTGGCAGGAAGCTTCCTGTCGGTACGGTATATGCCGTTTTTGTTGGTATGGGGACAGCCGGTACCGTTTTTTCAGAAATCATTTTCTTTGGAGAATCCTTCAAGCTGAGCAAAACGCTATTGATCCTCCTTTTATTATCAGGGGTGATTGGCTTGAAGCTAGTGACTGATGATAAGGCAGAGAAAGGGGATGAATCATAATGGCTTGGGTCTCTTTAATCTTAGCGGGGCTATTTGAAATGTTTGGGGTTGCGATGATAAATAAATTGCACAAAGACCGTAATTGGCAATCCTTGCTGCTGTTATTCATCGGATTTGGAGCAAGTTTCCTTTTTCTTGCTTATGCCATGAAAACCTTGCCGATGGGGACGGCTTATGCTATCTGGACAGGAATCGGCGCATCAGGCGGAGCGATAATCGGGATGCTATTATATGGGGAATCCAAAGATTGGCGAAGAGTCGTTTTTATAGCCATGGTCCTTGGCGCAGCAGTGGGATTAAAACTTGTTTCATAAGAATGAGTGAAGGTGATTTTACTTTTGACTATAGAAATTCGGAATATGACACCGCATTACCATTATGTTATCTAGTATATAAAAGCATAGAAAAACAAAGACGACACAATTTTGATATATCGAATTAATGTGTCGTCTTTACTTATTTATTTTCTTGTGTGAAGTCATTTTATAAAAAATGATTAGCATCCATCTTAGTGGAATCTTTCCCTTTAACCTGCTTTAGCGTGGCTACTATAAGAAAGCTAACAATTACTAATAAGAGCCATGAGCTTACCTTTCCTAGATGAACAAGACTCCATGCATCGGTTTGGTTTGGATATTCCCATGCCCCAAAGAACGTTGCGATATTTTCGGCTATCCATATAAAAAATCCGATGAGCACAAAAGAAAGCGCGATTGGCATACGATATCGAGCTCCACCAACCTCGTATGTGACCCATGACCGCCAAAAGACGATGATGACAAGTCCAGATAACCACCAACGAACATCAATCCAATAATGGTGGGTGAAAAAATTCAAATAAATCGCAGCTGCAAGAGATACAACGACAAAAAACGGCGGCCACTTGAACAGTTCAACCTTTAACCTCCTCCACGCCTGGCAAAGATAACTCGCTACACTTGCGTACATGAATCCGCTATACAGAGGCACTCCAAAGATCTTAAAAATACCTTCCTCTGGATAAGTCCAGGAGCCCATATGTACCTTGAAAAGTTCAAGAGCAAGTCCAATAAGGTGGAACAATGTGATAACCTTTAGTTCATCCCGTGTTTCAAGCCCGGAACGCACCATCCACCACTGCATCAGAAGGCAGATGATGAGCAGCCAGTCATACCGCGGCAGGAAGGGAAGCGGAATGAATTTTGTAATAGCCAAAGAAGCAAAAATAACGGCAGGAAACAAACATGACAGGGCCTGCTCCCAACCAAACCGAAAGAGTTGTTTTAGTGCTCGCATGATTGGTGTCTCCATTTTTTTAATGGTTAAAAAATTCATGTTTTACTCCCCTTTACCATTATCCTTGGGTGTCTTCATCATTACGGTATTCTAAAATATCTCCGGGTTGACATTCTAACGCCTTGCAAATCGCCTCTAAAGTTGATAATCGAATCGCTTTTGCCTTGCCATTTTTCAATATGGAAAGGTTAGCCATCGTTATTCCAACCCTCTCAGAAAGTTCTGTAACACTCATTTTCCTTTTAGCAAGCATTACATCAATATTGATTATAATTGCCATTTTATTCACCTCAGACTATTAAGTCATTTTCTGATTTTATATCGATGGCCTCTTGCAAAAGCCTTTGAAGAACAGCAGCAAAGACTGCAATCACCATTGAAGCAAAAATGATGACCAATCCGATTACTATGATGCCTGGGGCGTCGTCCATCTCCGCAATGAGATAAAAGAGCGGCATTCCTACCACATACAAGCTGCTGATTGTGATTGCACAATTTTTTATTGTCTTTAAAGCTCTTACAGATAATTCCGAGAAAGCTTTGTTCTTGTCAATATAGCTTAAAAGTTTAAAGGCTTGATATAGAGCGAAGTAAAAAGGTATCGCCGATGCATACAAATCGATTAAAACGAGATATTTCAAATAAGTCATATCCGGATATAATTCTGCTGCAAAATTCGCAATCTCAGGCACCACAAAGATGCACAAAGCAAGAATCGGCATTCCAATAAGAATAACGGCTATCTTCAAAAAGATCGTTGACACTTGTTTCATAAAAAGCACCTCATTTATTTTTTATCAATTTGAATTTAACACAAATTTTATCGTTTTACAATAAAACATTGTTGTTTTTTATTATATTATTATTGTTACCGTAATATCCTTTTCTTTTAAAAATAAAAGAAGCACTCCTCCATTTACAAAGGAATGCTCCATAATTGAACTATTCGATTCATTAATAAGATTACCTTCAGCTGTTCCCTTATATCGTCAAGATTTCCCTGATATCCTCTTCTGTAAGTGCAGACGACGATTTGTCTCCAGGGTCGATGATTTCTTCAATAAGGTGTCTCTTTTTCTCTTGAAGTTCATTCATTTTTTCTTCGATTGTGCCACGGGCAATAAGTTTGATGACTTGAACAGCATTCTTCTGTCCCATTCGATGGGCACGGTCCGCGGCTTGTTCTTCAACTGCCGGATTCCACCAAAGGTCATATAGAATGACTGTATCGGCACCTGTCAGGTTGAGACCCGTCCCCCCCGCTTTCAATGAAATGAGGAATATATCCCGCTCTCCTGCATTAAATCGATTGCAGATTTCCACACGTTCCTTTGATGGGGTTTTTCCATCCAGGTAGAAAAAAGGTTGTCCCTTCATGGCCAAATCCCTGCCGATAATTTGAAGCATTTTTGTAAATTGCGAGAAAATCAGCACCCGTCTTCCAGAATGCTTCGATTCTTCGACAATTTGCATCAGTTGCTCATATTTAGCTGAACTGCCTTTATATCCGTCCACAAACAAGGCGGGGTGACAGCATATTTGCCTAAGCCGGGTCAAGCCAGCGAGGATCCTGATCCGATTTTTCCGGAGGGTGTCCTTATCCAGGTGTTTCAGCGTATCATGCCGCAGCTTCGCCAGATAGGCGCCGTACAGTTTCTTCTGATCAGGAAGCAGTTCCATCGATTCCAGCGACTCGATTTTTTCCGGAAGTTCACCTAGCACGTCCTCTTTCATTCTCCGCAGCAAAAATGGGCGTATCCTGCGGGAAATCTGCTTCCTTGAGAGATTGCTATACTCCTTTAACCCCATGAATAGTTCAGGGAATACGACGTGGAAAAGGGACCAGAGCTCTTCTAGTGAATTCTCGATAGGCGTACCAGTCAACGCGAAGCGATGTGCAGCATTTATCTTCTTGGCCGCTCGTGCCGTTTGTGTCACTGGGTTCTTAAAGGCCTGTGCCTCATCGAAAAACACCGTATGGAAGTCCTGCTTTTCAAATGATGCGATGTCTTTCCGGAGCAATGGATAAGAGGTGATCACTACATCCACATCCTTCGCTTCCTTAAGCAGCTTCGTCCTTTCAGTCTTGTCGCCATCAATGACGACGGCTTGTATCTCAGGAGCGAATTTAGTGAATTCGCTCAGCCAATTGTAGGTCAATGATGATGGGCAGACAATAAGCGCCGGAACCCTTTTCTCACGGATGTCAGGCAGCTCGGATAAAATGAACGCGATGCTTTGCAGTGTTTTTCCCAGTCCCATATCATCAGCAAGAATTCCGCCAAAACCGTATTGGGCAAGGATTTTCATCCATTTATAGCCGTTTTTTTGATACTCGCGCAAGATAGGGACCAGACTATTTGGCACCGTGAACTCCAAGGAGCCCGGATTCCCGATGTTATCCAAAAACTGACGGAATGACTCCTCCATTGTGAATGTTTGGCTGTCATTCACGGAATCAAGGAGCTGAAGCCCTTTTACGATTGGCATGTTCAGCGTGCTCTCCAGGTCTTCATCCTGTACAGGAAGTGCATTCAGAAAACGATTGATTTCCTCGTATTCCCTTGTTTCAAGGGAAAGCAGCGATCCATTCCTTAAACGATAGTACTTCCTCTTTTCTTCAAGCGCTGCTAAGACCTCACGAATTTGTTTATCCGGGATATCATCCATTTCAAATTTGAATTCGAGCCAATTAGTACGTTCTTTTTTAATATTAACCCTTATGCGCGGTGCAGCATTTCCACGGGAAATCCGGTTTCTTACTGCCGTCGTGGCATAGATTTGTACCAGCTTTTGGAGTTTCGGAACGATGTGGTACAAAAACTCATACTCCAACTCTTCATTATGCAAGAAATAGCCGCCGTCCGTCTTGGCAAACTGGCTATCCTCCATCAGCTTCAGTATCTCCGACTCCTTCTCAACATCCCTTATAACCTTTGACTCCTGCTTTTCCAAAGGGTTGATCACGATATTTTCATAGTGAAATTCCAGCCCCGCAAGCAGCCTGTTTTTTACTCGATCCAAGTATAGCTTTGCAATCAGCGGTGTCTTCAAAAACAATTCGGTGATGGTTCTTGCTATATGAACTTCACCGAGTTTTTTCAAACCTGGTACCACTTTGTCCAGGAATAGTTCCAGCTGGTCATGATGGATTGGAATTTGATCCATCCCCGAATCCTCCATCATTTGCTTCAACTCTGAAAGGCGTTGGAAATCCCCATCTTCAAGCTGAACCAATTTCCCTTCAAATAGAACCAATGTGTATTCATTCATGACGATCATTTCGTGCAGCCTTTTAATATTCAGTTGATATCCTTTGACCTCGCTTTCGGTAAATTCAAACTGTAAAGGAAGCGGTCCATTCGATAAACGAAAGCCATTGAATGTAAGGCTACCATAGGCAAGCTTCACCATTGGCGCTACTTCAAGGATGGGTACAAGCCTTCGAAAAGAAGATGGAGACAAAAGTAATAAATGATTATCCAATGTATATTCAGATTTATCCATCAGGGCGTCAACATAGACTTTTTCATCCGATATCACCGTAATGAGTTCCTGAAGCACGGAATCATTTTCATTCTGAAAACAATGCAATATCGGGTCATATATAAATGAATGGGACACTTCGGCAGATTTTCCGTCTTTAACTCGCTTCAGGAAATCCCGAATATTCGACACATTGTAAGCACCGATTTTCATTTCCAGTCCTAACATATATTGGTCCGTGCCCATCCATACTGGTTTGCACGTAAACTCTGCTTCAAGCACCTTTCTATTTTCAAAGTGGCGCTGATGGCCGCTTTTGCGGACAGGCTGATTATCGAAAAGGGTCAGCAAGCCCTCTGACAACTGCTTATTGGCTGAAGCATTAGAAACGGTTGAATGCAGGCCCTCAGGGATCGTTCCACCTTGCTGATGGTCGTAAACCGACAGCAGGACGGCTGCAATATGCTGACAATCCCGATGGAAGGAAGTTAGCGTAGGACAGCTGCATTTCGTCTGAAATCCGCCGACAGCATCCGCTTCAATCGTGACATGGAAGTCTTCCTTGCCTTTAACCGTTGCTTCACAACCATCTTGACGGTAGCTTTCAAATTTCACTTTATTGGCACGCTGAAAAGCTTCCCCTCTTTTGAAGGAGACGGCCCCGCACATATCTTTTATGATTTTTTGATTCAATTTGATATCCAAGTTGCCGTCCTCCTCCCGGGGTTTTGTTGTTGAATGATTTTACATTCCGCTGAAAATATCTCATTTAATCATCATACTATGAAATGCGTTTGCAGGGTTGAAAAAAGCAAAAAGACAAACTCCCAAATTCGGAGTTCATCTCTATTTCAGCAAGGCGAATTTGCACCATCATTGTTGTCCTTTGGCGTTGCCTTTCTTTTTTTTTCGATAAAAAAAGCTGAACACAAGGAATGCAAAAAGAATGAAAAAAAGGATAAGTTCAGCGGGGTCCTTCACCAAAAATGGGTTAAAGGCATGCTTGATTGAATTATCCAAATCAAATCCCAATAGAATATCCATACCTAAAGATATGACCACTAAAGGGATTAGAAGCAAAAGCGTAATACCGAAGAATTTCATTTTTGATCAACTCCGCCTTTCAGGAACTTTTTTTGGTGCTTGTCTTCCTTTTTTTTCGATTCTTAAAAAAGGCTATGATCAAGAGAAGCAACGGAATGATCACCTGAAATGGCAGATGGATGTAATTTGGTACGGCATCTAGCCCTTCATGCATATGTTCCGTATAGCTGCTTGCTATTATTATGGAAATCAGTAAAATGACAAAGCCAACAGGGTATGCAAGTCTGGAGGGCTGTTTAACATTGAAAATATTCGCCGTACCCGTTACCGCCACATAAGTAAATACACTTATCTTGATGAACCCGCCAATCATCAACAAAAACAAAAAGTACACATCGAGACGTTCAAGAAAGCCCGCGACCTCTATGGACTGAATAAGGGTAAGAAGAGGGTATTGCGAACGTGTTGTAAGGTCCACCCCAAGTACAGCAATATTCACAGCCATTATTATCGCGAGAAAAATACCGCTTGTCGCCAAGCTCCATATCCCAATTTTTTTCAGTCGCTGAGGTTCATTTAAATAAGGGAAAATCATTAAAAACACTATGATCTCGCCAAATGGAAAGAATACGGTTTTAGTGAAACCCATTTTCACCATCTCTGTCCCGCTGATTTCAAAAATGGGTTTTAAGTTGTTTAAATGGATCATGCCTGAAGCAATAATCAGAAGCATGAAGGTCATTAAAAGTAAATTCTCCAAGACAAAGAATAGTTCCCCCGTCCTCGTCAATACTTCTATCCCTTTACGGACCGTATACACTACGACTAAAATGAATACAGCGTTCGCAACAAATAACGGAATACGAGGATAGGCAAAAGTAAGCAGCGTATCTCCGAAATCCCTCAGCACCCTTGCAGCAAGATAGATGAAATAAAGGATGTATAGAAAAGCTACGATCCTGCCTAGAAAATTCCCCAATATATTTCGTACAAATTCCGTTAACAACTGATCAGGGTAGTATTGAAAAAGGCCATAATAAATGAAAAATAATAAAAATCCGCCTATCATCGCGATAAGGATGACCAGCCAGGCAGCCTGCTTGGCTTCACCTGCAAGCCCAACCAAAAGTGCACTGCCCATTTCAAACAGGAAAATAAGGACGAACAGCTGGTAACCGCTGATATTTGCCTTTTCCATAAGGATGCCACTTCCTTTCCTTTATTGATCATCCTTTTTTAAATTCGAAAGATACGGTTTATTACGTAATCCGGTACGGCGAATGAAAGTTTCTACCTGCACATCAACTTCCAGTTTAGGAAAAGAATCATCGTCCCAATTTTTCTCCAACTTCTTCCATTCTTTCGGATGGGATTCGTGCATGAGCTCCCCAAAGCCAAAAATATCGGATTTATTTTTTTGTGCCCGAACGATCGCATCTTCCATCTCCTTCTTCAATTCTTTCGCTAACTTCTTTTCAATATCTATCAGAACATGCATATCGGTTAGATTTAAAGGAACATTCACCTCCCGGATATCTCCCTCTGCATGGACCTTTATCGATATTTTCGGTTTGCCGTTTACCAATTTTGCCCCGACGTTGGTTTTTTGGCGAATAACTGAATAGGTGATTGCGTCTTTTTTCCCCTCCCAATCAAGGTTTAAATGGGTATTTTCAATCCTATCCAATACCCACATTGATCCTATTGCCTTAGCGCCATCCAACCAGTCAATCAATTTGCCATCTTTAAAAACACCTATCCCTGCTGCATTAGGGTTTGCCTCAATATCCGAGGACATGGTATTCTCCATTTTATCCTCTTTACCTGTGTTTCCTTTCACGGTAAAACCGCTTATTATCGGTTCTTTTCCGGTACTAAGCAGATTCTTGATCACTTCTTGGAGATTGATGCTAATATTTTTCCCCTGGGTTTTTTCAGTGGTTTCAATCGTCCTAATGACTTTCTCAGCAGATACCTTATCGATTGCGGTTAACGTTTCGACAATATCCCTTGCTTTCACACCCCGGGCAATCACGATCCTCGTAGTTGCCCTGAATTCCGGGGAGCGCTCAAATGCGTCGAAAATATCGTTGAGGCCCTCTTCTTTTGCTAGTTCCTCACTGATGACAACCAAGTTGGCATGGGCAAAATACATATCTCGGGAGATTTTAGTTGAAGCGATATTATCTAGTTCAAGTATATTATTTCCAGCAGCCCTATAAATGGATATCGGTGGATTCGTTCCGCCTCCGCCCTGAAGAGCTCCCGCTACATTGCTTGGATTAATGATTTGGAACGTTCCCACTAACTTTCCTTCTTTATTTCTATCGAGTCCAACCGCCGAGACGATGGCCATTTCGTTTAACTCTGTTTTATCCCAGCAGCCTGTGGTGAATATGGTTGCAATCAACATCATCAAGAGCAGAACTAATCTTTTACGATTCATTGCCTTCACCTTTTTTCCCGTCAGAAGTTTTCATTCCACGCGATTCAGGAGGCAGTGGTCTTTGATTGTCGCCTTCCCTTATCAGATTATTTTCGTTGGTTAAAAATTTAGGCCTTTCCTTGAATGCCCACATAGGTCTTCTGAAGAATGTGTCGCCCAGCCCTTCAGGATTCAGAGGGGCGAGCGGTGTCATATAAGGAACTCCAAGTGAACGCAGGCTGCATAAATGGACGATGAGAATGATAAAGGCTAAAATCATCCCATAAAAACCTAATGTGCCGGCACAAATGATGAATCCGAACCGGACAATGCGGGCAGATATTGCTATGGCATAAGAAGGGGTTGCAAAACTGGCGATTGCCGTGATCGAGACGATGATGACCATTGCCGGAGATACGATACCAGCCTGGACGGCCGCCTGCCCGATGACCAATGCTCCGACAATGGACATCGTCGAACCAACGGCCTTTGGCATCCGAAGACTTGCTTCCCGTAATATTTCAAAGGTCATTTCCATAAGAAGCGCTTCAACGACGGCAGGCAAAGGAACCGTTTCCCTTTGGGCCGCTACAATGACCAGCAACTTCGTTGGAATCATTTCCTGATGAAAAGTCGTGGCTGCAACATAGACAGCCGGCCCGACTATCGAGATGATGAAAACGATGATCCGTAAAAAACGGGTGGCAGAAGCAATGTCAAAGCGATTATAGTAGTCTTCGACAGATTGAAAAAACTGTACGAATATTGCCGGGGCCACCAAGACGAAAGGCGTTCCATTAACGAATATCGCCACTCTTCCTTCCAGAAGATTTCCCGCAACCATATCCGGTCTTTCTGTATGGTTAAGGGTTGGGAATGGGGTCATGACCTGGTCTTCTATCAATTGTTCAATATATCCTGATTCAAGAATGCTATCGATGTTAATACGATTTAAGCGCTTCTTGACCTCCTCGACAATCCCTTCCTTGACAATTCCATTTATATACATGATGGAAACGTCCGTTTTTGTCACAGTGCCTATTTTCATCGACTCTATCCATAAATCCGGGGTATTGATGATGCGGCGTAACATGGCGATGTTCGTTCCATTCGATTCCGTAAACCCTTCCCTAGATCCCCGGACAGTCAAATGCGTGCTCGGTTCCTGAATCGAGCGCTTCTCTCCTCCTCTTGTACTGGCAACCAGGGCGATGTTTACTCCATCAACAAAAATGATGCTGTCCCCTGATAATAAAGTCAAAAATAGTTTTTCCCAGTCCGTGACCCTTTCCACGCCACCGAGGGAAACCACGTCCTCAGAGATAATTTCCAATGCTTCCAGTGGAAGTATGTTTTTTGATAGGTGAGGATTTTTCATGATTGATTCAATTAAAAAGTCCGTTACGCTAGGATTATCAATCAGACCCTGCACATACAAAATAGTTGTTTTTATCTCTGGATTTTGACCGATTTTCAACGTTCGGATAATGATGTCAGGACTTTTCCCCGTCTTTTTCTTCACGATTTCCAGATTGGCAGAAAGGGAACTTTCAATATAAATTGGCGTTTTGCTTTTGGATTGATTTTCATCTTCCTTCTTCTTTTCACGTTGCTTTACTTGTCTCTTTTGTTTGAAAAAAGAAGCCATATTCCGAACCTCATTCCTTTTTCGTTTCACTCATTTTGCCCAAAGCATTCCCCCTTTATTCTGAGTTCAGCCTACTTCCTTCCATAAGAAAAAGGCTGTCGCAATGACAGCCTTTGGCGGTTATTTTCCGTTATGTAATGAAGTGCCGATTGTAACGGCCCAATCAACTAAACTGAAATTATACTTTGCCTTTATTCCTTCTCAAAATCAAAACAACGAAAGTAATCAATAACAAAGCCAATATCGCATAAACGATGTTTGAATAAATGTCCATATATCCTACTATATCTTCCCACGAAGACCCAACAGCTGCCCCGATATTGACTAAGATGATGTTCCAAATTAATGTTCCGGATGTTGTGTAAAGCAGAAAAAGCCAAAAGCTCATATGGGACATGCCTGCAGGAATTGAGATCAAGCTTCTGATCAACGGAACCAGCCTGCAGAAAAACACGGTCCATGCCCCGTACTTGTCAAACCATGAATTCGCCTTATGGACGTCCGATACAGTTAACCGAAGAATATGGCCCCATCTTTCCACGAACCTTTCAATGACCTTAACATCAAGAAGTAAACCAATTCCATAAAGGACGACTGCCCCTGCCACTGACCCTATAGTCGCAGCAATCACGACGCCGATAATCGTCATATCCGCTTTTGTTGTCATGTAGCCGCCAAATGTAAGAATGACCTCTGACGGGATCGGCGGGAAAATATTTTCCAATGCTATTAATAGAAAGATTCCTATATACCCAAAATCGTTCATGAATTCCGTAATCCAGTTTTCCATTTAATACGCTCCTAACTTTCTTGAATCAACAGCTGACTTGTTACCCGCCGGCTGCTTATCTTGCAATAATCTTGCTCCCTTTATTAACGACCTTTGTTCTTCCGGCGGTCTTGATACCTTTGAAAAAACCAAATGGCAATTGCGATCCAACAACCACCCGCCAAATATCCGGCAATGATATCACTAGGATAATGGACCCCCAGGTATATACGGCTAATACCTATCGAGAGAATCATGATCATGCTGATCAGAATCAATAGAATCCTTGCCCACCTAGCCGTAATGTGACGCCATAGCAAAAATGTAAGAATACCGTATAAAGAAAATGCATTCATGGCATGTCCACTTGGGAAACTGTACCCCCCAATTTCGATGAGTCGATGTAAATCGGGCCGGACGCGTTGAAACAATAGCTTAACCATCAAATTGAGAAGAGGTGAACCAACCATGACTGCAGTGAATAAGACCAGTTCCAAACGATGCTTCAATACCCTATATAAGAAAAACAAAATGATCAAGGAAAGGATAATCAGGGAAAAGGTTGAACCTATGTAGGTAAAGAACTTCATGATGTCCGTGAGAAGTGGAGACTCCCATCCCTGCACCAAGGAAATCACATCTTCATCAAATTTCAGGTATTCATTTGCACTTATGGTAAATGCCATGAAACTGAACCCGATTAAAGAAAGTACACTTATTAAAAAGGCAATGGTTAATTGCTGCTTTAATTTCATAATAACATCCTTTCACTTATTTAAAACCGATTCATATGGAAATTTCCATTTTATCATATCTTCTTCATTGCATGGTGAGTGTAATCGCCCGCCAACCGAATTCAGGAATTTGCCTGGGCACAAAATTTACTACTTTATCATACTACTCCATTCGTCATTGTCACCTCAACTTCAGGTTACTATAAGATTTCCTGACGACTACAGGAACATCAATTCGATTTAACGGGTGCCATTCAACATGCAAAAGAAAAAAACCTTATGCAGGTTAGGGCACAAGGTTTTTCGTTTTTTAAATGCGGCTTGCCTTAAGCGGTAGTGATGTCAAAGTTTGCCCGGTCGCTGAATCGGTAAGATTCTCTTCTAACTGGAACGATGGCACCGCTTCAATATGCTTGAATTTCTTCAGGAATGCAGTAAGCGCAATCTTCGCTTCCAGCCTGGCTAGCGGCGCTCCCAGGCAGAAATGAGGGCCATTTCCGAAGGTGAGATGCTTCTTATTATTAGGACGGTGGATATTAAGGGTGAAGGGGTCTTCAAACATCTCTTCGTCCAAATTAGCTGCACTCATCCAAACAACCACGTTATCCCCTTCTTTCAATTCCACTCCCAATAGATCGTTATCTTCCTTTACGGTGCGATCCAATTTAATAAGATTGAATCGGAAACGAAGCATTTCTTCGACCGCCTGCGGAACTAAATCCAGGTTTTCATGTAACTCTTGATAAACTTCCTTGTCATCATATAGCAGGGAATAAAAGCTATTGGCCAGTAAATGACTAGTTGTCTCGACCCCTGCCCCTAAAATCAGCATGGTCGTCCGGACAACCTCATCATCCGTAAACATTTCCCCATCCACTTCTGACTTCAATAGATCTGAGATGATATCATCCGCCGGGTTCAATCGTTTTTGCACAACTATCGGATACAAATACTGATAGTATTCTTTTGCGGCCACTTGCTTCAATTTATCTACTTCTTCTTGTTTTTCTCTATCAAAAGGAAGAAATAAGGTATCCACCCATTTCTTAAACAATAAACGATCTTTCGACGGAACGCCCATCAAATCCGACATGACAATGATCGGAAGCGGACTCGCCAATGATTGCACAATATCGATTTCCGTTTCCTCATCCATTTGTCCAATCAACTCATCCGTAATTTCTTGAATGCGAGGTTCCCAGTTTTGAAGACTTCTAGGTGTAAATGCTGCGGCCAGCAGTGAACGGCGTTTTCTATGCTCAGGTGGATCCGCCTCAGTGATTTTGATTTTATCAGGCACGGAACCTTCCTCACTATCCGTTCCAACCGATATGGTAGTTCGTTTACGCACACTTGAAAAATGTTTATAATCACTGAGAACCCGCTTCACATCTTCATATTTAAAAACATTCCACGTATCCGTTCCTTCGTGATAACTCACCGGGTCATTTTCTAACATCCGTTTACACCAAGCGTACGGACTAAATTCCTCCGTCCGTGTTTTAAACCTAGTAATTTCTTTTACTGCAATAACTTCTTTCATGATACCGACTCCTCCCACTTCTTAAAAGTTACCTAACAAAAGGATCGAATGTTCAGCTTACCATCTCAGTCGATTTGTTAAAGGGTCGAGCATTCCTGATAGACTTTTTCACCGAATCCTTAAATACACATCTATTCCATTATAGGGTAAAATCCCGCAACAAACCATGCATCTTCCATACCAGCAGCCTTACATGAAATTTGCCCCACAATCCCAACACCCCTATGTGAAACTGCTTATTTTTTACATTTCCCTTTCTTTTTCTATTTTTTTATGTCTCTCAATTGAAGCTTAAAATCCAATCCTCATTTTCAAATTCGGTGAAAGTCCTTTCACTAAGTTATTTCAGTATAAATTATTTTTGTAATACCCGAGTTTGATTCGGAATGAATCCACTGCATGGAAAAACGGCTGCACAATGCAGCCGTCAGGTTAGTTAATCCCTCACTGGATTTAAGTGAATTTGTGACACTCCTGCCGAATAACTGGGATGGCCGAGACCCCACAGCCGGTTGCGGTGAGGAGGCTTTGGCAGGCAATCGGCGGAAAGGTAGCGGATTTCTGAAATCAAGCTGGAAATTTTTAAAAGAAAAAACTGCAGGCAGACTCGCTTTTCTTCGAGTTTGTCTACAGTCTGAACGGCTGCACTGTAGCCGTCAATTTTTGCCCCTTTTAATCAGTTCATGCAAATCATCCATCTTCTTTTCCATGATATCCAGTCTTGTTTTACGGTGCTTGATTGAACGGAAAAGAGATACGGTTCCCACGATGATCAGGATTAGAAATACAAGACAAAACAATTGGTATACCATATCCGCAATATTATACCCACTCACTATGTAATCCCCCTAAATGGCATTCTCAATATTCTATTATACACCAGGCAAAATGAACAATTTAACCTTTTTAAGGGGAATCGAGAATAAAAAAACCGATAGCCAGTTGCTATCGGTTGATCTTTTATACCTCTAATTGTTGATCGTCATCTTGTGGCACAATTAATTCATTATAAAATGCAGCCATTGTTGTTCCTGCATAAGGAATCAACCATAGTAAACCAATTCCCAGCGTGAACATGCTAAGGATGCCCCATCCGATGAAGCTTAGGTGCATAAGGAAATACTTCCATTTCAAGCCCTTCATCCTTTTTCTGCTTTCTGTAATGCTTTCAAGCACCGTGTATTCAGGATGATCCTTCAATAAGAAAAACACCTGCGAATAGGCGATGCCTTTGATGATACCCGGAATGATTAATAATAATGACCATAAAAAAATGAAAATACCTTGTAAGATGGATGCCCCAATAAGCTTGAAAGAGGTTTTTCCTTCTTTATAGATAGCAAATACTTCTGGAATATCAGGGTTTCCTTCCCTAACCAAATTCAGGTAGAACCAAGTGGTTGAAATGGTAAGCGGGATTAAGGCAATGGAAAAGACGAGACTGAAGATATCAGACCATATCGGTGTTTCTTCCTGCATGAGCCATTGTGAAAACCCACCGCTTCCTATCACTTCGACAATTAAAGGTAAAATGATGTTGATCAAGAACAGAAGCAACATCAGCGATACAGTTACTCCCCATTTACCTCCCAACGACTGAAGGGCGTTCCTTTTTAATTCTGAGATTCTCATACTCCTATTTAACTCCCCTTTTTTAAACAGCGGAATTCTGAATATTCACCATTTAATTGTAAAATCTGGTCGAATTAAGAAAAACCACTATTTTTTTGATGTTTAAATCCCATGTTGTATTTTAACATAATATTTCTAGCTGTGGGCTTAATTTCCTAGAAAGCACACACAGATAAAGAAAAGCTGTTGAATCGGTTTCGAGCAACCATGATCAACTCCTTTCTCGCCTTGGCTATTGGCTTGTAACAGTTTATGAAAGCGAATATGACAATATGCCATCAATCATTCAGTGCCATAAACCATTTAATTCCTTCCATTTGAAAAAACCTTCGCGTAACCATACCCAATTAAGTGTACGGTCAGCGAAGGTGCTTTCATAGATTTTGGATAATGTACTTTCTAGTTCCTTTTTCCTTCCCGGCAAGGATTTCTAATGTTCTCCAGTGATTTGCTCCTTGGATTCTATCCTAAAATCTTACGAACAGCATGGATAAAAATATTAACACCGTATTCCATGGCATCTTCGTCAAAAGTAAAACGCGGATGATGGTGGGGATAGGTTATTCCCTTTTCCTTATTCCCAGCTCCTATCAAGAAATAATTGCTAGGTGCCTTTTGTTGGAAAGCCGAAAAGTCCTCAGCTCCCATCGTCGGTTTTTGATGGTCGACAGCCTTTTCTCCATAAACTTCACGGACTGTTTCTTCCATGAGTTTGGTGACTTCATTGTCATTTATGACTGGTCGATATCCAGTTAAATAGTTAAATTCATACGAGGCACCATGTGCTTCCGTAATGCCTTTGATGACCCTTTCCATAAGAATTGGCATGGATTCACGGAATTTCAAATCAAAACTACGAACCGTCCCGCTAATCTCTACGGAGTTTGCAATGACATTGGCCGCTTCCCCTCCAACGAACTTTCCAATTGAGAGAACCAAGTTATCGAGCGGATCTGTATTGCGGGAAACGATATATTGAAGATTCGTAACGACCTGAGCTCCGATCGCGATGCTGTCAATTGTTTCATGAGGTGCAGAACCATGGCCTCCCTTACCATTAACGGTCAGAAAGAAACCATCCGGCGCAGCCATCATCGGTCCATATACGATGCCAACTTTCCCGACTTCAAAGGTGGACATGAGGTGGGCACCAATCACGATATCCACACCTTCCATAACGCCTGCATCGACCATTTCCTGCGCTCCTCCAGGAAAATACTCTTCGGCATGCTGAAAAAAGAAGCGGACTTCACCTTTCAGGCTATCTTTCATTCTGGAAAGGATTTTCGCCGTACCAAGAAGCATCGCCGTATGTCCATCATGACCGCAAGCATGCATGACACCTGGTGTTCGGGATTTAAAATCGAAAGAATTCTCTTCCTCAATCGGCAACGCATCCATATCTGCACGGATGCCCAAAGTTTTCCCGGGTTGGGAGCCAATCAAGCGGGCCATCACACTATATTTTGTCGGACGTGTAACTTCCAGGTTTCCAAATGACAACAGGGTTTCGTATACGAATTGCGATGTCTTCTCTTCTTGATAAGATAATTCCGGATGCTGGTGAAGATGACGCCGCCAAGCAATTACATCTTCCCTTACACTTTTTATTTCCGGATATAATTTCAAACTATGCATGACCATTTCCTCCTCAAATATGAACTATAAGAATCTCTCTATCTAGTAATCAGCAAGTTATGTGCCAATTTCCGGATTACCCTTCCCGCTTTGAAAAATAGGATTACAGCAACCCCTTTTCCCCTTATACACCATGGAAGTGTAAATTTTTTCACCCTCTAGCGTAAAAAAAATTTTACTACCATTGAACACCGTTCTAAGAAACGAAAGGGACGAAAAGGAAATCCACTCCCTTTTCGTCCCTATTTCTTCTATTTATTTATCGTCTTTTCTTTTTGATAAACCAAAGAACCGCCCATATAGGTTTCTTCCACTGTAATCCTATCGATTTCCTCCGGTCTTATCGCCAAAATATCCTGGTCAAGCACAATGAAGTCTGCATGATAGCCGGGAGTGAGCTGCCCGACATCCGGGATTCTCGTTATCTCCTGAGCTGCCCGCGTGTAGAGTGTAATCGCGGTAGGTACATCCACACGCTGATCCTGACCGGTGTCCGTACCATCATAGGCAATTCGCGTGACGGCTGCCTTGATTCCGACGAACGGATTGACCGGATCAACCCATGCTGTTGCTGGTGCATCGGAAGAGAATGCCAGCTTTATGCCTGCCTTTAACATGGATTGGATGGGGTACGTTTGCCTTGTGCGTTCTGCACCTAGATTATTAAGGTAGCTTTCGATTTCGGCATATAAGAAGATTGGTTGAGGAACAAAAGCGATACCCGTTTCTGCTGCTCGCTGAAGTGCTTGCTTTGTAGGCATGGCTGCATGTTCGATTCTTATTGATGGACCATCCACTATCCATCCCGTTTTTCCGTAAAAGGTATTCACGATCATATCGATCGCTTGCTCCCCCATTGCATGTATGACCAATTGTATATTGTTTTCCCTGGCTGCCTCAGCTGCACTTAACAACTCCGCCTCTGAGGTCATCTGAATGCCCTGGTTCTTTTCTTCTCCTAAAAATGGAGGGTCGACCCACGCGGTTTGCCCCGACACGCTGCCATCCGAGAATAACTTAACCCCACCGATATGATTCTGGTTTTCTCTGTTTGTTTTACCCTTATCCAGGATCATATCATTCTTCATATCTTCCCAAATATAGTATAAAACAGTACGTTGCTTTAAACCCTTTTCGCTCGCAGACCTATACAAATCCAAGTAATCGATCGGCTTGGTCCTTGCCAGGAGTTCAGTGATTGCAGTAATCCCATGTGCTAATAATTTAGGACTCAATTCGGCGAGAGTATCTGTTTCTTCTTCGAATGTTTGAACCGGCATCACTTTATTGACCAGTTCTTTTGCATTTTCCCGTAATATTCCGGTCGGCTCCCCTTCTGAATCCCTGTCAATCTCTCCCCCTGCTGGATTTGGCGTGTCCTTTGTAATTCCCGCCAATTCCAATGCCTTGCTGTTGACGACAATTATATGGCCGCAGGTCCGGGTTATGACTACAGGGATCTCCGTCGTCGCCCTATCCAGATCGTAGCGTGAAGGGGACCGTCCTTCCGTCAATTTCCCTTCATCATATCCCCAGCTTTCAATCCAATCCCCTGATTTTTGGGATTCACACTGTTCACGAACGGCCTTGATCAAATCCTCAATCGATTCAACGACAGGTGGCATACATGGAATTTGCTTGGCTGCCTTCGCTAAAAATAGCGGATGAAGATGTGAATCTATTAATCCGGGAAGCACCCGCCGCCCTTGAAGATCAATCCGTTCCCCATTCATTCCGTCTGTCTCTGACTGTTCTCCTACCCACTCGATGCGCCCATTACGAACAACCATGGCAGTCGCATAAGGTTGTTTTGGATTCGATGTAAATATTTTCCCATTTATATAAATAAAATTCATATTTCGTTTATTTTCATTCATACTTTCCCTCTCCTTAATAAGTAAAAATCCAACATGATGAAGGTGCAAACTTCACTTCACCTTTCCATATTTAAACCTTATGCCGTTTCTCAACATTTAAGTTGAATGGTTTTCGCCATTCATGGGGCTTGAAGGAGTTTCCTGAGCCTGTTTTCCGTGAATGAACGTTCCCACGACGAATCCCAGTACGGCTGGAATCAGCCATGCAAAACCATATGAACTGAATGGGATGATGGAAATGAAATCATTCATGAATCCCATATGGATACCGATGCTTTCCAATGTTTCGCATAAACTAATGATGAAAGTGGCCAGGACCGCCCCCTTATAAGCTCCCGCGTTTGGTATGTACCTGCGGAAAACGCCAAGTAAGACAATTACAATCGAAACAGGGTAAATTCCCATGAATAATGGTACGGAGTAGTCGATGATCTTTTCGACACCCAGTAGCCCCATCAACACTCCAATGGTACAAACGACGATTACCCAATTGCGGTAACTCACTTTTTGTTTCGTCAACCCGCTAAGAAAATCTGCTATCGAAGCTGTTATTCCAATTGAGGTGGTAAGGCACGCTAAGGAAACCGCTATAGCTAATGCAATGGTGCCGTAATCCCCAAGCAGTTTATAAACCAGGCCCGTCACCAGCTGCGCACTGTCCATGTCATAAGGGAATAACCCGCTTCCTGTAGCACCGATATATAGAAGCCCTCCGTATATGATAAGCAATCCCAAACCAGCCACTATGGTTCCATTCATGACCACTTGCTTCATTTTGGAAGGTTCCGCATATCCTTTTGCTGCAATCGAGCCAATGAAAACCGATGCACAAAGAAGGCCGGTGAACACATCACCCGTCTGATAAGCACTAAAAAACGAGTGGCCAAACGGATTTTGAATTTCCGTATTTACAGGCGCCCCCAGTGGATCGATAGTGCCTTTGATGACGATAAAAAGAAGAATGGCGAACAGAGCAGGCGTTAGCACTTGTCCGACTTTATCAATGAGATTGGATCGATCGCTGGCAAAATAAAAATTCAATCCAAAGAAAACGACCATCGTCACGAAAGAAGGGACATTCGGGAATAATGTATGGACCCCCATTTCATGGGTCGTAGCGGCCGTCCTGGGTACAGTGACGAGCATCGCAATCCCGATCATGACGACCAGATTGAATACCTTATAAAACCAAGTGCTGATCGGCCTTGTCAGTTCTTCAAATTTCCCTTTTGAATTCAGGACCGCCACAACTCCCAGTATAGGGAGTACAATTCCCGTAAGAATGAAGCCCGCTAGAGCCGGAAGCCAATCCGACCCTGACGCAAGTCCGATCGATGGAGGAAAAATCAGGTTGCCAGCCCCAAAGAATACGGCAAATAAAGCAAAACCAAAAATAAGGCTGTCACGTACTATCTTGTTTGTATTCATCCATTCACCTCTATTTTTTATCACTCAATGAAACCAGCTTTTAATACGCCTATCACTTATATAAGCAAATGCCGTGCCAATCTTAACAATATTTTAATTATTTTTAACATCACTGGCATATTCCCCTGCACACAAGGCAAAAAAGGGTCACGATTCTATTTAGCGTCTAGAATCGTGACCCTTTGATTAGCCAAATCCAATAAAAAGTGGTGAAATTTTTACCTCTAGCGTAAAAGAATTTTTACCGCAATTTATGTTTTTCCATTTTATATTTCAATAATTGTTTGGAGATACCAAGCTGTCTGGCAGATTCCGCCATTTTCCCATTCGTATTTTTCAACTGACGCACAATGATCTCTTTTTCATATTGCTGAACCGCATCTTTTAAGGAATCCACATTAAGACTGTTGTTATTAGCCATTGGAGCTTCAGTATAATCTCTTATTCTTCCAGGAATATCATCAAGGGTGATTCTACTGGACTGGACATGATTATATGCCGTCTCAACCGCATTTTTCAATTCCCTGATATTCCCTGGCCATGGATATCTTTTGAAACACTCCAGCACTTCATCCTGAAGACCGTCGATATATATATTCATCGTATTGTTGTAAAAATTCAGATAATGATCAACAAGGACTTCTATATCCTCTTTTCTATCCATCAAGTTTGGCAAGTCAATCTGTACGACACCGATTCTATAGAATAAATCTTCCCGCAACCGTTTCTCCGCCAGTAAAATATCCGGTACCTCATTCGTTGCTGAAATCACCCTGATGTCCAAGCGGATATTTTTCTTCCCGCCCAGTCTCCTGATCGTTTTCTCTTCAATCGCCTTCAGAAGCTTCACCTGAAGATTCATATCCAAGGAATTGATTTCATCCAGAAATAAAGTTCCGCCTTCCGCCTGTTCGAATAGACCCGGCATGTCTTCCGATCCGGTGAAGCTCCCCTTATTCGTACCAAACAAAGTGCTTTCCCATAAACTAGCAGGGACCGCACTGCAGTTAAGTGAAATGAAGGGCTTTCCAAATCGATCGCTTAAATTATGGATCGCCTGAGCGATAAGTTCTTTCCCTGTGCCCGTTTCCCCAACGATCAAAACATTTGAGGTCGTTAGCGCAATTCTTCCAAGTTTATCTTTAATGCTTTCCATTTTAGGGTTAACCGTAATAATATCATCGACCGTATAAACGGTATTATTTCTCCTGAAGATTTTATGGCTCGAATATTTGTCCAAATATTGGATGGCATCCTTGGAAAAGAAACGCTTAGAGAATTCTACGGCTCCAATTATTTTACCGTTTTCGGCTATCGGAAATGTGGAATTGATCGTTTCGATGACCTCTCCCGTTTTGGTGATCATCTCTTGTTTTATATTACATAACGGTTTTCCCGTCCTTAACACATTCATCAGCGTACTATTTTCGTTCGTGATATTTTTATAAAAGGAAGTGACACTCTTCCCCATGAATTCTTCCGGCCTTATCCCAAGCTCTATAAGGACATTTAAATCTGCCATATCATAAAAAATGATAATCCCTTTATCATCTACGACCAAAACATTATCAAAATCGGATAATCTCCTGAATATATCCACATTCATATTCACCCTTCCAGCCTCCTCTCAACTTTACATATTCAAACCGTGACAATCCCCGCAGATCGGTCATTCACCTTGTAGCTTCCTGGTTTGTAACTGCTTGGTGCATTGTCCAATCATTCTGATATTTTACCATGAAACAGGGCGTTTTTTCTTTTCAAACTTTTTCCTGGCTTTGTCATCACCATATAAATGATCACAACAAAAAAAAGAGCATCCCAAAGCAGAAATCACTTCCGCCTTTGGAACACCCTCTTTCCTATAATCAATCAGAGCCAGTTATAACAAAATCGTCTTGGAGCAAAGCTAAAGGAAGCTTTCTATTTATAGGATCCCCTGCCGAAACATTAATTTCAGTAATGTGACCACTGGCACCTATTGAAACATCAATCAATTTCCCATCCTCCGTTTTCACTAAAAAGAGCCTCTCCCATTCATAAACATAGGAATTCTTTTGAACGTAAACTTGTTCGACGGTCCCATCCTGAGCACACTCGATGGTATGAATCGGTTTTAACACGGAATCACTCCTCCACTCTCCATTATTTGGCTAGCTTATACCCAGCCACGGAATATCGAGGCTTCTGCCATTTTTCTGACACCCACCATATACGCTGCCAGCCTCATATCCACTTTTCTTGTCTCGGACATTTCATATACTTGATTAAATGAATTGACCAATAACTCTTTTAATTTGGTTTGGACTTCTGCATCTTCCCAATAATAACCTTGATTATTTTGAACCCATTCAAAGTAAGAAACTGTCACACCGCCTGAGCTTGCCAATACATCAGGTACGAGAAGCACATTGCGTTCCGTCAAGATCTTGGTTGCCTCCAAAGTGGTAGGTCCATTAGCTGCTTCCACAACAATTTGGGCTTTGATAAGATGTGCATTTTCTTTGGTGATTTGATTGGAAATGGCAGCAGGCACTAAAATATCACAATCTTGTTCCAGAAGCTCCTGGTTGGTGATTGTATTATCGAATAGTGTCGTTACCGTTCCAAAGCTATCCCTTTTATCAAGTAAGTAATCGATATCCAGACCCTCAGGTTTATAGATGGCACCATATGCGTCCGATATGCCAATTACTTTCGCACCAGCATCATGCATGAATTTGGCCAAAAAGCTTCCTGCGTTCCCAAACCCTTGGACGATGATGCGTGCACCTTTCAATTCTATGCCCTTACGCTTTGCCGCTTCCTCGATACAGATGGTGACACCTTGTGCCGTCGCCTTTTCCCTACCGTGTGAACCGCCCAGTACCAGTGGCTTGCCTGTAATGAAACCAGGCGAATCGTGTTCTCTTATTCTACTGTATTCGTCCATCATCCATGCCATGATTTGTGAATTCGTATAAACATCCGGGGCCGGAATATCTTTAGTCGGCCCCACTATTTGGCTGATTGCCCGAACGTATCCACGGCTAAGCCTTTCCAATTCACCGATGGACATTTGGCGCGGATCACAGATGATGCCGCCTTTTCCTCCGCCATATGGCAGATTCACGATTCCGCATTTCAAACTCATCCACATTGAAAGTGCCTTGACTTCTTCTTCATCGACTTCAGGATGAAAACGGATTCCGCCTTTCGTCGGACCTACAGCATCGTTGTGCTGTGCACGGTATCCAGTGAAAATCTTCGTCGAATTGTCATCCATCTTGATTGGAATCCGGACGGTCAGCATCCGAAGAGGTTCCTTCAAAAGCTCGAACACTTCTTCAGAATAGCCAAGCTTATCCAGCGCCTCCTTGATTACGACCTGTGTTGAATCAAGCAAACTGGCAGTTTCTTTTTCTTCTTTGACTGTTGTACTCAATTGAATTCACCTCATAGGTATATTAGGATAAAACTTTTTTAATGCGTTCGATTGCCCAATCCAAGTCTTCTTTTGTAATCACTAATGGCGGAGCAAAACGGATAACTGTATCATGTGTTTCTTTACATAGCAATTTTTCTTCTTTAAGCTGCTCACAATAAGGTCTTGCTGCTTCCGTTAATTCGACTCCGATGAATAAGCCTCTGCCGCGGATATCTTTAATCATTGGATTCTTGATTTCTTTTAAACTATCCATAAAGTATTGTCCAAGCTCCAATGAACGTTCAGCAAGCTTCTCTTCTTCAAGGACTTCCAATGAAGCGATGGAAACCGCACATGCCAATGGATTGCCGCCGAATGTAGAACCATGGGAACCAGGATTGAATACGCCAAGGATTTCACGGTTTGCAGCTACGCAAGAGATTGGGAAAACCCCGCCGCCCAGCGCTTTACCTAAAATGTACATATCCGGAACTACTCCATCCCAGTCAGAGGCGAACATTTTTCCTGAACGTCCAAGTCCTGACTGAATTTCATCAGAAACGAATAGGACATTATTTTCTTTACATAAGTCGTAAGCTTCTTTCAAGAATCCTTGTGGCGGTATGATGATTCCCGCTTCACCTTGAATCGGTTCGATTAAAAATCCAGCCGTTTGCGGTGTAATCGCTTCTTTCAATGCATCAAGGTCGCCGTAAGGGATAAGCTTGATTCCTGGCAGCATCGGTCCAAAGCCCCTTCTATATTCATCATCGGATGACAAGGACACTGCTGCCATCGTCCGGCCATGGAAATTCCCGATACATGCAATGATTTCAGCTTGGTTTTCTGCGATTCCCTTAACATCATAACCCCAGCGTCTAACAGCTTTGATTGCAGTTTCAACAGCTTCAGCACCTGTATTCATAGGCAGTGCCATGTCTTTTTGCGTAATGCGCGAAACCATTTCATACCATGGTCCTAATTTATCACTATGGAATGCACGGGACGTTAATGTTACGCGATCAGCTTGTTTTTTTAATTCGTCGATGATTTTCGGATGCCTGTGGCCTTGGTTCACTGCTGAATAGGCACTAAGCATATCCATATATTTGTTGCCTTCAGGATCTTCCACCCAAACTCCTTCTGCCTTCGAAATGACGATTGGAAGTGGATTATAATTGTTTGCACCATATTGTTCTGTTTGCTCGATTAATTTTTCCGTTAAAGTTGTCATGTTGATTCCCCCTAAGATTTATAGCGTTTCAGATGTTGTTTTTCCTTGAAGATGAAGAACTAAATAATCAGGACCGCCCGCTTTTGAATCTGTACCTGACATATTGAATCCGCCAAATGGCTGGTATCCTACAATTGCACCAGTACAGCCGCGATTGAAGTACAAGTTACCTACGTGGAAATCCTCACGCGCTTGTTCGATATGTTCAATGTTGTTCGAGATGACCGCACCCGTTAATCCATAATCCGTGTTATTGGCAATCTCGATTGCATGATTGAAATCTTTTGCCTTACAGAATGCAGCCACTGGTCCGAAAATCTCTTCTTTCATGACACGTGCGTTCTCATCCACATCGGCAATGATAGTTGGCTGAATGAAGAAACCTTTTGAATTGTCTCCTTCTCCCCCTGTAACAATTTTCCCTTCTTCTTTACCGATTTCAACGTAGCTCATAACTTTGTCGTAAGCTGCTTGATCGATAACCGGACCCATGAAGTTGTTTAGATCTGTTGGTTCCCCGACTGTTTTTTCTTTCGTTAATTCAATGGCACGATTCAAGACTTGGTCATATACATCTTCCACTATTACGGCACGTGAACAAGCAGAACATTTTTGACCGGAGAATCCGAATGCAGAAGCGACGATTGATTGTGCCGCCAATTCCAGATCAGCCTCTTTATCAACAACGATCGTATCTTTACCGCCCATTTCAGCGATGACACGTTTTAACCAAATTTGGCCTTCATGAACTTTTGCCGCACGCTCATAAATACGGATTCCAACATCACGAGATCCAGTAAAGCTGATGAAACGTGTACGAGGATGATCTACCAAATAATCTCCAACTTCAGCACCGCTTCCTGGAATGAAGTTCACAACTCCTGCAGGCATGCCCGCTTCTTCCAGCACTTCGATGAATTTAGCTGCAATGACCGGTGTTGTACTGGCCGGTTTCAATAAGACCGTATTTCCTGAAACAAGAGCTGCCGTCGTCATGCCTGCCATGATCGCAAACGGGAAGTTCCAAGGTGAGATGATGACACCGACACCAAGCGGGATATAATTGAAAGCATTGTGTTCAATCGGACGGCTTTCCACTGGCATGCCGTCTTTAAGCTTCAGCATTTGACGTGCATAGTATTCCATGAAGTCGATCGCTTCCGCTGTATCCGCATCCGCTTCATTCCAAGGCTTTCCTGCTTCTTTCACCAATAGAGCCGAGAAATAGTGTTTTCTTCTCCGTACGATGGCTGCAGCCCTGAATAAAATATTTGCACGCACTTCCGCTTTCGTTTTTCTCCAAGTTTGGAATGTCTTATCTGCCGCTTGCATCGCTTGCTCAGCAAGATCCTTATTCGCTTTGGATACGGTTCCAATAACTTCTTCTTTATTTGCTGGGTTTACAGAGGTAATGACTTCATCAGTAAACACTTTTTCACCATTAATGATCAGCGGATATTTCTTCCCTAAATCATTAGCTACATCATTCAATGCCGCTTGAAAAGCTTTATTGTTTTCTTCGATTTTAAAATTAGTAAATGGTTCGTGTTTATATGTTTGGACCATTATAGCTCATCTCCCTAAAATTTTATGTTTTTTTCTTCACCCTTACTTAACAAGCAAGTTCCGTGCCAACTTTTCATTTTTTTGAAAAAATAATGATATTTCATTAGATATGCAATGAAATTCAGCACTTTTGGGGCAAAATTGACATAGTATGCCATCTTTTTTTGCTCTAATCCCTATTTATGTCTCTTAAACCTTACACTTTTTATTAATGCAAGATTCATGCCAACTAGAAAAACCATAAATAACAGCGTTTTTGCACTTTTTCCGCAAAATTTTTTTGCACTTCAATGCAAAATATTCTTGCTGTGCAAATTTTATTTGCGCCTTTGCTTCAATTCCTCTACAATAGCTCTAAGAAAAGAAGAAAAACGGGAGGCATTCATGCATTTAGATCAAATCATTAAAATAGAAGGTTTCCAAACCATCCTCCATTCACTAGTGGACGTAATCGATATCGGGTTACATATAATCGATATTAAAGGGCGGACCATTATATATAACAAGAAAATGGCTGAAATAGAAGGCATGGATTCAGAAGAGGTATTAGGGAAAAAGATTCACGAGATCTTTATATTCAAGGAAGAAACAGAGAGCACATTAATACGGGCGCTTCATTCTGGAAGGAAAACCGAAAACTCGAAGCAGACCTACTTCAATAATCTCGGACAGGAAATTACAACAATCAATAATACGTTTCCTATTTTGGACCAGAATCAAAATATCATCGGAGCCATTGAAGTGGCAAAGGATATAACGAATCTGGAAAGAATCATTAAAGATAATATCTTGAATAAAGGCGATACGAAATATACGTTTGACAGCATCATCGGAACGAGTGAGAATTTCTTGGAAGTCATTGAAAAAAGCAAGCGTTCGACCAGGACGGCATCCTCCATCCTCATCGTCGGGGAGACGGGAACGGGAAAAGAGCTCTTTGCCCAAAGCATCCATAATGGCAGCAGCCGTTCGACACATCCTTTCATCAGCCAAAACTGTGCTGCCCTGCCAGATAGTCTTATTGAAGGAATTCTTTTTGGTACGAAGAAAGGGGCCTTCACCGGATCGATTGAAAGGCCAGGTTTATTCGAACAGGCACAGGGCGGGACCATCCTTCTTGATGAAATCAATTCCTTAAATCCGAATATGCAAGCGAAATTATTACGAGCCCTTCAAGAAAGGACGATTCGCCGTGTTGGGGATACAAAAGATAAAAATATTGACGTACGGGTCATAGCAACGATAAATGAAGATCCGATAGATGCCATTGCAAATGATCATTTACGAAAGGATTTATACTACCGATTAAGTGTCGTTTCATTATTCATCCCGCCTCTTCGTGAACGGAAAGAGGATATTCCTCTGCTGGCGCAATCCTTCATCGAGAAATTCAATGCGCTGTTCGAATTGAATATAGAAGGAATCAGCGAAGATGTCTACTCGCTTTTTTATGATTACGACTGGCCCGGGAACGTAAGGGAACTTGAACATATCATTGAGGGGGCCATGAATTTAATGGAACCTGGAGATACAAAGATTGCCATCACCCACCTTCCGGCTCTATTTAGGAAGAAAGCCCATTTGGAAGACATTCGTCCCGATAAAAAAGAAAATCATGAAAATGGAGATTTACAGGAGTCGACCTTATCTCTTGATGATTATATCGCCCATACTGAAAAGCAATACTTGGAGAAGATTTTAAAAGAACATGGGATGAATATCTCCAAAGCAGCCAAGGCCCTGAATATTAGCCGCCAAAGTCTTCAATACCGCTTGAAAAAGTATCAGGTCAAATAACACAAAGAAGGCCCCCATTATATATATGGTGGGCCTTTAGTTTATCGGCGGAAAGCGAGCGGGTTTCATGCGTATATCCTAAAATAAATGCCCAAATTCCGAATAGTGAGGTGAAGGTTAAAAAAATTCGTGAACGGTTGAATTAAGTTACATGTAGGTCGAATTAATGCATCAACGGGCGAATTAAATCCCATGTAGGTCGAATTAATGCATCAACGGGCGAATTAAATCCCATGTAGGTCGAATTAATGCATCAACGGTCGAATTAAATCCCGTGTAGGTCGAATTAAATGCCATGTAGGTCGAATTAATGCTTCAACGGTCGAATTAAATCCCATGTAGGTCGAATTAATGCATCAACGGTCGAATTAAATCCCGTGTAGGTCGAATTAATGCATCAACGGTCGAATTAAATCCCGTGTAGGTCGAATTAATGCACCAACGGTCGAATTAAAGGTCGAATTAATGCGTGAACTGCCGAATAATGCCGTGTAGATCAAGGCAGACTCACTTTCTGCGAATTTGTCTACAGTCTGAAGGCCCTCATTGATAATGAGGGCCTTTTTTTGCTTCTATTCATTTTACTTCGCAATCAGAATGCTTCAGCCGCTTTTACAACGTTTTCCAAACCATCCGCGATGATTTTTTGTGTCCGATCCGGATACTGATTATGTCCTTCAATGACCACGACATCCGGATTGTTAATTCCCCATAGGCCAATGATATTTTTCACTAAATTCACGGCCATTTCAGCAGAAGCCATTCCTTCTAATGCATAATCAGAACCGCGGGCATTCAATAGCATGACTTTTTTATCACCAGCATACCCGACAGGACCTTCTGCCGTATAATTGAACATTTTACCTGCTTGTGCCAAATAGGAAAGATATGTGATAAGCGGCGCAGGAACCGTTGCGTTCCAGAGAGGGAAAGCGAATACCACTTTATCCATGGCCAGGAATTGATTTAAATATTGGTCAACCAGATCGGCCGCCTTTTCCTCTTCGGCTGTCAGTTCAAGACCTTGGTTACGTTTATACAAACCGGTAATTGCCGTATTTCCATAGTAAGGAAGTTCTTCTTTAAATAAATCCAGTTCTGTCACTTCATCTGTACGGTGTGTCTCTTTATATGCTTTTAAGAAGGTGTCATACATTTTCGAGCTGATTGCCTGTTCTGAAGGACGATCGTTCACTTTTACGAATAATACTTTTGTCATTTTTCCATTCTCCCCTGCCGCGTTTTCTTTATTTCTAAATAATCTACTTAAGAATCCCATATCCTCTCACCATTGCTTTCTGATTTATAATATTTAGACGATTAAATGAATCTCATTGCCTGATGGATCTGTTACAGCGAAAAACCCTTCTTTTTCCGTGACGACAGCCCCGATTCCTTTCAGTTGTTCGGTTACTTTTTTTCTCGCTTCTTCGTCTGCAAAAACGAGAGTATACCAGTTTAGCCCTACACTATTTTCCTTAGGAGCAGGGGCGCCAACGCCATTCCAAGTGTTCAACCCTATGTGATGATGATATCCACCGGTTGAAGTAAAGAGCGCTCCTCCATATCGATTCACGACGCTAAACCCAAGACCTTGCATGTAAAACTCCTCCGTTTTACGTAAATCCGCTACATGCAGATGTATATGCCCCATTAAGGTACCTGCAGGCAGTTTGCTCCACTCACCATCGCTTTCTTTCAGAAGGTCATTCCCATCCAGCGGATCCGTGCCCATTGCGACTTCCCCTCCGGCCCATCTCCAATCAGTTGATGGCCGATCAGAGTATACTTCAATCCCATTGCCATCCGGATCGGTAATGTACAGCGCTTCACTCACTTCATGATCAGCCGCTCCAAAAGGATATTTCGTTTGAAGTAAATGGCGTAAAAATATCGATAAGTCAGCACGGCTTGGCAGTAAAAGGGCAAAGTGATACAAGCCCGTCGTCCGCCCTTCTTTCGGAATCACATCTGCAGGCTGCTCAAGTGTCAGCAACGGGGTTTTACCGTCTGTCGTCAAAACAGCTTGCCGGTCGGTTTTATTCAATACTTGAAGACCGATGATTTCTTGATAAAACAGAATGGCATTATTTAAATCCAATACATTTATACTGACCTCGCCAACAAAGGTAATTGGTTTTTGATGAAAATTTTTATCCATATTGTCACTTCCCTTTTTTATTGAAAATCACATGATCCAAAGAAAGAACCGTGCGGTTTGCACACGCTAGATAGACAGACATGGCAAGCAGTGCCAAGTCCAGTTCGTAACCCGCCGCTTGCCCGTTTCCAAGAAAACCAGCAGGTAATTTAGCCGTGAAAATCGCCCCCGCCATAATGACCGCAAATAGGACGGATACGATTCGTGTTCCCAAACCCAGTATAACCGCAAGTCCTCCAATCAATTCGATTCCTGCAACGATGTATGCCATGAAGCCAGGAATGCCAAGGCTATCGAAAAATCCCGCCGTATTTCCTATGCCCCCTTGAAACTTTGAAATGCCGTGAATGAAAAAAGTAAGACCTAAAATCACCCTTAAAAAAACTTGACCTGCATCATTTTTATTCATGTATGAATTCTCCTTTTGTCAGTTACTTTATGTAAGTAATTATATTTTCATAAGCTTATAATGTCAAGTAAGTTTATTGGAATTCATTTTTTTACCTAAAAAAACGAATTGCCGAAAGCAACTCGTTATAAGGTGTCACTATTTAAATGTGTAATAAATGGTTGAATTGATGATGAAAGAATCCGCAATCGTTCTCCCGACTTCCTCACATGCCACCTTACTTCCTCCTTAAGTATCAAACTTAATCGAAATCATTACGATTTAAACTCGAATAAACACAACTTCATTATTCAAACATCGAAATCAGTTCTTTTGTGTATGAATGGCGATCGCTGCAAAAAAGCTGTTCTTTTTCAAAAGAATCCACAATAACACCCCCTTTCATCACCATGATCCGTTGGCTCATCTCCTGTACAGCCGATAGATCATGGGAAATAAAAAGGTAAGAAATGTCCAAAGTCTCCCGCAGCCCGCCTAACAATTTCAGCACCGCCGCTTGAGACAGAACGTCCAGGCTTGAAGCCGGTTCATCCAATATAATGAGGGCCGGTTCAATGCTGATTGCGCGTGCAATGGTCACCCGCTGCTTTTGTCCGCCGCTTAGCTCATGCGGGTAACGTTCAGCAAAACTCCTTGGAAGCTCCACAGTTTCCAGGAGCTGTTCGATAAAGTTCGCTTCACTTGTATAAGTAAAATGTTTCAGATTTACCTGACTGCCAAATTGAAGATATGGATCCATTAGTGAATCTTTAATCCTTAGTTTTGGATTCAAAGCCGATGCAGGATTCTGCAAAACAGCCTGGATGTTCTTACGATACGGTTTTAAACTGCGTTCGCTTTTGTTTTGCAGCGCCGTTCCTTCAAATAGGATGCTGCCCTGGTCAAAAGATTCAACCTGAAGGATGAGTCTTGCCAATGTGCTTTTTCCGCTCCCGCTCTCTCCTACTAATCCAAGGCATTCCTTCCTTTCGATGCTGAAATTCACGTTCCTTAGTATTTCCACTCCGTTATCATAGCTTTTATGGACATTGCGTACGTCTAATAAACTCATCCTGACACTCCTTCAAGCTTAAATGGAATTCTGCTCAATGATGGTGATGATTGAATCAGTTCATTCGTATAAGTGTGCCGTGGATGATTCAATACCTGATTTTTATCACCGGTCTCAATGATGGCCCCGTCTTTCATGACCGCAATGCGATCCGCATACTTCCTGACATGACGTAAATCATGGGTAATGAACAAGATCGCACATCCGGTTTCTTTTTGGAGCCTTGATAACAGCTGTAAGACCTTAAATGAAGATACACTGTCCAAGGCTGTGGTCGGTTCATCCGCTATCAATATATCCGGCTCAAGCAGCAGGGCTATTGAAATGGATACACGTTGAAGCTGCCCCCCGCTTAATTGAAAAGGGTATCTGCTGTAGATATCTTCATTCAGGCCCACCGAAATGAGCGCCTTGACCGCTTGCTTGCGCCTCTCCTTTTTGGAAAGGTTCAAATGTGTTCGCTGATATTCGTCGAAATGTTTACCGATGGTAAGGAACGGTGTAAATGAACCCTGGTAATCTTGAAAAATATAAGCCAGGCGCTTTCCGCGAATCTTCCTGATTTCTGAGGAAGATAGCGTTAATAAATTCTTTTCCCCGTACCATATTTCTCCCTTCGCTTGGAGATTGGGTGCAAGCAGCTGACATATTGCCATGGCAGTCATGCTTTTGCCGCTCCCGCTTTGTCCTACAAGTGCGAACCATTCACCTTTCTGCACATCCAATGAAATATCCTTGACGATATGATTTTGCTTCCCCATGATATTTAGATGCCTCACGGATAAAATGCTCATGATTCCACCTCCTTTTTCACATCGAATGCATCGCGCAAATAATCACCGAGCATGTTGGATAGAAGGACGACAAATACGATGGCTAGCCCTGGGTAAATCATCAGCAACATATTGGATTGAAAGTATGGACGGGCATCATTCAGCATGGCTCCCCACTCTGGTGCCGGCGGCTGCGCCCCGAGCCCCATATATGATAAGGAAGATATGAGCAAAATGATTTTTCCTAAATCAAGGCTAGAAAGGACCAACACGTTCCCGATAAGGTGCGGAAATAGATGCTTCCGCATGATTCCAAATGAACTTAATCCATTGATTTTAGCAACTGTGACATAGTCCTTCTGACGTTCGGTGATCACCGCACTTCGTACAAGCCGGGCATAATTCACCCATTTCACTAGAACGATCGCCAACAGGAGATTTTCGATTCCTGGTCCTAATAAACCACTAAGCACAATGGCAACGATCGTATCAGGGAATGCGAGAAACGCGTCTGCAATTCGCATGAAAATCCGATCGATCAGACCTCCTTTAAAACCGGCAATCACACCGAACGGGACGCCGATGATAACCGCGGCAAACAAAGATAAGAGACCGTAGCCAACCGTCAGCTGTGCGCCAAGCAGAAGACGTGTTAATACATCACGCCCTAGATGATCTGTCCCTAACGGATGTTCCATGCTTGCCGGCCGTAACCTTTCTCCCAGATTTACCTGTGCCGGATCATGTTCCAGAATAAGAAAGGTGTAAGCCGTAACGGCAAGGACTGTAGCCATCACCGTAAAAAGGACTGTCATTCTCCAACGCCTTTTGGATTTTTTTTTGATAACTAACTCCATTTTCCATGCTTCCTTTCCTTCAGTCTTAGCTCCGGGTTTAAATACCGATAAGATAAATCCACGGCACTATTAACCATGAATACAGTGATGGCCATGACCAACAGGTACCCTTGGATGACTGGATAATCCCGTGACCGAATCGAGTCCACGACCATCTTACCTATGCCTGGATAGGCAAAAATCACTTCGATCACCACTACACCGCCGATCAGGCTGCCAAGGCTGACACCGAATACGGTGATGACCGGGGGCAAGCTATAACGAAATGCATGGGCAAAGAATATCCGTATTTCTGATATCCCCCTAGATCTGGCAGCCCTGATGAAATCATGACTGAGGGAATCTATTAAACTCGAACGCAGCAAACGTACGTACACACTTGTGATGGCCAGTCCCAGCGTGACTGACGGCAGAATCAAAGAACGAAATCCGTCCCTGCCCATTGTTGGAAGGGCCCCCCATCGTACCGCAAATAAATCTATCAAGAGCAGCCCCAGCCAAAAGCTAGGAATGGCTGCGCCCAACAAAGAAACGGCACGGCTTATCTGATCAATCCAGCTTCCCCTGTACAAGGCAGCAAGCGAACCTAATGGAATGGCTATACCAAGCATGACAAGCAATGCGCCAATCGCCAGCTCAAGTGTTGCAGGCAGTCCGCTCATGATCATCTCCATCACAGGCTGATTCGTCAGATAGGAATGCCCGAAATCCAATTGGATAAAGTCCATAAACCAATCGCCATACTGCACTAACAGCGGATCATTGAACCCCAATTCTTCACGAAGCTCATTGACTTGCTCGTTTGTGATCGACACATCATCCACTTGAAGTATCGAGAGAACCGGGTCCCCTGGAGCAAGCCGAACAAAAAGGAAAGAGATGAATGTAATTACAAGGACAAAAATCACGACCTCAATGAATCGCCGGACTAAGATACGCAACATTCACTTCACATCCAGTTCATTCGTCAGCATGTAGTATTCGCTTCTCGAAGTGATCCAGTTTTCCACTTTATCGGCATCATAAGCAACAAGTGTATTCGGATGTAAAATGAATGAATTATACACTTGTTCATCCACATACATCGCAATCTCCTCAGCTAAATCCGAGCGCTTCTCCTGTCCGACCGTTGCGTTCAGCTCATCAATCAGGGACGTCAGGCGATCATCATCGGCCCCACTGAAGTTCAAGGCTCCCTTTGGATGGTAAGTAGCATTTAAATAATAACCGGCATCCCCGCGCGGAGCCGTTAAATTGCTGTAGGTCGTTAAATCCCAATCGCGATTGGCAGCCATATACTCTTCAGGGATTTCTATTTGCTTGATTTTCACATCAATCCCCAACTGGCCGGCATCCGATTGAAAAACTTGGGCAATTAACGGCAGGTCGGCACGTGAACTGTATGTAAGAAGTGTAAACGTTAACGGTTTGCCGTCTTTTTGCATGACACCATCCACTTTCTTATATCCCGCCTGATCAAGAAACTCCTTAGCCGCTTCCATTCCATTCTCTTTTTTCGGATAGTCCGGAGCAAAAGAGAATGTTGATGGAAATGGCCCAGTTGCCACTTCTGCATGACCATGTAAAATCGTATCCGCAATGGATGAACGGTCGATCAAGGCATCTATCGCCTTTCGGACGTGTATGTCCTGCAATGCTTTACGTTCCAAATTCATCGTCATTTGATGGACGCGGAAAGTGGATGTCGATTCAACCTTCACACCATCTATCGCCTTTAAATTTTCCAGGCTTTCCACTTCCGGACGGAAAACAATATCGGCGCCTCCCGATTCAAGGGCAAGAGACCGTGCATTGGCATCTTCATTAAACGAAAACCTGGCGCTTTCAAGCTTTGCGGCCCCATCCCAGTAAGACTCATAACGTATTAATTCAACAGCCGTACCTGGTATGAATTTCGAAACGGCAAATGGCCCTGTTCCTATCGGCTTGTTTATATAGTCACTTTCCTTCACGTCAATAATCGATGTATTTGGATGAACCAATTCAGAAGGAAACTCAGGAAAAGGAACCTCCGTCTTAATCGTCAGCGCATTTCCGTCCGCTTCAATCGACTCAATCCGCAAGGCATTCTTGATCGCCGGACTATCTTTCACCACCCTCTCCAACGAAGCCTTCACCGCTTTGCCATCCATCGGCTTTCCATTCTGAAAAGTCACACCCTCCCTTAACTCGAAATTCCATAATTGACCGTCCTTGCTATCCCAGCTTTTCGCCAGCCAAGGTTCGATGGTCAAATCCTCATCATTGAGATGCACCAATGTCTCAGTGATCCCAGCCCTTAGTGACACATAACTAGTATCGACATTCGGATCAAGCGAGCTAGTCGCAAAATTAAAAAGCAAGTTCACTTCCTTCTCCCCTCCCACTTCATTCGCAGACTCGGTGGAACAAGCAGCCAAAAGTAAGAATGCTAAACAAACAATAAAAATTGATTTACATTTCCTGAACACGATATATTTCCTCCATTACCTCAACTATTTTGACCGACACAAAATCGTATTGATTACGATTTAGATTGCAGCTTTACCATCATGACAAACGACGTAACACATCGCCGAATGCTTATCAGAAATCAAACTATGTAATCCTCCTCGAGAGTAAACATCCATTCACGAGTAAATGTGGTAAACTCACGAGTATTTGCTCCAAATTCACGAGTATTTGCTCCAATTCACGAGTTTTTGCTCTAAACCCTTGAGTAACAGCTCTAAATCTCTTGCAATAGCAACAAATTATTTAAAAATGCACCAAATTCTCTATTTATTGCACGAATCCTCCTTTTTCAATTCATTCTTTCAGTGCTTTTCGTCTAATAAATCAAAATGATTATGATTTACACTATAAAAAGATCCCTCTTATCTTGACTGTCTTTCATTATAAAACGTAATGATTACTGTTTACAAGGTTTTTTTAAATTTGCTAAAATTTATTCGTTCCCTTTTTTTCCTTAAAAACCACAAAAGCACAGTAGAGATTTCTCTACAGCGCTTTTGAAAGGTTAAAAATATTATTCTACTTCGTTCTGATCAGTTACCACTTTCGTTTGCTCTTCTCCATTTAAAATAAGCCGGAATGAGATATTGGCTTTCAAGGAATCTGATACTGCACAGTATTTCTCTTTTCCTAGATCGATTGCTCTCCAAATTCGTTTACTGTCCACTTGTCCATCAATTATGAAAGTCACAACAATGGATGTGAATCCTTTTGGCAATTCTTCTTTTCTCGTACCATCTGTTTCAATTTCAAGCTTGTCCACAGATGACAAATAAGGTTTCAGTATCATCGTGACATCTATTCCAATGCATCCAGCTAGGGAAGCTAAAAGCATTTCTGTTGGTGTACACCCTTTACCTTCGCCTCCATATGCAGGTGTTGCGTCCATATTGACTTCATAACCTGAATCTCCAACAGCTGTGAAAGCACGCTGGCCATTCCATTTTGTTACCACTTTCATGATAATTCCTCCCGCTTTCCTTATATTAACTACATTTTCTTCAAAAATTTCTTGGCTCGATCAGTTTGTGGTTGTGAAAAGAATTCCTCTGGTGAACTTTCTTCAACGATGACACCATCTGACATGAAGACGATTCGATCAGCGACTTCCTGAGCAAATGTCATCTCATGAGTAACAATAGCCATGGTCATTCCATCATGAGCGAGTTCTTTAATTACAGCCAACACCTCATCTACCAACTCTGGATCTAATGCAGACGTTGGTTCATCGAACAATAAGATATCCGGTTCCATTGCAAGTGCTCTGGCAATCGCGACCCTTTGTTGCTGACCTCCAGATAATCGCGAAGGATACACATCTTTTTTATCAATCAAACCTACTCTTTTTAACAGCGTTTCCCCTTTTATCACTGCATCATTTTTCGACCACTTTTTCACAATTAACAGTGCTTCGATAACATTTTCCAATACCGTTTTATGCGGGTATAAATTGAATTGTTGAAAAACCATTCCCGTATGTAGACGGACCTTTTTAATTTGTTTATTGCGCACTTTATGACTTTTTTTCGCATCAACGACAATGTTGCTCACTTCAATAGTTCCACTCGTCAATTCTTCCAGTCCATTTATACATCGAAGCAATGTACTTTTACCTGAACCACTCGGCCCAAGAATCACAACAACTTCGCCGCTGTTCACTTGTAAATTAATATCTTTCAACACTTCTAAGGTTGAAAAACTCTTCGATAGGTTACTGATGTTTATCATTCTACATCTCCATACTTAGTCATATATTGATAACCTTTTTTCAATTCTTTCCAACACAAAGGAAAATCCTGTACCCATGATCCAATACATTAGTGCAATCGCTAAATAAAATGGCATGTACACATAGTATTGGGCAATTAATAATTGAGCAGATCGCAATAATTCGGTAACCGTTATAACGGAGACAAGCGATGTTTCTTTTAACATCCCAATGAATGTATTGCCAGCTGGCGGGATGGCTACCCTAATCGCTTGCGGAAAAACAATTCTGCGCATCGTTTGATATGGTGTCATTCCAGATGCATATGCCGCTTCATATTGCCCTTTAGGGATGGATTGAATCGCCCCGCGCAATGTTTCAGAAAGGTAAGCCCCGATGCTGATACTTAACGCAATATAAGCCGCTGTTAGTGGTTGAAGATTAAAGCCGTAATCAGCCAGTCCATAATACACAATAATAATTTGCACCAAAGTGGGCGTACCTCTTATGATGGAAACATATGCACGAGCCATCCATCTAATAAATTTATTACCTTTTAATCTTGCTACCGCCACAATCACAGCAATAATCGATCCAAAAAACATTGAAATAATGGTGATAAGGAGCGTATAGTATGCTCCCTTCAATAAAAATGGCAGGTTAATCCAAATAACATCCATAAATTTGCTTGTATCCTTTCTACTACTATCGGTTTATTCTTGTGGCTCTTCCCCAAACCATTTCACAAAAATCTCTTTATATGTGCCGTCTTCTTTCATATCAGCTAGATGTTTGTTCAATTCTTTCAATAATGATTCATTGCCTTTACGAATCGCGATTCCTGCTTTATCAGATTTAACCGGATCACCAATAGCCTTGATCTTAAATCCATTACTCTCTACAACTGGTTTCAACGCATACATATTATTGATGGTTGCATCAATTCTTCCAGAGTCCAAATCCTTTAATGATGTAATCACGTCATCATATGTTTTAATCGTAAAGTCTCCCACTTCCGGAAGCAGCTCTGTACGAAGATATGTTTCATCATTAGTTCCTAGCCCCACTCCAATGTTCTTGCCTTTGAAATCTTTTACAGACTTAACCGTATTATTATCTTCTTGAACTATTACCTTCACATTGTTTGTGATATATGGTTCTGTAAAATCCATTTGTTTTTTGCGTTCATCAGTAATGGTCATTTGACTGATAACTGCATCAAATTTTTTAGTTTGTAATCCTGCTACCATACCTGAAAATTCTTGGGAAACAAATTCAACATCCACTCCAAGTCGTTTGGCCAATTCCTTCGCGATATCAGCATCAAATCCATCCATCTCTTTTTTTTCATTTAAGAAATTGTATGGCTGATATGTACCCATAAGCCCTACTTTAAGGGTTCCGCGATCTTTGATTTGTTGTAATAAATCTGCACTGCTTTCTTTATTTTCGCTTGCCTTATCGTCTTTCGTACCACATGCACTTAATATCAAAGTAAATGCTACTAATAAAACTAATGTAAGGTATGAATATTTTTTCTTCATAATAATCTGTCTCCTTTTATGTTCCTAATAATCCAAAAAATTCGAATCTAACCATTTCATTAGCCAGCTCAGCCGTTGTTCTGCTTCGGATATGCGAACCATCTGAGACCGGCCCGAATAACCACCTAGATAGGATTCCTTCAAATAAACTCATTAATAATGCAGCTTGTAAACCAGAATCCCTTTCCGGTAGAATGTTTAGCTCCATTGCTCTTTTAATATTATTCTCAAAAGCTTCTTCCACCTTCAATCGAGTATCAATGATCGCCTGTTTAAGTGACTCTTCACCATCAATTCCCTTGAATATCATTTCCATCATATATCGATTAGATTCCGAAAAATCAAACAACTCCACAAATAACTTTTCAGAGGAATTCAAAACATCCTGAACTGTTCCAGGAGATTTCCGATGTCCGTGTGCTACTACTTCCAGAAGTCCGATCCGCCCTTGTTGAATAATTTCTAAAGCAATAGCTTCTTTACTTTTAAAATGCCAATAAAAAGTACCCTGTGCAATGCCCGCCTCTCGAACGATGTCAGAAATCTTCGTTTTATGATAACCAAGTGACGCAAAAAGTTGTTGTGATATCTCTAATATTTGCTCTCTTCTATCCTGCTTTTCTTGAGTAGAAATTCTTTCTCACCTCCCGATTGATTAGTCAGTCAGTATTATCATATAAAATTCCTGCACTGTAGTCAATTATCTTTAGTGGTTTAGTTGGTATTGTATTATTTCCTTCTGAGCATTGTAAACCGCATTCAATCACGATAGTAAGCACAATAAGCCCTTTTAACAATTTTCCTATTTTTAAAAGCTCCTGAAAATTCATTTCAGGAGCTTTTAACTTAAATTATTTATTTTTTCAACGCATTGTAATGATTGACAACCTCTTTTGTTATTTCATTGCTTTCACCCAATCCGCTAACTTCCTTTAGTGCTGACGCTACACCGTGTTCTTTGATCATCGTTTGCAGTTTAAGGGCTTCTTCATCTTCGTTAAAATCAAAGAGTAAAGCGGACGCTATCGCTTTCGCCAGATTAGTATAGGAAAGGCCGGCTTTCTTTGCTTCTACGGCAGGGCGCACAAGACGGTCGTTTGGCCCGAGCTTACGCAGCGGTGAACGTCCGACTCTATTCACCGAGTCATTCAGGTAGGAGTTTTTAAAACGATTAATGATTTTTTCGATATACTGCTGATGCTCATCTGCGTTCAAACTGTATTGCTTTATTAAATAAGCGCCCGTTTCCCCTAGGGTTTTCTTGACTTGCTCTACAATGCCTGCGTCCTCCAATGACTGGTCAATCGTAGATTTTTTATTTTTGAGATAACCGAGGTAAGCAATTACGGCGTGTCCTGTATTAACGGTAAAAAGTTTTCTTTCAATGAATGGAGCGAGTTCTTTTACAATGGTCATCCCTTCAACGGCAGGAATGCTTTCCTTCGTTTCAACGACCCATTCATAATAAGGTTCCACCAAAACATCGAGTGATCCTTCGTTATTTTGGATAGGAACAATGCGATCGACTGCTGAGTTAAAGAAGTAGACTTTATCGGTAAGTTTTTCTTTTGTATCTTGATCCAAGTTTTCTAGAATGTAGCCTTCTAAAAGGTCTGTTGCCGATATTTGGTTTTCACAAGCGATCACATATAGTTTTTCATCGGTTTCCTTCACTCTTGACGCTAACCCTTTTGCAATTAAAGGAGCGATATGAGGCAAAATATTGGGACCGATAGCAGTGGTGAGGTAGGTTGCTCCGGAAATTGCTTTTATGATTTCCTCTTCCTGCTTTAAACTGTTTAAACCCGAAACATTTTCTACTGTGACGGATTCTTGTTGATCAGTGGCCAGTTTGACTTGATATTGCTTTTTATCATTTAACTGGTCGATTATTTGATCAGCTATATCTACAAATGTCACATGATATCCAGATTGTGAAAAGAGGGCTCCGATAAAGCCTCTTCCAATGTTTCCTGCACCGAAATGTACTGCTTGTTTCATTACAATCATCCCTTTATCAAGTTAGTATATAAATAATCCAAAAATATGGCTTCCAGCCTTCTGTTAATCATTTCTTCGTCTGAAGATGAAAAAATCATGATGGATTCATTGCTTTCAATTAAGCTTGAACTTATTAAACTGACTATTTCCTGCTGCTTCACACTTAATTCTTCAGGTGCCAGCATCAGCAGTAAATTTTTCATATGGACGTCATTTCCGTCCATACCTTTGACCAGACGATATTCATCCAGGTGGGCCACCTGGAATATCAGTTCTTTTACATTCTTATGTCTCGTATGGAAAAGGCCCATTCCAGTGCCAGGAATGCCTAAACCGCCTTTTTTTTCCCGTTCCTTCAAGGATTCGACCACATCATCCGCACCCATTAACAGTTCTTCCGCTTCTGCCATCCTGACCATTTCTTCAATGATCTCTGGATGTCCTTTCAGATGCGGCAGCCGATAAAACCGGAAATTATCCATGATCGACTCGATGCTCTGCTGGGCATCCTTCAATTCCTGCAGCACTTCTTTCAATTCGCCATCCTCTTTTTTTGTCACGGTATCCTTATGGGCTGAATGACTGCCATAACGCTTATTCTTCGTGAAGTTTTCGATATTCTTCCTTAAATAATTCCTGATGTTCAATATATTCTCTTCACTCAAAAGAGGGGATACAAGGATATAATCACTATCGATATACGGAAGCCGGACGGTAGAAATGATCACATCGTAGTTTTTCAGGCTGCCTTGCTGCTGGATGTCTTTGATCGTCTTGATTTCTACAGTCTCGATTTCGATTATTTCTTTTTTGATCCGGCTTGCAAGCATCTTCGATGTACCGATACCTGTCGGGCAAACGATGAGAGCCCTTATGGATATTTCTTCCTCCCGGAGCACTAATGCAGATCCGAAATGAAGGACGATGAAGGCTATTTCATCTTCAGGAAATTCTTTTATTTCTGTGAATCCCTTTTCCAGACTGGTCTTCACTGCCAAAAAGAGAACCGGATACTTTCGCTTAATATCTTCGGTTAAGGGGTTGTACAATCCCATTTCCTGTTTGATCCGGAAAAGCGATGGTTCCATATGGGCAAGGAGCCCTTGATACAATGGGAAATCCATGGTCAAATCGATTTGCAGTTGTGCCGAAACATCTTTTATCAGGTTTCTTATCAGCTGGCCAAGCAACACACTGTCATATGGAACGGCATCTGCCGCATGAAGCTTGGACCCTTTAAGGATGGCTGCCAGGTAGCTTATATCATCGATGGTAAAAGAGACTTCCAGCTTTGTGCTGAGTTCCTTGCCTATTTTATTCATGAGATTATTCTCATCGGAAAGTTCGCTTATTTTCTTGAAGTCCTTCTCCAAAAAAAATTGGCTTTCATTCCTTTGCAGGGTTACATAAATATGTACTATTAACCCTATATACCCGCTATCCGCCAAACGGGAATGGACACGGTTAAAAGTTGAGTTCAGCACCCCATCGATAGCCAGAAGATATTCGGGATCGAAATAGTCGAGGATTTTCGCTTCTGGAAATTTTCCTTCTTGCAGCAAAAATAAACTTTCAATCAGCTCTTCATTAAAAAAGTGCAAGAAATAGGCTGCCTGTGCTTTCCGTTTATTTTCTTCGGTGCCGGCAAGCTCTATCCCGACTCCCCTTTTTCTGGTAATCACGATATTAAAATTCTTTAACCATTCAGTCAGTTCGTCCAAATAGGTTGTAAGAGTCGTTATGCTTATACCGAGATCCCCCGCAAGAACTTGAGTTTTATATGATTCTTCCTGCAGTAAAGCTAAAAGGAGATGCAGCTTTCTTTCTTGTGGCGTTTGATCGATCGGATGATTGCCCATCAGGTGCTGTACAAGCCGAAAGACTTGTTCATTCTTCCCGTCGATGGACAGGCCCTCATGTGTATTGCGTGTTAAATTCAACTCAAATGATTGCAGGATTTTTTCTATGGACTTCAGATCGCGTTGAACTGTCCGGACACTAACATTCAATTGTGTCGCAATGGATAAGGCTGTATGTTTTCCTGAAGTTTTTATGATCAATTCTATGATTGATTTTTCCCTTGAAGTAATATACATGCTACCAACTCATTTCAGGTGGAGTAACACGAGAAAATACTGAATAGAAAAGCGTAAAACGCTTTTCTATTCTTGGTTTAAGAGTATTTAATTATTTTCGACATTTATAATATCCATCAATTCCCTGGCTGATGTTGCTTTAACCATCTTTTCAATATTCTCCATCTCAGAGCAGGTAACTGCAATGCCAGATAGAATTTCAAGATGTGTCCCGTCCTTGCCGGCAATGCCGAATATCAATCGTGCCTTTTGGCCGTCAAAGTCGACACCATCAGGAATTTGTAAAACGGTAAATCCAGATTTAAGGACATCTTTCTTAGCTTCCTCGGTTCCGTGCGGAATGGCTACATCATTCCCCATATAGGTTGAAGTCAATTCATCACGGGCAATCATTGCTTCAATGTAGCTTTCCTTAACGTAACCTGCATTAACCAAAGCTCTTCCCGCAAAGCGGATCGCTTCTTCCTTATTGGCGAATTGTTGATTAAGGAAGACGTTTTCTTCACGAAGCAATTCATTATCATCCTGCTCCTCCTCGTTGATGCCAGGCTCGATTGAATGTTCACGAACACCGGGAACCTTCTCTTCAGCATCTTCGACGATTTCATGCAGCTCATCGGTACCGTCATCCTGAAGCCGTGCAAGCAATGAATCGTATTCAGGGCTCGATAGGAAATTATCGACGGATACATGATAAGCATTCGGGACTTTATTCTGTGCCCTTGGAGTTAGCTCTTCCTGTGTAATGACGATTTGTGCATCTGCAGGAATGTTTGAGATCGCCGTATTTGTAACAGTGATATTCAATCCGGCTTCCTTCACCTTCTTGCGAAGCAGCGAAGCCCCCATCGCACTTGATCCCATCCCAGCATCGCAGGCAAATATTATTTTGTTGACGTTTGCTGGCATCGTACCCGGATCTGAAGCGAATACATCGGCAACAGAGCTTTTCTTGCCTTTCATTTCTTGCATTTTTTTCGCGGCATCTTCAATATTCTCTTCAGATTGCTTTCCTGTTTTCAGGATGAATGCACCGACGATGAATGAAACGATGGCCGCTACGATCACGCCTGCAAAGTTAGCAATATATGCTCCCGCATTATGCGGAGTTACCGCTGTAATGGCAAGAATGCTTCCTGGAGATGCTGGAGCGAACAATCCTCCGCCTAAAAGGACCAAAGTGAAGACTCCACTCATGCCTCCAAGAATGACTGCTAAGAATAACATCGGCTTCATTAGGATATAAGGGAAATAAATTTCATGTATCCCGCCAAAGAAATGAATGATGGCAGCTCCTGGTGCCGATTTCTTCGCCGTTCCCTTTCCAAAAAAGCAATAAGCAAGCAGTACGCCGATACCTGGTCCAGGATTCGATTCCAGAAGGAACAGGATTGAAGCCCCTGTTTGTTTAACTTGCTCTACACCGATTGGTGATAGTACACCATGATTGATGGCATTGTTCAAGAACAATACCTTGGCAGGCTCGATCAGGATACTAGTTAACGGCAGTAAACCTGTACCGACAAGCCAATCTACTCCTGCAACAAGCCAGCCTGTAAATACGTCTACAGCAGGACCGATGGCCAAGAAGGATAGAATGGACAATAGGCCGCCAATAATTCCTGCTGAGAAATTATTAACAAGCATTTCAAATCCGGCTTTTATTTTCCCTTCAATCAATTGATCGAATTTCTTGATGACATAACCGCCGAACGGTCCCATTATCATGGCTCCAAGGAACATCGGGATGTCAGATCCGACGATGACGCCCATTGTCGCAATGGCACCGACTACGCCGCCTCGGTGGTCATGGATTAGCTTACCACCCGTATACCCAATTAAAAGCGGCAGTAAAAACGTAACCATCGGTGTAACCATTTTGGCAAGGCTTTCATTTGGCAGGAAACCAGATGGAATGAATAGGGCAGTGATTAGCCCCCATGCTATGAAAGCTGATATATTCGGCATGACCATTGAACTTAGAAAGTTACCGAACTTTTGAACTGCAACTTTTATATTAAAGTGAGCCATTTTGCTCCCTTCCCTTCATATTAATATAGTTTCCTCTAATCTTAAGGTACGTACCTTCCGCATTCAATAAAAGAAAAAGCTAACTTTGTCGCGAAGGAGAAGACAAACATAATGTATCTCACTTTTCCAGATTTATTCAGCGCTTGATGCAGACAGAAAAGAGCCCCGTTCGCAACTTGACGAACGGGACTCTTTAGAATCTTATAGTGGGATGATTCCCAATAGGACACATACCACTATCATGACAAGCGTCGAACCGCATGCCCATTTAAGGAAAGTTCGCTGCAATGCACCGAAATCCTCCCCTACCATTCCAACCAATAGATAGGTGGATGGAACAAGCGGGCTTAATAGATGGACGGGCAAACCTAATAGTGAAGCTCTGCCGATCAGGGCAGGGTCGATTCCATAAGCAGCTCCCGCTTTAGCAAGTAATGGGAGCACACCATAATAAAATGCGTCATTAGACATGAAGAACGTAAAAGGTGCTGAGATGATGGCTGTGATGACAGCAAAATGTGCGCCCATTTGATCTGGAATATGCTGAATCAAAGAGTTTGCCATGGCATCGACCATTTCCGTACCGGCAAGGATTCCAGTGAAGACACCTGCTGCAAAAATCATCGAAATTACAGATAAAGCATTGTCCGCATAGTTTGCCACACGCTCTTTCTGATCACTGAGTTTCGGATAATTAACCGTAATGGCAATTGCGAAACCTACCATGAACAGAACTGCTGAAGGCATAAGTTCCATAATCAACGCAACCAGCAGTGTAAGAGTCAATGCGTAATTGAATATTATCAATTTAGGACGCTTAAGATAAGCATCTTCCGTTGCAGCCGCGTGCTGTGCCACAGCCCGATAATCGACTTCAATGATCCCGATTCTCTTTCTTTCTTTTTTACCCAGGCAATATGCCATGAAAAGGACGAATAGGACTCCGCCAATCATTGCAGGAATGACAGGGGTGAAAACATCGGACATTTCAAGTTTTAAAGCGGTCATTACCCGTGCTGTAGGGCCTCCCCAAGGAAGAAGGTTCATGACTCCAGATGACGAAACAGCAATACCGGCCAATACTAGCGGTCTCATTCCAATCCGTTTATATAGCGGAAGCATGGCTGAAATCGTTATCATATATGTAGTCGTACCATCTCCATCCAAGGAAATCAGCAAGGCCAGGACTGCCGTGCCGATGGCAATTTTCACCGGATCGCCTTTTACAACCTTAAGAATCGTATTGATGATCGGGTCAAAAACCCCAGCATCAATCAAAATGCCAAAGAAAAGGATCGCAAATAAAATCATGATTCCCGTTGGCGCGACGTCTTTGATTCCTTCCAACGCCATCTCACCCATTTTACCGCCAAACCCGCCAATAAGTGCAAAGGCACTTGGTACTGCAATCAAAGCTATCATGGCTGAAAGTCGCCCTGTCATAATTAAAATCATAAACACTAATATCATCAAGTATCCTAATAAAGCGAGCATATGATCACTCCTTAATTTCTAATTTTCTAATTTTCTAAATTGTATATGAAATCACTTTATCTGTAAGCGTTTTCAATTTATTGTGTTTTAAAACTATTAAATTAATTGTGTTCATTGTGTTCATGGAGGCGATTTTCCAGAGTGAACCAGACTCCATTCCCCGGGTTGAATGGCGGGTTCTTTAAGGAAAAGATACGATTATTAAGCAAACAGTGACTAAATCTTTATGCATTGCAGAGAATTTCTAAACTAACTCACATTGCTTTTTTTGAAATCTTTCAAACCATTTTAACCGTTGTACAGCATGCATAAAAAAACACCTCCAATCGTGAAGGTGTTCCACATTTAATTCTATTGAATTTTATAATATCTTCGTTCAGGTCTTCCCACTACCCCGTATACGACTTCCGCTTTACATTTCTTAACGGATATCAAGTATTCCAGATAGCGTCTCGCGGTTGTCCTGGAAGCACCGATCTGACCGCTCACTTGCTCAGCCGACAAACCGATATCGCTTGCTTCGAGTACCTCGATCACTTTCGCCAAAGTAATTTCGTCGACCCCTTTAGGCAATGATTGTCCATCGTTCGTTTCCGAAGCGGAAGAACCCTTTTTCAAAATAAGGTCAACAAAATCCTGATCTATTTCTTGTTTGGATTTCATCAGATGGACTTTCTTCAGATACTCTTCGATACCTTGGTTGAAGCGCTTCATTTCCACTGGTTTAATTAAATAATTCTCTACACCATAGTGAAGCGCCTTTTCAAGTTGTTCTTTATCCGTTGCCGCGGTAATCATGATGATATCCACATTCGGGAATTTTTTCCGTATGTCCGGAAGGAGGTCTGTACCAAGCTGATCTGGCATATAAACATCAAGCAAAAGCAGATCCGGGCTTTTTTGTTCCAATATCCGAAGCGTTTTTTTGGCATTGACAGCTTTTCCGACCACTTCTATTTCATCAAAGTTTTTCAGGAATTTTTCATGGATATCCGCTACACGAAAATCATCTTCTGCGATGACTGCTCTTATCTTCAGCATCCTTTCCCTCCTCTCTGTTCTTTAGGAAGATACACGGTGAATATGGTGTTGCCATCCTCGCTGTGGACTTCGATAATGCCGCCAAGCTCTTTTACGACATGATCAGCATTCGAAAGTCCATAACCACTCGGACTTCCGCTGTTTTTCGAAGTGAAACCCCGATTGAAAATATGGGCGATCGCATCCTCTGGTATTCCTTTTCCGTTATCACTCACCTCAAATACCATATCATTTCCGATATCTGTGGCGAAAAATTTCACAAGCGGCTCTTCCGTGCTTGAAACCGCTTCTAATGCATTGTCGATAATATTGCCTAGAATCAATGTTAGTTGAGACAATTTTATATGATCAGGCAGTTTCTCTAGGTAACTTTGTGCGTCTATTTCAAAAAAGATCTTCTTCTCCGATGCCTTCCCTATCTTACCAAGTAAAAGGGCTTGTACCTTTGTATCCTTTATCTGTTCGAACACGACACGGTTCAGGGAATGCAATTCGGATGTTTCGCTTTGAATCATTTCTATCGCTTCATCGTATTCTCCTAATTGTATCAATCCTGAAAGGACGTATAGTTTATTGGTAAATTCATGGGTTTGTGCCCTCAAATCCTCTGAATGCATCTTCACTTCAGATAATGTGTTGACCATTTCCTCAATTTCCGTTCGATCACGGAACGAAGCGACAACACCGCTTACCCCTTCACTATCGAAGATTGGCGTGCAATTAACGATAACGGATTTGTCTTTCCATGAAATCTCCTTATCCACTTGCGGTTCACCGGACTTCAGCACTTCGAATAAATATTTCGAAGGAAATAGGCCATCCACGTTATCCACGTTCAAATGGCGAACTGACTCTTTAATATCCAGCAATTTTTTCGCCGGCTGATTCATCGAGGTAATCGACCCATTTTGGTCAATGGCCAGAATACCTTCTTTCACCGAATGCAGCACTGCATTTTTTTCTTTATATAAATTGGCGATTTCAAATGGTTCCAGCCCCAATGTATCTTTACGTATGCTCCTTGCCAGCATATAACTGCCAATGATCGATATCATGATGGCCACTAAAGATACAATCATCTCTTTGGACAAATCCTTGAAAATTTGGGCGCGGACATCGTCCACTAAAAAACCGACGGAGACGATTCCAATTATTTTTCCAGCCTCATTGAATACCGGTGACTTCCCCCGAATGGAAAGTCCGAGTGATCCTGCCGCCTCGGAGACATAATATTCGCCTTCCCGAATGGCCCTGCTATTATCCCCGCCTTCCATCCGCTTCCCAATTTCAGAAGCCAGCGGATGGGAATAGCGAATTCCCTCTGCATTCCCTACAACGATGAACTCAGCCCCTGTTTCCCTGCGGATCTTTTCGACAATCGGCTGGATTATGCCAGCGGGATCGTTAGTTTCAAAGGCATCTGTAACTGTAGGCATGAAGCTAACCGTCTTTGAAAGCTCCAACGCCAATTGACCTTTATCCTTAGCTATTTGCCTTCCTTCCATATAGGAAAAAGAAGTAGTCAATAAGATAATCAAAAAAAGGCTCAACGATAAGACTAACCCGAGAATCTTGGTTTCCAGCGATACTTTCCTCATTTTCAACAGCATCCTCTATTTTCATTTTCATTCACTAAATTTTATAGGAGCATAATGATTTTACCATTTCTATTAAATATTGAACATTGTTGGCCGTTTATTTCGCCACATTCAAAAATGAAAGGATTTAAGTAACAAAACAAGGTATAATTTAACAAAAAGGGGAGGGTGAAATGAATTTCTTGAATCCTTTTCAAATGATTTATATGATCATCATAACCCTTTTGCTGATTTACGATTTTTTTCCAGTCTTTTTTCTTTCTGATATCGTGTCACCCGAGGTACTTCTTGGGGTTATGATAGGATTATTTCTGAGTGTCCTTTTTAAGAAAGATGGTCACGCCAATAATGGTGCGAGAATCAAGGAGCAGGTGTTTTACACCTTGTATCTCCTTTCCGTAGTGGGAGTGTTGACCGCTTTAGGTGGAAAATCAGCTATAGGCATTTCTCTTACTGATGTATATCTTTGGATAGCACTGCTTCTGTCTTGCTACCCTACCTTTTCGTATTGGAAGAAGGCAAAACAACCTGAAACATAAAATGCTCAAAGGAAGCATCTCCTTTGAGCATTTTATCAAAAACAGCTAAAAGAATTGATTTGTCTTGTATCGATACCAAAAAACGTCCAGAACCTGCCATTCCACCTGAAACAGGCAACAGAACGCGGACCGACAAAAATGGGATAATACCAGAAACTCGCACCATTGTTTAGCCATATAAAAGTATTCCTGAACAGACAAAACGAAATGGCACCTGGATCTACGGCAAATGTTGAAGCCGATTGCTGGTGGGGGATAAACGCTGGCGGGGGAGCTGTTGGTGCTTGCGAACCCGGCGGCGGTCCTGGTTGACCTGGAAATTGAGGCATACCAGGGATGCCCGGAAAGCCGGATAGACCGGGAAACTGCCGTTCAAGATAAGCTTGATCTTCATAATGATACGTTGGGTACATATACATGGTCATTCACCTCTATAAGATTGAATGTAATAAGTTATGATATATGAACTCAACGGAAATGCTTTAACTTAGAAAATGGAGATATATCGACGAATTCTATAGTTTTATCTCCGAAATTGGAGTTATATCGACGATACTTACAGTTTTATCTCCGAATATAAGAATATATCGACGAATTCTATAGTTTTATCTCCGAAAATGGAGATATATCAACGAATTCTATAGTTTTATCTCCGAAATTGGAGTTATATCGACGATACTTACAGTTTTATCTCCGAAGCGGTATTCAATATAGCAATCTCCATAAATAGAAGGTCGCGTAGGATTCCCAATCGGCCCACGCTTCCGAAAGTTTCAGGATTTCCGTTTTCGTTGGTTTTGCTTCCGTTTGCATGACCAGTTTCATGGAATTATGCAGCCCGACATCATCGATGGGAAAGGCTGCTGGAAAACGTAAACAGCTCATTAAGACATAGTTCGCTGTCCACGGGCCGATTCCCCGTATATTGGTCAGCATTTTTTCAGCCTCTTTTACATTCTTTGCAATCAACAGCTTTTCTTTAGTAAGTTCCCCTTCTGCAATCAGTTGAGCAACACCTATTAAATATTCACACTTCTTCACCGTCATCCTCATATCGGCAAAATCTTCGACCGTCAATTTCGCAATCACATCTGGCGTCGGAAACAGCCAATATTGCTTTCCTTCGAATTCAACAAAATCACCAAATCCCTCCACAAGCCTCCGCTTCAAGGTATAGGCATAGGTCAAGTTAATTTGCTGACCAAGTATTCCCCAGGCAATCGCTTCAAATAAATCGGGGATGCCCATATTTCTCAAACCGAAGAATTGGCTTGCCGGCTTTTGCAATATAGGGTCATTTCGGGCCAATTCATAAAAAGGAAGCAGATTTGTCTCAAGATCGAACCAGTGACGAACGTATTGGGAAACAGCATCCTTTACCTGATTATCCATCGGTGCAGTTCGCCCTGGAAACCGGACGGTCAGCTCCGTTTCATTCATCGCACTGATTTCTATTAAAAGAGTCTCGTTTTCGGCAACAAGTGCTCGATAAATTTTTTGATCAACAATATCGAACAGACATTCATTGGAGGATCGTGATAAGTATTTAAGATTTTCCGAAAAACTGAACTCCTTTGGTGCACGAATTCTCAATTCAGTCTTGACTTCATCATTTGATAATTTCTCTTTCATTCCGCTCCTCCTTTAGCTTTATTCTAATGAAAGGTGAGTACGTTATCTCGCTCCTTCCTTCATGCAACTCCCTTATTTTAACAGACCAATAGTGTTCTTTTCTAACTCGAACAATTACGTTATCTTGCTTTTATATTATCAAAATGGTTGTATATCAACCCTTTCTTGTATACTAAATGAAGAGGTGAATGCAGTGAATCTTTTCCCGAATGAATATTGGAAAGCTATTATAGATTGTGATGCCGCATATGATGATCATTTTTTATACGGAGTAATTACGACAGGCATCTTTTGCAGGCCCTCCTGTAAATCCAGGGTGCCGAATAAGGAAAACGTGAAGATTTTCAAAAATGCCATGATGGCTTTGGAAGAAGATTTCCGGCCTTGTAAACGATGTAAACCGGAAGGAATGAATTTGCCGACGGAAGAATGGGTTGAACAAATAACCGAATGGATCGACACCCATTACAGCGAACCCCTCACTTTGAACAAATTGGCGGATATTTCTCACGGCAGCCCCTATCATTTACAACGTTCATTCAAGCGCGTGAAGGGGATATCGCCCACTGAATACATTCAACGGCTTCGCCTTGAAAAAGCAACGAGGCTGCTGGAAAACTCCGAACAGCCGATAACCGAAATAGGCTTGGCTGTGGGGTTCTCTAGTACACCCTATTTCTTGACGCTGTTCAAAAGAAAAATGGGGAATACCCCTTCAGAATATCGGAATGCTTATCTCAAAGCTTTGGAGCGTGAAGAAAATGAAGAATGATAAAGAACAAACCATTGACTGGGCCATATTGCATTATGATAAGTGGCAATTATATGTGGCCAAGACGGAAAAAGGGCTTTGCTATGTAGGCTCTCCGGATCAAACGTATGAAGAACTGAAGTCTTGGCTACAAAAACGCTTTCCAATGGCGAGCCTTGTTGAAAATGAGAAAGCATTAAATCCCTATCTAAAAGAACTACAAGAATATTTCGAAGGAACCAGGAAGACTTTCTCTCTTCCCGCAGATGTAAAAGGCACGCCCTTTCAACAAGAAATTTGGGCAGCGCTGAATCAAATACCCTATGGAAAAACCTGTTCCTATTCCGATATAGCCCAAATCATCCAAAGACCTGCAGCTGTTCGGGCGGTTGGTACGGCCATTGGTGCCAATCCTATTCTAATCACAGTGCCCTGTCACCGGGTTATCGGAAAAAACGGGGCCATTACCGGTTACCGGGGAGGCACGGAGATGAAAAAATATCTACTTCAATTGGAAGCAGAAATGAAAGCGTGAGTACAATCTGACCGCAAAAAAAGCATCCGACCATAAGGATGCTTTTTTTGCCTTTGTTTTTCAGTACCAAATGGTCACCGCTTTTTTATATGCATCACTATTAGGTATCGCATGTATCCCTTGGGCCTGTGCCTTTCGCGGATCATAATCATATACCATTGGTGTATAGCACGAGGTCTGCCCGATATTCACAACACCATTGCCCCCAGAACTGGCGCATGTATAGGCCTTACCATCAGTACTTCGGACGATCCTGGCATCCGCCTCATGGTTGTATACCGCGGGCCGTGTTACGGTCACTTTTGCCCATGCGGTTTTACAGACAGTGCTGAATTTCAATTCTACGTACGAATTGGAATCGATCCATTTTTTATCCTTCGTTACCGCCGAACTTGCACAACTATTATAGTAAGGACTTTTTCCATCATAGGTGTGTGTTTCGGCCAGTGCTTGATTTTTTCCAAAACCAAAGTCGACAAGAAACATCGACAGTGTCATCACAATGGATAAACCTATCATTTTAAGCTTTTTATTCAATACATTCATCCTTTCTTTGCAAAAATATAGATGAAGGTTTTTCCCTTTTCATTAATACCAATCGGTTTCACCTGCTGTATATGGCCAAAAAGCGACCGCTTTTGCTTTTCGCGGATCTAAATCATATACCATTGGTGTATAGCATGACGTTTGACCTTTATTTATTTCACCATTTCCTCCAGGAGATGCACAGCTAAATTGTTTATTATCAGTATTTCGGACAACCAATGCAGTTGCCTCCCCGTCTGTTTTAGCTGGTCTGCTTAGAGTGATCTTCGCCCATGCGGTTTTACAGACAGTGCTGAATTTTAACTCCAAATTGGCAGAACCGCCATTGGCATAAATTTTCACCGACTTCTTCGTGACAGCGCTATTCGCACAACTATTATAGTAAGGACTTTTTCCATCATAGGTGTGTGTTTCTGCTGAAGCTTTGCTTACAAAAGAATCAAGGGAGCCAAAAAGTACTAAAGAAGCTACAAAAAATGAAATGCATAAAACCATTTTTTTCATTATTTCACTCATCCCCTTAACAAAATTTATACACTGTTCATCTTACAATTTTGTAATATTCTTACAAGTGATAAATTCCCTAGTTCATGAAAAACTACATCACCGCCTTAAAGTTGCAGCCTGCCATCACTATTACAGTCTTGTATGTCTCGCTTTATCAACTGAATCAGCACAGAGACAAAGTCATTATCCCTATGAGCAATTCAGGACAAATAAGGTAACAACTAAGGACATATGCGTATCGAGCTGAGACAAAACGAGCCAATAGGCTGCCGTTGATTGGTAAGGATACAGGTCGATGTACTTAATGTTTTTTTTCAAGAAAAAAGAAAAACCCCAACAAAACTCGAATCGTTTTGTCCGGGGCTTTATTTTCAATTAACGAGGTTTTCTCTGATCAATCTAATGGTGCTTTCATAATAGTAATCCAATCCCGTTTCACTACTTGCGAACCAGCAGGCCAATATCCCAATCTATGTACTACCTCACGCCGTTGAATGCGATTGGAATCGAAAACTTTCAACAACTCAGTTTCCATTGGGCTTCACTCCCGGCCCTTTTTATAAAACAGCTTCATCCTTTTTCTTTTCTCCAATTTTTCGGGTTTAAATAACCTTTATATTTAGCAGCCACTTCTTTCCCGACCAAAAGTGCTCCTGCCCAAAACATGACCTCCGCAAAGACGATTGCACCTGTTATGACCCCCGCTTTAACCGCAGTCGAAAATGGCGTAAAAGGAGCTACGACAGGAATGATCCAAGTGAGAAGGGAAATGATCAGGAACCCCATCCCTACTTTGTAAAACCTCGATTTCTTTATTTCCTTACTTTCTTTATCCAATTAAATAACCTCCGTCATGATGATTTTCATTTAATTACACTGCCGAACATTCCACTTTCAAATATACCATTGAATATATTCTTTTTTTATACGTTTGAAAGTTCATTTCGTTTCATAAATAGCGAAATAAAGAAATTCCATTTGAGGAAAGCTAGGGAAAACTATCTATTAATGAATTGACTTTACTATTCTTAATGGATTTAATAATCTTATAACACTTGCATGAAGGAAAGGAAAATCCAATGTACATTGAATTCATTGCCACAACGATAGAGGATGCCATTATTATCGAAGAATCGGGCGCAGACCGAATCGAGCTTGTCAGTTCTTTAGCCGAGGGGGGATTAACTCCCAGCCACGCCCTGATAGAAGCTATCGTCAATTCAGTAAAGATACCAGTCAACGTGATGGTAAGGCCTCATAGCCAGTCGTTTAGTTATACGAAAAATGATTTGGAAATAATGAAAAAAGATATCGAAATCATTCGATCACTGGGAGCCAACGGGGTTGTATTGGGTGCATTAAATGAAAATAATGAAATCAATCGACCATATCTCGAAGAATTATTGACGGTATGTGAAGGTTTGGAGATTACATTCCACCGAGCCATCGATGAAACAAACGACCCGGTCATTTCAGCTGAAATGCTAGCACAATATCCAGAAATCACAACGATATTGACCTCAGGAGGTAATGGGGATCTCCCCAGCCGCATGAAAACGATTCAACAAATGAAAAGAGTCAGCGGCGATATAGCCATACTGGTTGGAAGCGGCTTAAATAAGGATAATATCCTTTCTATCCATTCCGAACTGCATACCGGTCACTATCATTTCGGTACGGCTGTTCGAAAAAATAACAGTATGATTGAAGGAGTTACATTAGAAAAAGCAAAAGAAATCGTAAACTTGCTAAAGAAATAATGTCGAAAAGGGATCATTTAACTGGTCCCTTCTGTTTGTCAAAAGGGGTTCTATCAAAATTTTAAATCAATGTTGATGAAACGGAAGGTGCGAGACTCCTGTGGGAAAGCGCCTCCAGGGGGAGACCGCAGGCGCAAAGGCGCCGAGGAAGCTCCCGGACCGCCCGCGGAAAGCGAGTGCCTGGAGGCAACGTTTGAATTTGTCTACAATCTGAAGGTCCCATTTCAAGATACAGGGCTCTTTTTTTGTAAAAAGACCGAGTCCCAAAACCAAAAAAACAGTGCCGCAGAAAGGCTTATTGCATAGTAATTCTTTGTAGTTAAAACATCCATACTGAAGTCAAAATTAAGCACCGCACTATAAATGAATACAGCCAGCAAACAGAAAAAAATATAAAAACTAAAATAAATTAAACGAATTTTTTAGGATGTTTATTGAAAAGGACCTGTACCGGAACAGCAAATAATAAATAAGGGATAACAACATAAAAAGAAAACACGATAATGCCAAGCACCCCCCAGGTACCGAAGCTAAATATAACCAACATCGTGGAAATCGACAGACAGGAAAAGACTAGACTAAAAAAATAATAAGGATCACATCGCTTAGCTCCGATACCTTTTGACTCATTTTCCAAAGTTCCATTTAAACTGGCACCTCAAGATGACTTGGATTTTTTTATTGCTCGATTGCCTCATTTTGTTGCAAAAATTTGATTATTGAAGGTCACGGTTTTTCCCCTAGCCTTAACTTAACAAGTGCCCTCAAACATTTCTTTTGAGTGCGGGCCTGGTTCCAATTACGACAGTGGCGTCCAGTTCTTCACACTTTACCATCTGCGGCATCATCCCGTATCCAGCAAAGATTTCAACGGTCTGCATCGCTTGCCGCTCACTCGTCTCGACTAACAAATGGGAGCCCGGCGCCAACCAAAGTGTTGCCGAGGCCGCAACCCTTCGCTGGACATCAAGCCCGTCCGCCCCTCCGTCTAATGCCACCCTCGCCTCATGCATGCGCGCTTCATGGGGTAATAGACCGATTCCCTCAGTGGGGACGTATGGTGCGTTTGCGACCAGGACGTCAACACGTCCCCGTAAATTTGCTGGAAGCGGTTCATAGAGGTCCCCTTCGTATACCTGACCATTGATTGAAGTGACGTTACGACGCGCGCACCGCACCGCGGCTGGGTCAATGTCGACTGCGTACAACTCGATACCTTCGAGAACATCGCCAACTGCGGAGCCAACCGCGCCCGTGCCGCAGCACAAGTCCACTACGACTGCTCCTGGCATAGCGAGTGCTGTCACTTGGCGGACCAAAAACTCGGTCCGTCGGCGGGGTACGAAAACTCCGAGATGAACCTCTATCCGGATACCGCAGAATTCCGCCCAACCGATGACGTGTTCAAGGGGCAAACCCGCTATCCGTCTATCCACCATCCCAGCCAGTTCGGCCGTTGTCCCCGCCGCGTTGATAAGCAAACGGGCCTCTTCCTCGGCGAAAACACAACCTGCGGCCCTAAGTTTAGTGACGATACTTGTATAAATGGTATCTCCATTAAAAACAGCAACTTTACTTCCATCAACATCATTGATTTTCCCGAGGTTAAAGGAATCATTCCTAAATTCCATAAGTTTCCCCCTGTTCTCTTAAATTCTAAATATTCCCATAATCACAGTATACAACTTCTTAAACTGACCGTCCCCTTAGCACCAAAATAAAAAGGTTGCCGCAGCAACCTTCCATCATGAAATCTCTCAAACTTGAGTTTTAATTTTTGTTAGCGTCAGCAAAGTGCCCCATCGCATCACACATGAATTTTGCCAACCCTTCACCATATTGGTCGATATTTTTGGTGAAGCGTTGATCGTCCACGTACATTTGACCTAATCCTTTGAAAGCATCCAGCGAGTATGTGCCGAAGTTATTGTTCAAACAATCATACCATTCTTTAATTGCCTCTTGTGCCTCCTCCGACTTTGGCGAGCCATTTCGGATTGACGCAAGTTTTAAATAGATTGCTGATACAACTTTCTGTGCATCTTTGGACATGCCCGCCACTTTAGCCTTCGACTCATCGACAGCTTTATCCCCCCAAAGCTTGCGAGCTTCTTCTTCATATGGATTCTGACTGAAGTCAAACCCTTCAAATTTTTCTTTATTCGTCATTTGAATTTCCCCTTTCATATGTTTAATCGATTTTTCGACCGTCTTAATTAATTTATCGAGCTGACTGCGTTTCTCCAGCAACATTTTTTGATGTTGCTTTAACGCATCTTGTTTATCAAACGAAGAGCTGCTAATCATTTGTTTTATTTCCTTTAATGGCATGCCAAGTTCCCTGAAAAACAGGATTTGCTGCAACATTTCAAGATTATCATTCGAATAAAGGCGATAACCTGCATCGGTTATTTCCTCTGGCGATAATAACCCGATTTCATCATAATAATGCAGCGTCCGCACACTAATGCCAACCAAATCGGCTAACTCCTTCACTTTCATTGCCACTGCTCTTTACCTCCTTCCGATATCATTAACAGTAAGGTATTACGCAACGTCAGAGTCAAATGGAAAAATGAAAATTTTCCGCCCAAATTTAAAAGACGATCCTTCCTAATGAAGAATCGCATGTTAGCAGGGTTCACTCTTTGTAAAAGCTTCGAATTAAAGCAAATCTAATTTTCTTGACCGCTATTGATGTTCATACACTATGTAGTAAATTTCCCATTACTCGTGAATCTGGCGCTTTTACTCGTGAGTTTCGTGCTTTTACTCATGAATATGGTGAGTTACTCGTGAATTTCGCGCTTTTACTCGTGGATTTGACGCTTTTACTCGTGAGTTTCGTGCTTTACTCGTGAATTTGACGCTTTTACTCGTGAGTTTGGCACTTTTACTCGTGAGTTTGGCACTTTTACTCGTGAGTTTGGCACTTTTACTCGTGAGTTTGGCACTTTTACTCGTAAGTTTCCGCCTTTTACTCGTGAATTTAGTGCTTTTACTCGTAAGTTTCCGCTTTTTACTCGTGAATTAAACAATCTCATTATTCGTTAAGCGTTTGCTCTGCAAGAAATCTCGCTCCAATCTTAGCTAAACTTCTACCTCCAATGATTGGGAATGCTTATTGAAGGTGGTAATTTTGTCTTTGTGTCTCCTTTAGCCGAGTTAATCTGTGCTTGTGTGATAAAGAAGCTTCCGGTGAGATCGGCACCTCTTAAATCAGCGTCCCTAAAGTCTGCACCAATAAGATCCGTCACTCGCATGTCGGCTTCTCTGAGGTCAGATGCAATAAGCAAAGCTCCTCTTAAGTTCGCTCCCCTAAGGTCAGCTCCTCTCAACTTTGCACCCATCAGGTCACTTCCCCTACCTATTTTGTTCGACTTTTTTTTATTTTTCTTAAATGAAACCTTTGCACGTACCAGTTCACTTGTGCGCAGAAGTAAATCATTAACGATCGCTCTATGAGCTGGCACATTCAGGTCCATGATAGACTTTGGACTTTGTTGAGTGAGATATTCCGTGTCTTCAAAAGCGGTCTGCAATTCTCGGTGAAGAGGTTGCGCATCTTCTAAATTCAGTGCTTCATTTAAGTAGCAAAGCATTTCATGAAGTTGTTGCATAATAGGAAATACATCGAACATTTCCTTTGCTGACTCTGGGTTGTTCCTCCAATCGTTTCCATCATAGGTGAGTTGAGATACCTTTTGACCGGCACCGAAACATTCATATACCGTGCAGCCTTTATACCCTTTAGCTCTGAGATTTTCATGGATGCCGCAACGATAATCTGATTGCAGGTTTGAACATGGTGTACCTCCCTCTTTATCAAATGCAAAATCAGCAGATTTTGCATAAGGCAAAGCCACACAGCACAAACCAAAACAATTCTCACAGTCTGCACGTAATTGATTAAGGATACTATCGTTATTCGTTAATTGATTAAACATTCTTACACTTCCTTCTATAAAACACTGGCTCTGCCTTTCTATAATCAAAAGTTTCATACAGTATATTTTTTTGTTTTCATTTTATCAAAAAAACCAATTTATCTATATATTAACAAAATACAAATAAACAAGAAATGATATTCCACTTGATACGGCGGCTGAAATTGATCATTAGAGGGAAGCAAGTGATTTCCATAATATTTTGAAGAATAATTAATCATGTTATAATTTATTCAAGATCACGGTACTCTAGGGGGTGTAGGCATGTATCCTTTTGATGGCAGGAAAAAAGGTGAGACAAAAATAGAAATGCAGCGTTGCAGCTATACGTTGGATACAAATGCAGAAGGAGAAATAGACGAAATGTCTTTTCAAATCGCAAGAATTCTTCGGCCAATGTCCAAAGAGATCATCTTTTTATGTATTGGATCAGATCGTTCCACAGGAGATTCATTCGGGCCTTTAGTAGGGACGATGCTTAGAGAAAACCAAGTCCCTTATCATGTCTTCGGAACACTCGCAGATCCTGTTCACGCCCATAATTTGAAAAGTGTTTTGAAAGAAATAAAAAAGCAATTTAAAAATCCCTTTATTTTTGGTATCGATGCTTGTTTGGGTGGCTATCATCAAATCGGTTCTATATTTCTGACAAAAGGTCCTTTTACCCCTGGTGAAGCGATGAATAAATCCTTACCTGAATTGGGTGATTATCACCTAAAAGCCGTCGTAAATTATTTAGATCCCCTTTTGCCCCGACAATCTTTAAATGATACGAGACTGCATACTGTAATGAATCTGGCGAAGATTACCACAAGAATCATTGTTAAAAGCGTCTAGGGCAACAGAAAAACCCCAATAAAGCCTTAGCTTTTCGGGGTAAACAATGAAATGCATAACCTTGAAGGACACTCCCATGATTTGCGTTTTAAACATACATCATATTTTGTAAAGTTCCACTTTTCTTTTGCAATAACCTTTTTTTATTAAACACTCTACTATTCATTGCTATCATTATGCTAAACATGGGTCATTAAAGTAAATAACTTCTGATAGAACCTTATTGCCCCGAATATTACAGAAAACTTCCCTTGCTGCTTGTTCTGTTTCAAATTCATACATTACAATACCTCTGCTTTTATAGAGTGTGATGATCCACATTGAAAATCCTCCAATTTTAAAATATCCTTCTGCAAGATAGAGTAACCATTCCTTTTACTAAATGACTCCCAAGATTATCGCGGCTATTGTCATAACAGTGACAGTCCCTAATGCCCATTTCACGGCAAACCGCTGCAGATCCCCGAAGTCAGTGCCAACTAAACCTATTAGCAAATGTGCTGCGGCCACCAAAGGACTCAATACGTGTATCGGCTGCCCTATTAATGAAGCACGCCCTATTTCTGCCGCGCTAATTCCATAAGCATCAGCGGCTTGTGCGATAATAGGAAGTACGCCAAAATAGAATGCATTATTTGACATAAAGAAAGTAAAAGGGGCACTGGCATACGCAACAATAACCGGTAAAAATGGTCCGAAAGATTCCGGGATTAATGAGACCAACGTAATGGCCATTGCATCAATCATTTTCGTTCCAGACATGATGCCGGTAAAAATCCCGGCTGCAATGACAATTGAAACGACGGCCAATGCATTTTTCGAATGAACGGCGATTCGATCCTGCTGATCTTTCAAATCAGGATAATTGACCAATAACGCAATGGCGAAAGCAATCATGAATAAAATGGTCAAAGACATAAAATCAATGATTAATGATGCCATGAGCACAATCGTTAAAATGAAGTTGAACCAGACCAATTTCGGTCTGCGATAATCACGGGAGACCGTAGTTGCCGCTAACTCGGAATTGGCCTCCGAATTCATTTCATTAGTGTGATTATGCTGGATCTCCACTACGCCCAATCTCTTTCGTTCCCCTTTTCCCAATATAAAAGCCACGACAAGAACCCAAATTAGGCCAAACCCCATGACAGGAATCATCGGCAAGAACAATTCCGATGCGTCAAGGTTCAACGAGGCCATCGCCATAGCGGAAGCTCCGCCCCACGGTGTCATATTCATTACACCCATAGATAACATGGCTACAGTGGCTAATATTATTTTGTTCATGCCCAGACGCTTATAAAGGGGTAAAAGTGCTGAGACAGTAATGATGTAAGTAGTTGTCCCGTCCCCATCTAATGCGACGGTCATTGAGAGAATAGCGGTTCCTAAAACTATTTTTAATGGATCTCCTTTTACTATTTTCAATATTTTAGAAATAAGAGGATCAAATAAACCGGAATCTATCATTATTCCAAAATATAAAATCGCAAACAATATCATTATGGCTGTTGAAGCTATACCTTCAACACCATCCTGCATCATGGGACCCAGCTCTGTAAAAAATCCTCCAATCACTCCAAATATGATTGGAACGAGCATAATGGCCACTAGTGCCGATAGTCGCTTCGACATAATTAAATACATGAATACTGCAATCATGGAAAATCCTAAAATGGATAACATCTTCAAGCCCCCTTCTGTTTATCACCATCTCGTTTTGACAGCGCTTTCTTTAGAGACTATCATCCATTATGCCTTATTCACATATAAAGAAAGTAAAAAGAGTTTTTTTCATTTTTTTCACGCCTAAAAAAGAAAAAATCCCATTGATGAAAACGAATTTCATCAACTGGGATTTACATGTGTTTTATTTTATATTTTCTTTCAGGCCTTCCTATACCACCATATAAAACCTCAACTTCCATTTCATTACAAGAAACTAAATACTCCAGGTATCTTCGCATGGTTGAATAACTAATTCCAACGAGTTGACCTAGTTCATCAGCGTTTAAACTGCCATTGACGTTTTGAATCTTGCTTCTGACCATTTTCAAGGTATGTTTGTCAATTCCCTTGGGAAGAGAACTTATTTGGACATCATTTGCTGTATTTGAATTACTTATGGTCCGAAAAAGAGTATCCACTTTATCTTGATTTACTAAATTGCCATTATGCAGCTGCCGTCTCGTCAGGTCGTATTGGTTGAGCGTCGCAAGAAGCTTATCGATAATGATCGGTTTTATAAGGTAACCAAAAGCCCCTCCCCTAATCGCTTCACTGACTGTTTCGGTATCATTCGCGGCGGTGATCAGGATTACATCAATCCCCCGGTATTCCCTCCTAATTTCCCGAAGAAGGTCAATTCCATTCATATCAGGTAAAAAGATATCCAATAAAATTAAGTCCGGTTGTGCGGCATGCAGTATATTCAGCGCTTGCTTGCCTGTGCTAGCTGTAGCTATGACAGTGAATTGATCTAATTGATTCGTAAATTGTTTATATATATTCACTGCATTCTCATCATCTTCAAGAATGACAACTGTAATCGGTCCTTTGGACATTCTCACGCCTCCTTTTCTGCTTTTATATCCTTCGGGAAGACGATTGTAAATCTTGCTCCCCCCAAATAACTGCGATCAATATAAATTTCACCGCTTAAAAGACCAATGGAGTTTTTTACAATGGCCAAGCCGATCCCATGATTTTCCCCATTTTTAGTCGTATAACCATCTGAAAAAATAATATCTTCCATTGCATGAGGGATACCTGGACCGTTATCCTCGATATCAAATATGATTTCGTTTCCTAAATCCGTAAACGAAACTTTGACCTTTCCCCCACTTTTGTTCTTTTGCCGCGCTGCCTCCATCGCATTATCGATGACATTACCAATAACGGAAACCAAGTGATGGGAATCCTCAGGTTTTAATGTACTGTTTAAATTGCTTTCCTGTTCTATTTCTAAAATAACCTGCAATTCTTTTGAACGGTTTATCTTTCCAAGTAAACAGGCGGCGATTAAAGGGTCTTTAACCGATGACATAAGAAACGAAATGATATCTTGCCTCTCCCTCACTTCAGAAGAGATGATGTTCATTGCCCTATCATACTGTTTTAAACTAAGTAATCCATAAATGGTATTTAATTTATTTAAAAACTCATGATTTTGTGCCCGCATATTTTCTGAAAAGGCCTTGATTTCTGAAAATTCATTAGTTAATTGTTCAATTTCTGATACTGTTCTTATTGTTAAAACGATACCCCTGACGTCATTATGATTTAGGATCGGGGATAAATCCAAAATGTATAGCTGTTGGCCTAAAAGTAACTTACGATTGAACTGCCCCTCTTTTGTGCTGATTACCATTTTGATGAGTTTTTCTAAATGCCCATTTACAACTCTCTTTCCCACCATAAGCTGATGATCATGAAACAATTCACGTGCTCTTTTATTCATGGAAGTAACCTGTTTTTCAATATTAATCGTAACGGTAGCATATCGGATGGCATCAAGTGTCGCTTCCCTTTCCTGAAAAAGAAAAGAAATTTCCTCAGGCTCCAGACCTAAAATAAGCTTTTTTAAGCGTCGCGCTATAAATATTGCCCATAAGATTCCTACACTGATCGGGATAAGTGACAAATGAATAATCTTCATTTTATAATTGGATATTTGATCTTGTACATTCTCTACCAAAAATCCTACAGATGAAACACCGATAACTTCCCCTTTATCATTCCAGATAGGAGCCTTAGCTTTAATCGCTGGCCCCGATATCCCATTTCCTTGATAAATAATAGATTTGTGTTCATTTAGTACTGCATCATTACTAGTAGCCGTAGGCTTCCCAATATATTCTGGATTAGGATGAGAGTATCGAAGTCCTTTATGGTCCGCAATGGTTACATAATCTGCACCTGTTGTTTGACGAATCATTTCTGATTCGGGTTGAATCACCTCTGAGGGCTGTTCATCGTCAAATCCCTGGATGATCGTTGGATTTTGAGCCGCTAATTTGGCCACCGTCATTGCTTGCTTACCCATATGGTTTTCGACGATGTCTTCCAGCAGTGTAGAGAATAGGATGCTCACAAGTAAGGTACTGATAAAAACAACGAATATGATAAGTAATGTCATTTGAGTTAATAGGTTCACTCTAATTTTAAACATCCACATGCCAAGCCTTTCCGTATTGATTGCTCATACTCGTATAGTATATTTCATCAAAACAATGATTTGTTTCTTATCAAATGGACTTGAATAAAATTTTGCAAAATCCTAAGTAACAAAACAGTTTAGTTATATTATGGTTGAGACTAGGCAGGAAATTTTTCCTTTACAAAGTTCACCTGGTTAATAGTTCTTCCCATTCTTCAAGTAATAGTTTTTCGGTAATATGCTTATATGCATCAGGGACTTTTATCGAACACATAAGTTCCAGACTATTTCCATCGGGATCATTGAAATAGACGGAAGCGTTTCCTTGGTTCGGACGCACAAAAGGTTCAATGGTTGTCCTTTTTCCAAAAGGGACGACTTCAATTTGCAAGGATTTGAGCCAAGTTAATGCATTTTTCATATTATCATAAGTTACCCGAAAGGCGATATGCCTTAGTGAAGGGTGGTATGGAGTTTGATATTCCTTCCCTTCCCATAAGCCGACCCAGCTTTTGTTTTCCTCGATCCAAAAGAAGGCAGTATCTTCATCCCTCCAAGCTAGTTTCAAGCCTATTTTCTTATAAAAATCCATAGAGATCTCCAGGTTCTTGACTGGTAAATGGGCTTCATATAAACCTTCTATCATATTAGATTCTCCTTCTCCTATAACTTTCATTTTTACGAATTATGATCTGCCAAACAAAATAATTCAAGAAACCGATCCTATTATCCTTCTAATTGGATATAGTAAAACCCGAACAAGGACACGTCTCATTCGTGTCAATTATTCGGGTCATTTGTTCAGCATCCGCTTGGTCGGTTCAAAACTTCTCGGGATAGAGTCCTTCCGCTACTGTCCGTAAGGCTAGTGGTGCACGAATCCCTTCGGCGCCCGCTGAAAGAGGAAGCACGATGATTGCTTTATTTCGAATGGCCGGTACATCCGCCAGTTCACTTTTATTTAATAAGAATGCTTCTTTTTGCTTTATGGGGATATCTCCGTAATCAATGATGGCAAAAACATCCGGATTCCGATCGACGACTTCTTCCCAACTGACCTCAGGCCACCCCCCTTCCGTATCACCAAAAATGTTCTGGCCGCCAGCCATGGAAATGATTCCTGTCATGTAATTATTTTTCGCTGCCGTTCTCGGGACTTCTTCACCGCTGTCATATACGAAAACGTTTTTGGGCTTGCCTGCACTTTCGATTTTTGCTGTAGTTTCTTTTATTTCCCGTTGCATCTCTTTGATGACTTCCGCTGCTTTTTCTTCTACATGAAAGATGCGTCCAATATTCTCAATATCTTTATACACATCTTCTATTGTCGGTGTTGACATATTGGAAGACTCTTGGATATATGTATTGATTCCCGCTTCTTTTAGCTCTTGGACGGTTCCTAACGTTTGTTCCGTAAAGGCGCTTTTCCAGCCTGCATATGCAAAATCCGGCTCAGCTTCAAAGAAAACTTCTTTTGATGGGTATTCCTTGGAAAGCACAGGCACTGTTTCATAGGCATCTTTATACTTTGGCAAAATTTCGTCATCCAAATAAGCCGTACCTGCCATTGAATCCTGCAACCCCAATGCAAGCATGATTTCCGTCGCATGCTGGTTTAGCGTAACCGCACGTTTTGGTGCCTCTGCATAGGTGAATTCATGATCCAGATTAGTGATGACCACTTTTTCTTTTCCACCTTTTTCGCTCTGTTTGCCTCCGTCCTTTGAAGCTTCCTCGGAGTTATTGCAAGCGCCCAATATCATCATTGCCAAAAAAATGATGCTTAACAAAATCTTTCGGTAAACAGTCATATACTTTACCTCATATCCATTGTTTTTTTATATATGTGCTAAAAAGGTGATATGCGTCTTTTGCGTGATGGGGTGTATGCCGATTTCCGTTTCCACCCCGAACACCTTCCTTATCATTTTTGTCGTCAATACAGCTTCTGGTGTTCCGGATGTGATCACTTTGCCATTTTGGATGACATATATATGATCACAATACATGGCTGCCAAGTTTATATCATGCAGAGCTGTCAAGACGGTAACGTCCAGCTTTTTTACAAGGTCCAGCAATTGGAGCTGATGCCTGATGTCTAAATGATTCGTTGGTTCATCCAGGATGATGATATTCGCTTCCTGGGCAAGGGCACGGGCTATGAGGACACGTTGTTTCTCACCACCCGACAAGCTCATGAAACTCCTGTCTTCAAATCCACTCATTTCAACGCGAGCTAATGCTTGATTGACGATTCCTCTATCTATCTCCGTATCTCCCTGAAATAACCGCTTATGAGGATGCCGTCCCATCCAAACCATCTCTTGTACACTAAAGTCGAAGGTCAGGGATGTTTCCTGACTGACAACCGCCATTTCCCTGGCTGTTTGTTTCTGTGAAAGCCGGTAAAGGTCACGGCCGTCCAGGTGAACAGCTCCCGTATGAGGCTTCAAGATCCGAGAAGCATTTTTTAATAAAGTGGATTTCCCACTCCCATTCGGACCGATCAGCCCAACGAACTGCCCAGTTTTTATTTGCAGTGATATATCCTCAATGATAGGAGTGTCCAGAATTGAATAGGATACTTCTTCAATAGCTAATCTCACTTGCCCCCACCTCCAAATGAATATGAACTTCGCCGCAAAAGCCAAATGAAGAATGGTCCTCCGCAAAGTGCGGTGACAACCCCAATCGGAAGTTCTTGAGGTGCCAGGACCAGCCGGGCACAAACATCTGACCAAATGACGAGGATCATGCCAATCAATATGCTGCATGAAAGAACACGTTTATGGTCTGTCCCGACCAATAGCCGGGCTAAATGCGGTACGACCAGACCGATGAACCCAATCGAACCGCTTACAGCCACAACTGTTCCCGTAACAAGGGATGTAATGATGATCAGAACTTTACGGAAGGCTTCCATATTGACTCCGAGCGTCGCGGCTACTTCTTCACCCATCAATAAGATATTGAGGGAGCGGGATTGTACGATAAGGAACAAGGAAACCACAAGCACCACAACCGCTGGAATCGGTATGTATTCCCATTTTGCCCCCGCTAAGCTGCCCATCATCCAAAACATCGCTTCACGGATGCCGGAATCTTTTGGTGCAAGAGTGACAATGAAATTAGTGACGGCAGACATGATCATTGAAATGGCTACACCCGCCAATAACAGCCTTGTCGTTTGAATTCTCCCTCCCACTTGAGCCAATAAATACACGGAAAGCATCGCAGCCATGGCCCCCAGGAAGGCACCGAATGATAACGCATATTGACCGAATATAGGAAGCGCCCCAAAAAGAATGACAAGGGTTGCAGCAACAGAGGAACCAGATGAAATGCCCAGAATATACGGATCTGCAAGTGAATTGCGCACCAAGGCCTGGATGACGACACCCACTACGGATAATCCCGCACCTACCACCGCACCGAGCAATACACGGGGCAGGCGGATATCCCAAATGATCCGCTCTTGTGCGATACTCCAATTCACCTCCAGAAAACCACCGATAAAAGGCAGATGCCCTAAGGCAATCTTCCAAACCGTTATTGCTGACATCTTAACTGGCCCAAGGGTAACAGCGAATGTAACTGATAATAAAAGGATGCACAGCAAGAAAAATAGCAGAAAACGAAACCTGCGCTTGGCATTTCTCTCAAAATGAGGTTCTTCAAGCACATCCCCTCTCTCTTTCAATGAGCTTCTAATCAATGACTCTTCCAATGATGAAATCCTCCTTCAAAAAAAAAACACAAAAAAACCCCAATCCTTTTAACAAAGAATGGAGTTACGAGTATAGGCCAAAAAATACGGAAGGACCTAAGTCCGCCTTTTCTTACTCTCGAACACCTCTCCTCTCAGCGAAGGAAAAATTGGTGATGCTCACTGGGTAGGTCTCCTGGCTTCCAGATCAACATTTCCTTTCGTCTTCCCTGACTGACGGTCAAGTGACATCCTGAAAGAAAACTCCTTGGTTACAGTGGCGCGACCACTCGGGATTTGCACCCGATTCCCTGTTACCCTTTGTTCACACAAAGGCACCCAGCGGCAAATATATGAACTTCGCAAAATTTTCCAAACATTAAATACAACGTTAGTATAGTATACTCCCTATCTTTTCACAATTAAAAAAATGGGAATGCGGTCTATTAGTAGAGGAATATGGATTTATAGATTCTTTCTATAATGGTAGAATGTTAGCTTTTGACCAGTATCTGCACTAATTTCCTCATTAATCGAAATCCGTTCAAAACCGTTTTTCACTAAAACCTTTTGGGAAGCGATATTGTCGCTTGTCGTTTTGGCATGTATTTGAGTCACATTCAATTCCGGCGCCAGATTAACCAAAAGCTTTAAAGCTTTGTTCGCAATCCCTTTTTGCGTAAACGCTTCTCCGATTCTATAACCAACATGTGCCGTACCTTTTATTGGGTCGATATCCACAAGATTAATTCTGCCGACGATTATGCCTGAACCATCCTTAATCAAATAAAAAGAGGAGATAGCATCTTCTTGCTCTTTTAATAATTCCTTATGCCTGATTCCAAACGTTCCAAAGCTATAATAATCATCTCCCCGGCCTGGGACCGTTTGCTCGAAAAACCTTCTATTATTGCATTCAAATGCAAATAACGCTTGTGCATCCTGTTCATTAAGCCTGTCAATGTATATATCCATCATTCCTTCATCCTTTCAAAAAAACGCTAAGCATATGCGGCCTGATATATCATTCAAGAAAACCAAGTGCTTATCCTTCCTGATAAATATATATAATGAAAGGATTTATAACTAGCTTGTTCCAGCCACCCTTTATTGTTCCCTCTAACCCATTTCGTGAATAGAGATAAATACATGAATTACTTGAAAAGTCAAAAATAAATTATTTTCTTCTGGTAAAAAATAAACGGATGATGTATCATAGTCTTCAGATATTCATTATTCTCATTTGGTTAATCGGAATTAGGAGGAATATATATGATTGGTTATGTGTTTTTAAATCTTGCCATAATGCTCGTTCTTTTAGGCGTTTTATTTTACATGAATAAGAAGCATATTTCCTTTACAAAAAGGGTCTTTACTGGACTTGGTTTAGGGATTGTATTCGGACTTCTTTTGCAGTATTTCTATGAACCTCAGTCAGAAGCGATCGTTAAATCGGTCGATTGGTTTAACATTGTAGGTTCAGGCTATGTCAAGTTCCTGCAAATGATCGTCATGCCGCTTGTCTTCATTTCGATCTTATCCGCATTCACAAGATTGAAACTGACTAGCAATATTGGAAAAATCAGTGTCCTGATCATCGGGATCCTGCTTGGAACGACCGCAATTGCAGCAGCTGTTGGGATCACCTCAGCAACTGTATTCAATTTGGAAGCCGTTCAAATTGAGCAAGGGGAAGCGGAGTTAAGCCGCGGGGATCAAATATCGGAAACATACGGTACGATTCAGGATAAAACGATGCCGCAGCAAATCCTTGAGTTGATTCCGTCCAATCCGTTCCTTGATTTAACGGGTGCACGTCCGACATCAACCATTTCCGTTGTAATTTTTGCTGCATTTCTTGGGATTGCCTATTTAGGGGTCAAAAGGAAACAGCCTGAACATGCTGAATTTTTTGCTAAAATAGTAGATACATTGCACAGCATCATCATGCGCGTTGTAACATTGATCCTGCGTTTAACACCTTACGGGATCTTGGCGATCATGACGAAGACTGTAGCTACGAGTGATTTGGATGCAATCCTGAAATTGGGGAAATTCGTCGGTGCCTCTTATGTCGCCCTGATTGTCATGTTCCTCATCCATCTGTTATTGCTGATGCTTGCAGGATTGAATCCAATCGTATATTTGAGAAAAGCTTTCCCGGTATTATCATTTGCCTTCACTTCAAGAACAAGTGCAGGAGCTCTGCCATTGAACATCCAGACACAGAAACAACTAGGGGTGTCCGAAGGTATTGCCAACTTTGCCGGATCCTTCGGCTTGTCGATCGGTCAAAACGGCTGTGCCGGAATCTATCCGGCCATGTTAGCGGTCATGATCGCTCCAACGGTTGGGATCAACCCGCTAGATCCTTCCTTTATAGCCATGTTGATTGCCATCGTGGCCATTAGCTCATTCGGGGTTGCAGGTGTAGGCGGAGGAGCAACATTCGCTGCCATCCTAGTATTATCTGCAATGAACTTGCCAATCGCCTTGGCCGGTCTGCTGATTTCCGTCGAGCCATTGATCGATATGGGAAGAACGGCTGTGAATGTCAGCGGAAGCATGACTTCCGGTATTCTGACTAGTAAAATAACGGGCGACCTGGATAAGGAACAGTTCAGTGAAGAATCATCTTTGAAAATCGAAGCTGAAATGTAAAATAAAAAAGCATCGGACTTCCATTGGAGGTTCGATGCTTTTTTACATATGGTCACTTTTTAATTTGCCTCGCTGTGTAATGATTGGCCTGAATAGCCGATAGTGCTTGGAACATATACTGGACAGCTGCATATACCCCGCATGCAAGGAGTATTCCAGCGAGTACATCCAATACAGCATGCTGTTTCGTAAATAGCGTGGAGAGGATGATCAGTGTTCCGAATGCAGTGACACTGGCATACTCCCATTTGTGCTGTTCTTTCCGCTTATGGGCGACGATCATCATGATGAATGTAGTCAGTACATGTATGCTGGGAAGACAGTTGACAGGTTGATCATGACTATAGACGAATCGCATTAAATGGGCAAAGATATCGTTACCCACCACTTCCGGACGCGGAACTGTCGTTTGCCAAAGGCAATATACAAGAAAACAGAAAAGTTTCCCCGATATCAAACTGCCTAATCCTACGAAATAGTGCTTTCGGTCAACAAAACAGTAGTAAATCAGCAATCCATAAATATACGGATACCAAAGTAAATAAGGAACGACAAATTCTTTAATAAAGGGAATCTCCCCATCTATTATAGTCGTAACATCGACAGCATGACCTGAAGATTGATTGATGATTGAATAGATGGAACTAGTAATCACCAAAAGTATTAAATAATATAACGGGTGAAAGGATAGTAAGGAATTGTTTTTCATAGCTCGCTCCGACTTTCAATATATTGGTTTTTTTCCAAAGATTATTATACAACATTTTTCACTAGATTATCTCTTTAATTGCTAAAGTTAATGATTCCCATGAACTAGTAAAATGGATATCTCTTACTTTTCATCAGACCATGAATACATAACGAAAGCCATGGCATATACCACGGCTTGAAACGGAAACTTATATGCGGGAAGGCAAAAGTGATCACTCCGCCTTCTCTAGATTTTGTTATGGCGTTTTTTCCATACATACGTTAAGGAAATGAAGATGTAGATGCAAAGTGTAATGATTGTAACGACTATGGATGTCGTGAAAATGATTCCGATCAGGATCGTTATTAAAGCGATGATCGCAGCCCAAGTCGTATACGGGAACCATTTTACCGAATAGGCACTTGTTTTTCCTGACTGTTGTTTACGTGATTTCAAATGGGCGAAAGCAATGATCAACCAGATGAATAATACGGTATATCCAAGCGAACCCATTAGGAAATCGAAGGTCTTGCTTCCAGCAAATAAGGAAATCAGTACACCGCCATATAAAGCGGAAGTACACATTAATATTGCGGGAACAGGTACTTTCTTCTTGGATAAACGGGAAAAGATTTTCGGAACGCGACCATCCACGGCTTGTGTATACAGAACGCGGGATGAACCATACAACCCGGAGTTCATCGATGAAATGATCGCTAATAGAACAACGGCGTTCATGATATGGTCGGCACCAGGAATACCGATCATTTGAAAGACCATTACAAACGGACTTTCCTTCACTCCGTTTACTTCGTTCCAAGGAATTAAGCTAACGATGATGAAAAAAGGAATGATATAGAAAGAAATGATCCTGACCAATGTACTGCGAACGGCCTTTGGAACCACTTTTTCAGGATTTTTCGTTTCAGCTAATGTGACCCCGATGATTTCCGTACCGCCATATGAATAGATTACCACCAGCATCGCAGTGATCAAACCTGTCGATCCATTCGGAAAGAAACCTCCATGCTCGGTCAAGTTAGAAAAACCGACGGCTGTATGATCACCAAAAGTAACGAGCAGCAACAATAATCCAGCCATGATGAACACAATGATGACGGTAATCTTAATTAAAGCAAGCCAGTACTCCGTTTCAGCAAAAACCTTTACCGACAGTAAGTTAACCGCAGTAACTAAAACCGAAACAGCTAATGCCAATATCCAGATTGGATATCCAGGCAGCCAATATTGAATGAAAATTGCCGCAACCACTGATTCGGCCGCGATATTCAATACCCACATTTTCCAATAAATCCAATCCAGGAAATAGGCAGGATACTTTCCTAAAATCGATTGGACCAAATCCCTGAATGTTCGTGCACCGCTATTGCGGACCGCCATTTCAGCTAAACCTTGCATGATGAATAATAGGATGATGCCTCCTATCAAGTACGCAATGATTACGGAAGGACCTGCCATATCAATGGCTGAACTGCTTCCTTTAAATAAACCTGCCCCGATGGCACCTCCTAATGCCATCATCGTTATATGCCTTGAAGTCATTGTCCTCTGTAAATTCCGTTTGTCCGTTTCCATATCCTTACCTCCCCAAAATCAAAAAAAGCATATCGTCTCTTCCTTCATAATCAAATGAAGAAAGAGACGATATGCCTTAAGCTTACCGCGGTACCACTCTTATTGGCTCTCTTTTAGAACCCTGCTTTAAAAACCTTGTAACGAAGGTCAATCGTTAAAACAAAAGAATGGAATCATTCCTATCTTTCGCTTTACCACTCCCAGGCAAGTTCAAAGTATCATTGGACTGCGTTGCACCAACCCGCAGCTCTCTTCACCGAATAATGAGCTTTTACTACTCCTGATCATTGCGTTTGAAAAATTATATCTGAATATTTTTAATAATATCCCATACTATACGGACTCAAGGTAAATTTGTCAATAACTTTCTTAGGATAATATTTTCAAAGAAATAAATTAGGGGAAATCAACGTGAGCCAGCTATTACGATCTTGTGAGGATGAGTGGTTCTATTTCCGTTTCTTGGCAAACGCAACCGATAAGACTGGTTGCTACGGCAGCTTATCTGTTAGAAATGTATCATGAGGTTACCTTCTTCCCGCACTCGGTTTCCTCTATATTTTTCCACATATTCAATGTTATAGTATTTATATAGGAAATAAATCTAACGAATAACTCACTATCTGTTTGGAGGACATAATGAAAAAAACCTTAATTATTATAATTTTTTTATTATCTGTTTTGGTTGGGTGTAGTAACGGTGATAAATACATGAATCTTTCTGGGGAGAGCGATCATTGGAAAGGAGAGTATGTTACAACCGCTACTGAAGATTCGGAAAATGGAACCTATACTTTTAAATATAAAGATGTAGCCAACGATGTATTTTTCAAGACTTTGGAGATTTCAATGATGGTGAAACTAAGCAGAAAACGACAAACTACAACGAACCAACAGTTGAAATTCAAACTGCATGTAGCGGCTGTTCAGTAACTAATGAAAGTATGCCTATACATATAACAATTAATTGGGATGGTAATGAAGAAAGCTTTACTTTAAAGCAAAGCAAATAAAGAAGTGGGCGTATTCGCCCCTCTAGACCAAATTAATTCCCTTTGTTTACAAGTGCTGCTAACATCTGAACTAGATCACCGAAATGAGTAGCCAACGTATAAGCAATGACGAAAAGGCTTCAAGAATAACAACTTACTAATGATACCTTTTTAATTAGTTCAAATTTCTCTGGGTCAATTTTAACAAATTCATTTTTATATAATTATAGGATAAATATCCTCTAATATCCTAACTAACAAAATGGAACCGATATATCCGAATGGACGGATTTTAAAGGTCTTTTCCCTAGCCATCGTCAATAATTCCCACTGAAAAAACCGATCACAGCTCCTGTTGTTTACCTAATCAATTAATCAATTAATCTATTCATAAAAGCCTAGACTCTCCTAAAAAAACTCCATCCCTAACCATGATGCAGCCACCATCAGAACCCCAACGACAATCACAATAACCGGTCCTACAACAATTAATCCAAATAGCAGTGAGCCTACTGCGTCCAGGAAGATTCGAAATGGTCCTGCTTTTTCCTTTTTATTCTTTTGCTGCGTTAATAAGTCTTCCAGATGACCGACTTTTTTCTTCAATTCCTGCAACTCTTGAATTACTTTTGTGTCCTGGTCCATGAATTACCACCCTCCCCAATTAACAATAAGTGTTAATTCTATCATTTACATCCATTTTTAAAAAGTGAAATTTAACCTCGAAACCAACTCTATCATTCTATTTTCATCCATAAAATTTAAACTATTTTTTCAAATTCTGTCATCAATGATACAATAACATGGTCTGAAATCAATTCAATCTATAGAACACGTGAGGTATCATATTTTTTATGAAAGCAATACGATTATTAAAGAGTTTTAACTTTTTATATTTTGGACTGCTTGCCATTTTCATTCCGTTTCTCCCAGTCTATCTGGCTGATCAAGGTTTGCGTCCAGCCCAAATCGGATTCATCGTCGGTACAGGAGGTTTTGTCACCCTCATCACCCAGCCTTTATGGGGAATGATCAGCGACAAAACAAGGACTATACGAAAAGTCCTGTTGTTACTCATCTTTTTCTCGAGCGTAATTGGTTATTTCCTCTATGATTCAGGCAGTTATCTTCAGCTCATCCTGTTTGCCATGCTGCTATATTTCTTTTTGATGCCGATCGATCCCCTGACGGAAAGCCTCAATTTTACAATGGCAGAGAAATCCGGGATCAGCTATGGCTCCATCCGGACATATGGTGCATTGGGTTATGCGGTCATATCGCTGATCACCGGCTATGTTATGTCATATTTCGGAGCGAACAGCCTTGCGTTCCTTTTTGCAGGAATAGGTTTGATCAGCTTCATTGTCAGCTGGATGATGCCTGATGCTCCCGTTTCAGGGAAACCTGTCACCTTAAGCAGCCTTAAGCATTTTTTCAGTAATAAAGAGACGCTTCTCTTTCTGTTATTGGTCTTTATCTGTGCTGTTCCAGCAAGGATGAACGATACCTTCCTTGGAGTATATATCCGGGAACTTGGAGGAAGTGCCAAGCTTGTAGGCTTGACCTGGTTCTTGGCGGCGGGAAGTGAAATCGTTGTATTCGCCCTAAGCTTTTGGTGGCTGCGCAAAGGTAAGGAAATCATCATCATTTCGTTTGCAGCAGCGTTTTTCTTTATCCGTTATTTCGTCTCTGCATGGATTACCGATCCACAGCTATTAGCTTATTTGCAAGTCATGCAGCTATTGACTTTCCCGATTTTCTACTCTGCGGCCATCCAATATCTTTACCGGATCGTTCCGGTGGAATGGCGTGCCACAGGCCAGACCGTACTGGCGCTGCTATTCTTCGGGGTTTCGGGAATCATTGCTTCTTATATAGGCGGAGCCATATATGGGGCTTACGGCGGCAAGACACTTTACCTGTTCATTTCCTCCATCTCCTTTATAGGAATGGTATTTGCCCTGGTTCTTTATCGGATATACGGAACGAGGCTCGATACCGCAGAGGAAGCTGTATAATCTAAAAAAACGGTATAAAAAAGAGCATGTTTTGATTAAAACATGCTCTTTTTACATTCCGTTAGCGAAATAAAGGGGCAACCGTCAACATTAACACAGAGAAGCAAAGCAGTATAGTAGTTGTCCTGTTTGAGAGTTTTACTTGTTTGCCATTTTTATAGAAACCTGAAAATTGAAGCCGGTTTTTATAGAGTACATAAAGTAATGGAAAAATTGCCATACCAACGATCCATCCGCCCGTGGTATTCTCTACGGTTATTCCAAAAATCGCATAGATTGAATTAATGATGAGCCCCATTATCATTCCAATAACGAAAATAATGGTGATTATACGAAATAATTCTAAAATCACTCTTAACATCATTTCACCTACTTTTTTCCTGTAATCCGTAAAAAGGCTGGAATCAGCAACCTTGAATGAACTTTACAGGATGGGATATTTCCCTAAATATAACAAACTTTCCTCTATTGGTAAATAGACGCTCTTTACTCTTCTTCTTGAACGAGCGAATGCTTAAATGCGTAAATTACTGCTTGCGTGCGGTCCTGTACCGCAAGCTTGCTTAATATATTGCTGACATGCACTTTGGCTGTTTTCAGGGCTATGTATAGTTCATCGGCAATTTCCTGATTCGTTTTCCCTTGAGTCATCAGCAATAAAATTTCCATTTCACGGTTTGTCAATTGATCATGAAGCTGGGTGATTTTAGGGCGACGCAGCTTTTCCATCATTTTTCCCGTCACTTCAGGTTCAAGTACGCTTTGACCCTGGAAAGTGGAACGGACGGCTCTCGCAATCTCGCTGGCCTTTGATGTTTTCAACATATAGCTCGTCGCTCCGGCTTCCAATGCCGGGTACACTTTTTCATCATCCAGGAAGCTTGTCACAATGATGATCTTTGCTTCAGGCCATTTTTCGATAATTCGTTTCGTCGCTTCTATGCCGTCCATTTCCGGCATCACCAAATCCATCAAAATGATATCCGGACGCAATTCCATTGCCAGTTCGACAGCTTTCAAGCCATTGTCCGCTTCCCCGATCACTTCGATATCCGATTGTGCGGATAAATAAGCCGATACCCCTATCCTTACCATTTCATGGTCATCGACAAATAATACTTTAATCATCATGATCACCTCCAGCATTTAATAATGGGATTTTCACTTCAAGTTTCGTTCCTTTATTCGGAACGCTTACAAGTTGCATCGTTCCGCCTAATTCAACAGCCCGTTCATGCATATTTTGCAGACCATATGATCCCGTTTTCGACTCCTCGACGTTAAAACCGATGCCGTCATCCGTTATTCGTAAAATGACCATTCCATCACGAACGATCAATAGCACTTCAAGCGAATTGGCTTTTGCATGTCTCAGTGTATTGGAAATCGATTCTTGTAAAATCCGAAACAGATGGTCCTCAATCCCCTTATCCAAAGTGACAGGCTCCATCTTCCAATTTATATCCATCGTCACTTTTTGGGCCAATTCCAAAAGAAGCTCCTTCATTCCTTCATGTAAAGATTTTCCCTTTAATGCAACAGGTCTCAAATGAAGCAATAGCGCCCTCATCTCAAGCTGAGATTGATGGATCATTTCTTCCACTACCTTGAATTGTTTCATTTCCGTTTTTTCCATATCGGATTGTGATTCAGTGATGGCCGACATGAACATTGAAGCTGCAAACAATTGCTGACTCACCGAATCATGCAGCTCCCGCGCCAAACGGTTTCGTTCCTGGGAAACGATTTCCTGGATTTGTTTCTCCTGATCAATGGCCTTTTCATTCGCCATTTTTTGCGATAATTTTGTCTGCTCATTGATTTGCTTATGGATCAGTTGCATCCGTTCCGCCATTTTAGCGATTTCTTGGACCGGATACCCCTCCTGTTGCGATGGCAGACGGCCCTGTTCAAGTAAATGCAGCCCTTCATCCACCCTTTCGAGCTGCCTCTTCCAAAACATTCCCGAAACAACTCCATAAATCAGCCCTACCGTCATGACCAGGCTTGGCAGGAATATGACGAAGGGTAACCCCATGACCATTTTCTCCCATAATAAGCTCCAGTCGGATAAAGGAAAAATGAAGAAAACCGCCGCCGGCAAGGCAAGGGAAAGAACAAAAGCAACACCAAGGGCAGTCAATATCTGCCGTGTCAGTATGCTCATATCCGCTTCACCTCTAAATCCCCAACTAAGATTGAAGTGATGATATGAACCTTGTGATCCGTTTCATTGAACCCTTCCGTTTGGTAGGAATAAATTTGATTAAAGACCCTGGATTCAGGCTTATTCTCAAAGATCCGCGCTCTGCCTGCAATGACAGAATGATGGACCCTGATTTCGATTCCATACGGTACAAAAACAGTGATATTGCCAATGATATTCCTGATGGAAATGACAGCGTCGCCCTTCGGTAAAATCGTTTTGCTTAAATCGATAACCGTATCACCGACACCGCCCTGAACATTCACGGAATTCCATTCATATACATGTTCGGCCGTTTGTTGATGACCGAACAATTTATTTTTAAATAGATAATCGGTTTTCAGCAGTGGCTCCTTATTGATCCGTTCTTCGTCCGAATCATCATTGGTTATAATGGGACTGACCCAATCAGGATTCTTTTTGGACTGATAATATAAAAGCAATAGATAAATAAGGATCGCCATTAGGAAAAATCTAAAAACGAACATATTCAAGACGGTGATGATAAGGGAAATCAGCCCTATAAAAAATAGAATTTTCCCGATTGTCCGTTTTGTGAATTTCCTGCCTAAATAGATACATCCTATTGAAAAAGCGATGGAAAAAAGGAGACCTCCACCCGTAAATGAAATCTCTAAAAAAAGCAGGACGACTCCGATGAGAAGTATCCATCCCATATAGTCCGTCTTCAACTTGTTCAACATCGGTTCGCCTCCCCTGTATATGATCATGATATTCTTAAAAGGCACAGGAACCCGTGCCTTTTAAGAATACCATGAAATTATCACGTTCTGACAGCCTGTTTTCCCCGACCTCCATTCCAAAAGGCCAGGGGATTACAGAGATGCCTTACAAACCTTTACGCTTCTTTCTGTTCCAATTCTTTTTCAAGCTGGACAATCCTGGCATCGATCGTATGCCGATTATAATCTGTATGGACCTGGTGCTCGATGCGATCGATATAATGCTCCATTTCTTCAAACATCGCTACCGGTTTGGCTTCGGAATTGCCTCCGTCCAATACCCGATTGATCCGGTTGTTTGCCCGGGCAATATTTTCCCTGCCCATCAGTTCCAACCGCTTTAGATGCATATCCTTCAGCTTATGCTTCATTTCTTCATATTTCCGCTCCAGTTCAGCTAACTGAACCTCTGCACTTTGATGCGCCTCTTTCAAACTTAGCGCCCGATCTTCATAGTGCAGGCTTTCCTTGACAGCAAATTCCATTAGATCGGTTTCTCCTGACTGCTTAGCAATCTCAGCCTGATGCTTACGTTTTTCAGCTAGATTTTGCGCTTGATTATATTCACGCGTAAACTCTTCTTTCAAAAGATATTGACGTTCAAGCAGCTTACCGACCTTTTCTGTCTCCTGCTCACATTGGCGCAAATATTGATTTAACATTCCAATCGGATTTTTTTGCTCCTTCTTATCCAACAAGTCATGAAAATCCGCTGAAATCGTTTGTTTCATTCTTGAAAATAAATTACCCATTTCAATTCCGTCCCTTCTATTAGTTCTTATTCAACTCTTTCCACTCTCTTTCAAAATTTGAGAACGGGTCATTTTCTTTCGATGATTCACTTTCATCATTTTCATTCCATTTTTTATAAACCAGGTAAAGAACATAAGCTGCCACCAGTCCCAATATTGCCGGGATATGGGAAATAGAAACGATCAGCACGATAATGGAGACTGATCCCCACGCAATCTTCGCCCCTGTCGATTCGGACTTCATGAACTGCTTGAACCCAAAGTATAGGATCGCCAAGCAAATCGCCAGGCTGATCAGTGGACCAACGTTCGCCAGTAACAGGAAAAGTGCGATCAGTCCTACAATAAATAAACCAAATTTCTTCATTGTTTTCGTCCTCCTTTCTATGTTTATATCTTATCTACTTTTACAAGTTCGTATAATGAGCCTTAGCTATATTTTCTAGTAAGACTTAAGGCGTAGACGCTGTAAGTCCGATGCTAAAGACGGCGTTTATTAGTGTGTTTGGGCGGCTTACTCGTGAGTTCTGCGGGTTTACTCGTGAATTTGCACTTACTTGTAAGTTTGAGTGATATATAGATGAATTTGAGTGATATATTCGAAAGTTTGATCGATATATACCAGAGTTTGCGTGATATACTCCGAGTTTGAGCTATATCCTCGTGAGTTTGCGCTTTACTCGTGAATTCTGCGACTTTACTCGTGAGTTTGGGCACTTTACTCGTGAATTTGCACTATTTACTCGTGAGTTTGAGCAATTTACTCGTGAATTTGCATTTACTCGTGAGTTTGAACGGTTTACTCGTGAATTCTGCGGGTTTACTCGTGAGTTTTGAAATAAAAAAAATCTTCCGATAAAACCGGAAGATTGGTGTACTGTCATTATCATTACAAATACAAGCCTTCGACGTAAACTGAGGTGATGGTTTGAGCAATTTCTTCGACAGTGCTTTGGTGTTCGTTTCGGACAATTTCCCACAGATACATTTCATTTGTGAAAAACCACCCTCTTGCCACAAGCTCATGGTTTAGTTCAGCCCTTGCCAGACCATTTTGCTGTGCATAGGCGACGTCCTTTGAAATTCGCTGAATGAACTTCATGCGAATCGCTTTCCATTTATCTGAAATAATGGTTGATATCCCAATGGCCTGTTCGAAAACTTGCATCATGTTGCGTTCAGCTTCTGCCATTTTCAAAAATGAATTAGCTTGTCTGTTTATGATATGTTTTGCTTCGTCTTTTGATTTTGGAAAGAAAGAGGTCTCGGCAATTTCATAGAATTGCTCCATTACATTCTCCATTAATACAATTAACAGATCCTCTTTCCCTTTAAAATGAACATAGGCCGTTCCGTATCCGATGTTTGCCCTTTTGATCATTTGGGAAATAAGCGCAGCTTGATAACCTTCTTCAAGAAATATTTCCTTTGCAGCTTCCAATAACTTTTGTCGTGTCATGATCGAGCGTAAATGCCGTTTATCCCCTACTTTGCCATTCTCCATGCTTATTCCTCCCCCTATCTTCTAGCATAAAGGATTTCCATAAAATAAAAAACATTTGTTGGAAAGTTCGATTTCAATGTTTATAATTTTCTGAATTAACTTATTGACACCATGTCATATTCTTTGGTACGATTCTCCTAGAATTATTAAAATACTAATATAGGAGGATGATTATGGTTTCTGAATATACATTGGATCACGCTAAACAAATGGATGAGAATGATACGCTTAAAGGTTTTCGAGAAGAGTTTTATTTAAAGCCGGATTCCATCTATATGGATGGAAACTCATTGGGGCTTCTTTCGAAAAGGGCTGAACGCACTCTTCTGGAGTCTTTGGAAGATTGGAAAGAGCATGGGATCGATGGATGGACGCAAGGGAATCACCCATGGTTTTTCATGGCTGAGAAATTGGGCACGAAGATGTCCCAATTGGTCGGAGCTTCTCCCGAGGAAGTTATTGTAACCGGCTCGACAACCGTGAATCTGCATCAGCTTGTAGCTACTTTTTATAAGCCTGAAGGAATGCGCACAAAAATTTTGGCAGATGAATTAACCTTTCCGACTGATATTTATGCTCTTCAAAGTCAGCTGCGTACACATGGATACGATCCGGAAACCGATCTCATCCGCGTCAAAAGCCGCGATGGCAGATTTCTTGAAGAAGATGACATTATCCAAGCAATGACCGATGACATCGCTTTAATCATCTTACCAACGGTCCTGTATCGCAGCGGTCAAATATTGGATATGAAACGATTGACTGATGAGGCTCATAAAAGAGGAATTGTAATCGGATTTGACGGATGCCATTCCATCGGTGCCATCCCGCATTCATTCAGCGAATGGGATGTGGATTTTGCGTATTGGTGCAATTATAAACATTTAAATGGCGGTCCTGGCGGTGTTGGCGGTTTATATGTAAATCGAAAACATTTTGGAACGATGCCTGGATTGGCTGGATGGTTCGGCTCCAAAAAAGATAAACAATTCGATATGGAACATACCTTAACACCAGCTGAATCAGCAGGAGCGTATCAAATTGGCACGCCCCATGTGTTAAGTTGTGCGCCTTTAATTGGGTCTTTGGACATTTTTATAGAAGCGGGAATTGAGAATATTCGCGAAAAATCCCTGAAAATCAATCAATATTTAATGGATTTAGTCGAATTCGAATTGGAAGACATGGGATTTTTCATTGGAACTCCTAGAGAAGACATACGCCGCGGAGGTCATGTAAGCCTCGAGCATAAAGAAGCTGCACGGATATGCAAGGCATTGAAAGAGAACGGTGTCATTCCAGATTTCCGGGCACCTAACATCATTCGTCTCGCTCCGGTTGCACTATATACTTCCTACGCAGAAGTTTGGGAAGTTGTACAAATACTCAAGAAAATCATGTCAGAAAAACAATATGAAAAATTCAAGAATGAGCGTGAAGTGGTCGCATAACATGGAATTCCGCCAAATGGGGCTCATCCCTCAAATGGTTAGTTAATTACGTCATGCTAAAATCATTTTTGATAAAAAGGGGATGAACTATGGAGAACAAAAATACTCAATTGAACTTTAAAGATGAGCCAGAAAAAGGATTAAAACGTGAGCTGAAAACAAATCAGCTTTCCATGATCGCGATGGGCTGTGCCATCGGGACAGGGCTATTCCTTGGCAGCGGGCTTGCGATTCAAGCGGCAGGGCCAAGTGTATTGCTCAGTTATGCTCTTGGGGCGTTCATTGTTTTACTGTTGATGGGCTGTTTAGCCGAAATGACGGTTGCCCATCCTACTTCCGGATCTTTTGGAGCCATTGCGGAAAAGTACATGACTCCTATGGCAGGCTATCTTGTCCGCTATTCTTATTGGATTGGCAATGTTTTGGCTGTTGGGGTTGAAGTAAGTGCAGTCAGCGTATATATGAATTATTGGTTTCCGAGCGTTCCGGGAATCGTATGGATTTTGCTGTTTGCAGGGGTCCTGATTTATGTAAATGCTACCAGCGTGAATACATTCGCGACATTTGAGTATTGGTTCTCCTTTATTAAAATAAGTGCCATTGTTGGTTTTATCCTTCTTGGAGCCTATGTACTATTCGGTTCATCCGAACAGCCACATATAGGACCGGAAAACTTCGTGAATGAAGGCGGTTTTTTCCCATTTGGTTTGAAGGGGATGTGGATAGCCGTATTTATTTCTTTATTCAGCTTTCTTGGAACTGAATTGATAGCGGTTACATCAGGGGAAGCAAAAGATCCAGATGCAGCTGTCCCAAAAGCATTAAAAGCAACCGTGTTCCGTTTATCCACTTTCTATGTGCTGACAATCGGCATCATGCTGATGATCGTTCCTTGGAAAACGGCTGGGATCGAGGTAAGTCCATTCGTAAAAGTGATGGAAATATTGAACATTCCAGGTGCATCCGGGATCATGAACTTCATTATTTTAACGGCTGCCATATCTGCCATGAACGCTCAGCTTTATGCTTCAACACGGATGATGTTTTCATTGGCACGTGGGAAAAATGCACCTAGCTTTTTAGGAAAGTTAAACAAAAGGGGTGTTCCTACAAAAGCACTTGCAGTCTCTTCAACGGGAATTTTCATCGCTGCAGGCGTTCATGCGTTACTTCCTGGTTCATCCTATGCCTTCATGATGGGGATTTCCATGTTCGGTGCCATGTTCACATGGCTCATGATCTTCATTTCCCATTTGTTTTTCAGGGTTACATGGGATAAAACAGGCGGACGCAAGTTACCGGTAAGGATGATTGGTTTTCCCTATTTAACGATACTAGGAGCCGTTCTTCTATTTAGTTTGATGATTACGTCATGGTTTACGGATTTCAAAATCATGCTTCAATTCGGGATTCCTTGGTTACTATTTTTAGCTGTTGCTTATTTTATTTCAAAAAGAAGAAATATTAACCATAATGTAATGGAAGAATCTCTGGAAAAGAAGATAGAATAGAATGACGAAATAAATAGTTTTTTGCATATGGAAAAGTGAGGAGATTGCGGAATGAAAAATGTGGATAACAATGAAAAAACAATAACGGGTCTAGAGAAAGAAATTCAAACCGACTTTCAAAAATCGATGTCTTACGGAGATTATCTCCACCTTGATAAGATTTTAACCAGTCAACATAGATGTTCCGATCATCATGATGAAATGCTATTTATCATTATCCACCAAGCGAGTGAGCTATGGATGAAGCTCATTTTACATGAGTTGACAGCAGCGACTGAGTCTATCCGCCAAAACAAGCTGGAACCTTCGTTTAAAATGCTGTCTCGCGTTTCAAGGATCCAGCAGCAATTGATTCAGTCATGGAATGTCCTTTCAACTTTAACGCCGGCTGAATACATGGAGTTCAGGGATAAACTGGGACAATCTTCCGGATTCCAATCTTATCAGAATCGTTTGATTGAATTTGCATTAGGAAACAAAAATGTCCATACGCTATCAGTCTATCAGCACCAAACAGAGTTATACGAGCAAATGCAGCAGGCCCTTCATGAGCCAAGTATTTATGACGCGGCGATTAATGCTCTTGTAGCCCGTGGATTACCTATTGATCAAGGAGCCATCAGCAGGGATTGGTCACAAAGATATGAACCAAATGCCAGTGTAGAAGAGGCATGGCTGACTGTTTATCGCGATGTTGAGCAATATTGGGACTTATACGAGCTGGGCGAAAAGTTAGTGGACATTGGCCACCAACAGCAATTATGGCGTTTTAATCATATGACCACAGTGGAAAGGATTATTGGTAATAAGCAAGGTACTGGCGGATCATCAGGTGTAACGTATTTAAAAAGAGCACTTGATCAACACTTTTTCCCAGAACTATGGAGTTTAAGAACGAAGCTATGATGTAATAAGCAGCAAAGAAACAGCCAGCAGAGATGGAGGTAAATGCATGGGGACATGGATTGATATTTCACAACGTCTGGATGATAACGTTGCAGTTTGGCCTGGAGATACACCTTTCTCTTATAAAGTAAATTGGAGTAAAGAAGAAAGTGGATCTGTCAATGTTGGTCAAATCAATATGAGTATCCATACCGGTACCCATATTGATGCACCTTTTCATTTTGATGACGATGGAAAAAGAGTGATTGATTTGGATCTCGACTTATATATGGGAATTGCCCGAGTTATCCATTTAGCAAACAAGACAAGCATCGGAGTCGATGAATTATCCAGTATAGATCTAACTGGCGTTACCCGTCTGTTAATACGGACAGATGCATGGCAGGATCGAAGTGTGTTTCCACAAACGATTCCTCCTATCCAGCCAGAATTAGCGGCATATCTTTCAGAAATGGGCGTCCGTCTTATTGGTCTTGATTTACCATCAGTAGATCCACTGGATAGTAAAGAACTGTCTGCCCACCATGAACTTGCCGGTCATGGAATTCACATTTTGGAAGGACTTGTATTAGACGATATAGGACCGGGTAATTATGAGCTGGCAGCCCTCCCTCTTCCTTTAGTTGAAGCAGATGGAAGTCCGGTACGTGCTGTGTTGAAAAAGTTACCCTAACAAAATTTTTCAAAAAAGCGAGCCAGATCAAAAAATGATTTGGCTTGTTTTTTTATTTCCTCCCTTTCTATTGAGGTAACCATTAACTATCAAATTTATCTCCCTAAACCAAGTGTATTTATGTTATAATTTTCAGAATTCATCACTAAGAGTGGAGGTCCGAATATGGAAAACTTTTATTTGTTCATCATCATGTGCATTCTTCTCATCATCTTACCCGGTCCAGATACAGCAATAGCCACAAGGAACACCGTTACCGTGGGGACGTCGGGAGGTTTTAAAACGATGTTCGGCACGTGCTGTGCCCTGCTTATTCATACATCAGCTGCCGTGTTCGGACTTTCGGCAATCATTGTGAAATCCGCTTTACTATTTTCCATCTTCAAATATGTCGGTGCCGTTTACTTAGTATATCTAGGCTTCAAGACCCTATGGGGATTAAGGAATAAACAAGTGGCCGCAGCGGCGGAAACATCAGTCAAAAGTAAGTACGAAAACCAGTCTTGCTTTAAGCAAGGCTTCCTTACCAATCTGCTGAACCCTAAAGTGGCCGTCTTCTTTTTAACGTTCCTGCCTCAGTTCGTGAACCCGGGAAATGATACGTTTTTACCGTTCCTGATCATGGGCATGACGTACACCGTTTTAACTGCGTTGTGGTTTGTATTTTATATCTATCTGCTGAACCAGATCAGTGCTTTCATGAAAAAGCCTAGAACCCAAGCGATTTTCGAGGGTATAACCGGGACGGTCTTGATTGGTTTCGGGTTAAAGCTAGCTCTGGAAAAAGCTCATAATTAATCTGAACTGCACCCTAATTGTTAGAAACACCTAACAATCAGAGGTGCAGTTTTTTGCAGAAACAGGGATTAAGGTACTTGCTGAGTTAGTGTCACAATAAATGAAACGATAATGTTTTCAAAAGAGAATCATATGTTCACTTCACTATTTCCCCCCCGTCACCGAACAACAGAATGTACAGTTTACCAGTTTTCCAATCTTCGCTTGCAGGGATTAAAAACAATGCACAAATACTTACTAAAGATAATCTTAGTAAAAGTTTCATTTCCATCCCCCTATTATTGTTTTTCTGCACTTTACCATAAACTACCACAAATAACGCTTTTGAACACAGTATATACGATACAAATATTATGAACTCCCCTAAGGGAGCCTTACATGCTTCTGAAAATTGGATTTTTTTAAATTCTTTGGTCATTCAACTTTTTGTTTAGGGTTGTCCAAACATCTTGAGGAATTTCTGCATTTATTATCATGTGGCAATTATAAAAAAAAGGATGAACGCTGTGTCAAAGAAAAAAGATGAGAAAATCAGTAAGAATAACAATGGTCAGAGTACTCGGTATACGACCGATGTTTGTGTTTTCATTTTAGGTAACGCTGCTGAAGTAAGAGAAGAAGATATAAGAACACAATTTAAATACGCCAGTGACATATGGGGAATTGATTTTCGGCCTAATATTTGTGATTTAAGAACTAAAGAAGGAGCACGGAAGTGTGGTTTGAAAACTGATGCCACTATAGCAAGGATCTCCGTACCTTTGCGGATGAGACAACGGGAGAAAGTTTTTAGAGCCTTAAGAAAAGGTAATCGTGGCCGTCAAACTGGACTTGCTGTGTTTTACATTAATGCACAAGACCTTAAAGATGGAAAGGCTATTGCTAACGTCAGCTGGGATAATAAAGGAACACTGGGTAATATCGTCATGACATATGATACATTCCAACAAAAAAATATGGATATCTTGGCTCATGAATTCGGACATGCCTTGTTAGTCAATGCACGTCATTTAAATGATAAAAACAACATTATGTATCCCTCAGGGACAGTAATCGTACCACCAATCTCACAAAGACAACTAAGGGCTATGACTACCTCCAAGCAAAGAGCAAAAGCCTATAAAAGACCTTATGTTTACAGAATTTGAAGCCCGATAGAAATGATGAATCCTCCCTCGTGATACATGTACAAGCTATATAAAAGTTATATTAAACGGGACCAGAAATAAGGCTATGAATGTTACAATATAAAAAACATATTTTGTTATTTTTATACAGGGAGAATAGAAATGAAAACTATTGAAGTTAGGAAAACAAAGGATATCGGATTAGGTTCCCTTTCTTTTGCACTATGTTTAATCGGAATATTGTTTACCTTTCAATTTGGCGATAAACCTTGCATAGGAGATGATATTTTAAATAATATCGGACTAAGCGCATGGTCAAATGGAGATTCAGGTATTCATTATACAATGTTCTATTCGGCTATATTTTTCATCCCTTCCTTTATCATTGGTCATATTTATCCCGATAACAGAGGAGCAAAAGCAGGGAAAATCATATCAGGTTTCCTATCAATTCTTATTGTTTCAGTACTATTAACTATTATTATCGATTTGGTGTGGGTACCTTGAATGAGCCTTTGAGAACTAAGGCCAAATTAAAGGGTATGAGCCCAGTATTACCGACCTCATACCCAAAGCCACCCCTATGGTCTTCAATCACTCAAAGTAACCATTCACGAAAAATCCAATTGTTTCACGTTCGTCCTCAGTTAGATCCCGCTTTAGTTCTTTAGCCAGTTCCTGCTCCATTAAAGCTCGGTTTCCCCGATGTTCGACCACCGCTCTGGCACATTCTTTCATTAGCTTAAGCTCCGCCTCCATTTCCAGTCTCGTGCAAGGCTTATCATGATGGGAGAGTATGTAGGTTTCGGCATCATAGGCTTCAATTTTCTTAATGAGCAGCGAAGCCTGTTCAGGCGTATAATTCCATTTTTCAGCATAAAGATTGGCATAAAGGCAGTCTCCCAGAAATAATGTTTTTTCCTCCCGTACATAGATGATGCAGGAATCTTTAGCATGATCGCCCCCTACATGCTCAATGACACAGGTTATATTGCCGAGATCGATCGTCATCGTTCTTTCAAAGATGATATCGGGCAGAGGAAAGGAAATCTCTCTATTCGTCCCATGCTCCAATTTGATTGCATCGGCGCAAAAGGTAATCTCCGTCCCTTCTTCGACCCGTTGATCAAGGGCCCGATCTTCCCATGAAAGCTGCTGCATATCTTTAATGTTGGTGTATGTTTTTTCCTGACAAATCACTGGAATCCCGATATTCTCCAGTCCGAAAACATGGTCCCAGTGTGAATGGGTAAGAACGAGGAAATTCCCGCTAATATCATTCCGAAGCAATTCGTCCTTAAAGAGCTGTGCATGCCTGACTGAGTTACCGGCATCGATGATAAGCGTTTTCTTGTTTCCCGTCACGGCGGCAAGAACCGGGCGATCCGTTTCCTGAACTGGCGGCAGGTAGACAATACGTTTCGATAGGTGTTGTAATGTTTGCATGTTTCTGTTCTCCTTACGATTGTTGTTGTGATTAGCTTGCTCAAGTATAGCAAATTACACATGTATTCATAACATAATCTCCGCTAAAGGCAAAAAAGACAACAATCTCCGTGATTGCTGTCTTTTTCGTCATCATTCAAATGAACCTATTCCAATATACCGTGATTTTCGAGAGGGCATTTAAAAAGGTGGCTTTAAAAAAAGACTCTTCCTTCTTCTGATCTTCAGGCGGTTGTATATATTTTTTATTGTCCGCAATGAGTGTACTTTTTGTGATTTTCGAATCGATGGCACCTATCAACTGCGTTGCAAATGCTTCACTATCGATGACCACCATCGATTCTGTATTCAAAAAGGCAGATCGGGAATCCAAATTATAGGAGCCCACTGCACTTAATCGTCGATCATAGACAACTGATTTACCATGCAAAGAATAAGGCTTTGAATATTCATAAAGCCTTGCCCCCGTCTCAACGACGCTATCCCTAAGCGCCAAATAACCGGAAAAGGCGATAACATTCGGTGTTGATGCCACCGAATTGGTAAGTATTGTCCAATCAGCCTTTGGATCCATTTGCCTCGTTACATAATCCTTCAAGGCATCCGCAGGAACAATATAGGGACTTTGGATGTATACCGATTGATTGGCGTTCGCAGCAATATCCAATAGGGATCTCCACACAATAGGGTGTTTGTTGAAACGTTCGATTGGATTATGAATGAAGGACACTTTCTTTGTAGGTGTTGTAGCCTTGTTCCAATCGACGACTGGATTAACGAAATCAGCTTCAGTTTGCAATGCTTTGCTATATTGTTTCGCTAATGCATCTCTTTCACGTTTTCCTTTTTTCGTTTGCCTTTTCGAGAGGTCCGAAAAAACATCGCTCGTATACGGATGATTCCATAATTGATTCAAATAGTCCTTCATTTCAACGATTACACTATCTTTCTCCTCTTTAGCATTGAAAATGAGTACATCCCTGTCATAGACAAAGTTCCTCGGCGGCTTGCTTGCTAAGTACTTATCTGCAATATTTCTCCCGCCGATGATGCCTAACTTTCCATCTACAGTGATAATCTTGTCATGAAGGCGATTATGCCAGGTCCACGGCTTAAATGGCTTAAAGGTTTCGTAATATCTTAATTCAATGTTTTCATGCGAGGCCAATGCATAACGGGCACTGCTTAATTGACCTCTGAGTCCATGAGATATTCCATCCAGAAGGATTCGGACTTTGACACCTCGGTCAGCCGCATCAATCAAGGCTCCAAGAAAAAGCTCTGTTGATTTGCCTTTTCCAAAAGCATAGTAGGCGATATCGATTGAATGCTGGGCTTCCTGGATCATTCGCATTCTGGCGAGTCCCGACTCATAACCGTCTTCGAAAAGCAGGACACGATCCACGGTGGCTTCCTTCTCTCCCATATATTCACTTACTTGTCTAATCGGCCTGTTTTCTTCTTTTTCTGCTTTGGGGAAAAGAACAACAGCCGTCACCACTACATAAAGGACATATAATAGAAGAACAAGCAAAAATCCTTTAATTGCCGTTTTTACAGACATTGAGCACTCCCCCCTTTAAGCGATATTTTATTACTATTCGTAATATGCAAAGACTCTATTCAAAATCTGCAGGCTTGATAAATCTGACTACCATCGAGCGATGCCATTTACCCATCTGCTTGATCCTGGGTGGAACTTGGAACATTTATTTTCCTTTTAAATGTGACAAAGTGGTGAACATGAAAGCAGTTGCATAATATGATATAGAAGGAGGGATTTCATGCTTAAACAACCTGATAGAATAAGTATCTTCAATTATTGTTTTGCATTAGGGGTATCTGAAGTTTTCTTTTTATCCAGCTTTTATCTTTCCATTCTTGACGTTTCATTATTTGCGATCGCTTTACCATTTTCCGCTTTATTTCTAATGTTCTCCTTGTACCTATTCCTTCGAACGCACAAAGCAGTAAAGACCTTACCGAACCAAGATGAAAAAAGAAGGGAAATTCATGCCTTCTATCATCAATCTTTCGGGATTTTCACGATCATTTTTTTCACTTTACTTTTTGTTGCTTTAGCCTATATTCCCTTGCTGGACAACGGAGGGCATTTCTATCTTCTTTATTGTTTACCGATGGCCTTGCTTTGTATGATTCCTTCAATTGTTTCTTATAAAGGAATGAAATTATTCAAACTGGATACCGGCAGGGATTTAACGAAAATCTAATTGATTTTACCAAAGACTTCGTTAAGCAATATCTCACCCATGTTTTTTAGTTGAATGTATAGGCAAAATGAGGATATAATATTGATAACTAATAAATAAAAAAAGACACTGGTTTAACCAGCGTCTTAATGAACAGCAAACTGCATAAAGAGCAGCGGCTTTCTGTGGTAAGTCAGTTGCTACTCGATCATGAAAGTAACCCTTTTCCTACATACATCTGGCCGGATGGTATGGAGGGGGTTACTTTTTTAATGTAACCGCGATTACTGCGACGATTAAAGAGGCGAATGAAATCATTAGCATCAGTCCGTCCATAATAGAAATCACCAGCGACACCCCCTTTCTGAAAAGGAGTGACCGCTGCCCACTATACCAAATTGCTGTCCATTTACTATTATATCTATATTTACTTGTTATTTATAGCCAAAAATAGATGTATTTAGTCTACTTTAATATCCATAAAAAAAATCCCACTTAAAGTGAGAACATTTTTTGCATGTATATCCCTTTATTGTTCGACTACACGGCCATCTTTATAAATGTAAAACCACCCAATCGTTCCTGTGCCGCCTTGATCGATCCAATCTTTATTAGCTGCTTTATAATTGTAATATGATTTTCCTTTGCCATCTTTCAGCAATCTGCCATCACCGCTGAATACGATGTTGTTACCCAGCTTCTTCTTACCTAACGCGATCGCGTCTTTCTCCGTGAACTGTCTTCTTTCCACCTTATTTTCATCTAAAGCAGCCCATGTCTTCGGTCCGACGATACCATCCGAACTCAAGTTATGATCCACTTGAAACTCCCTTACCACATTTTGTGTTTGGGTACCGAAAATCCCATCAACACCTACATTATATTTAACATCTTTAAGGCTTTGCTGTAAGTCTCTTACATAACTCGAACGTGAGCCTTTCCTGAGGGTCAGGCGTGTTTCCGCCTTCGTTTCGAATTTCTGGATTTCACTGCCCTTTGATGCTGCGTGGGTAATTGAAGTAACCGTTCCTAGAGGGGCCAACATCAAGGCAACTGTTGGAATCATGACCAATAATTTTTTCTTCAACACATATAACCTCCATTCATATGATCACTCCTGCAGGTTTCTGACACTTCCCTTGGAGCCCATTCATTATAACGTATGGAGTTATCTCATTGGTTATTTATTACTTTAATTATAAAAAATGGTAAATACGATCCATAGTGTCATTTTCAAAAGCCAGCATATGACGGAAGTCCCGTTTCTTGAATAAAAACAAAAGGGGGTTTACCTATAACTTCAAAACATAGTTAATTGGGCGGGTGTACGAGACTCTTGCGGGAAAAGCGAGTCGAGGGGCCAAGAGCACCGAGGAGGCTCCTTGACCACCCGCGGAAAGCGAGTGCCTGGAGTGGAAATCACGTTCATATTTTACACTCCCTCAAAAAAACTAGGCAATCTTAATTTATATCGAGCTTGTTTACAGTCTAAAGAAAATCACCCCATTCAGTTTGTATACAAAAGGTTTTGGAAAACATATCTTTCATCAAATGATGATGTTCCCAAACCAACACCTCAACTCCTCAGGTATAGTTTCTAACTAAACGATATAACATAGTTGATTGGAGAGGAAGGTGCGAGACTCCTGCGGGAAAAGCGCGTCTAGGGAGACCCCGCAGGCGCAAGCCGAGGAGGCTCCATGACCGCCCGCGGAAAGCGAGTGCCTGGAGCGGAAATCAACGTTCAAATTGTACAAACCGCAAAAAACTGTAGACAAACTCGATTTTCATCAAGTTTTGTCTACAGTCTGAAATCATCCCCTATAGGAGATGATTTTCTTTTTTATTGATTTTCTGGCTGTTGTTGATTCTGCCCTGGCATCCCTGTTCCCATTCCCATCAAATTAGTGGCAAGCGGCACCATATTTTTCATTTTCCCGCCATTTCCACTCAACATTTGATAAGTGGCGATACCCACTCCGACCGAAGCGACTACTGGTAAAATTTTATCCATGTTTGCTCTCATTTACATCACCTTATTTTATATATTTTTGTTCATTTCCTGAACTCTTATATCTTGTTCAAAAAAAAACCAAAAATTCAGATTGTATGTTACCAAAACAATTAGTAATAAAAATACGTTTTAAAGGGAAAATTCTTTCAAGAGGGATATTAGCACTCTTGAAATGAAGATATTTATTTTCATGTCGATAAAATCCAAACGCTTATCTTAAATTGTTTTTTAAATAGTATAGCCATTCAATGATTGAAAATGATTTAAGATTATTGAGGTGAATATTCATGCCCATGTTAGATGTGGACGGTAATAGCTTGTATTATTCTGTTAAGGGAAAAGGGGTTCCTATTGTTTTTATTCATCCTCCTGTACTGACTAGTGTGAATTTCCAATACCAAATGGAGGAATTATCCGAAGAATTCAAAGTTATAACCTTTGATATTAGGGGACACGGTAGAAGTCAGTATTCAAGACTGCCAGTAACTTATCCCCGGATCATAGAAGATATCAAACATCTGTTGGATCATTTGAAAATTAAAAAAGCAATCATATGCGGATACTCGACCGGAGGATCTATCGTATTGGAATATTTGCTGAGTTGTGCCGATAGGGCTCTAGGAGGCATTGTTATAGGTGGAATGTCTGAAGTGAGGGATAAATATTTAAAGCAAAAGATTTCTTTAGGAATATCACTTGCCAAGAAAGACGCAGTTCCAATACTTGCGCTTTCCATTTCATGGAGCAATTCAAATACCGAAAAGTTGTTCAACAAAATGTTTAATGAAGCCCTAAAAGGAGATGCCAGAAATATCGAGCAGTATTACCATTATAGTTTGCATTATAACTGTACCCATCAGCTTGAGAAAATCAACCTGCCCATTTTATTGATCTATGGTAAAAAAGATAAACCATTGTATTATTACGCTAATTTATTGCATGAAAAATTGCCATGTACGGAATTAAAATTCATTGATCATGCAAAGCATCAGATCCCTACAAAAGCGGCTAATCCTTTAAATGAAAGCATTAAGAATTTTATCCATTCACAAACTGTTTGATTTTTAGATTGCAAAAATTTCAAACTGGTATATATCCTGAATGTAGGGAGTGAAAAAATTGGGAAGAGATAAAAGTACACTGATTCATTTAATATTACTATTGCTAGTAACTGCAGTTTTTATTTGGTCAGTTATTAAGCCTGAAGGATACTTGATATGGACAATGGAAGTACTTCCTGCCGTTGTGTTTCTGATTTATGTAATCGCTACATATAATAAATTCCGCCTTACTACATTATCCTATTTCGTTATTGCCGTTCTTTCAATTACCATGTTCATCGGTGCCCATTATACGTACACAAAAGTTCCTCTATTTAATTGGATAAAAGATCATTACGATCTAAACCGGAATCATTATGATCGGTTTGGTCATTTTCTAAAAGGTTTACTTGCAATTGTGATTAGAGAAATAGTAATACGTAAAACTCCTCTAACAAAAGGACCCTGGTTATTTGCTGTAACATTAAGTTTTGCACTTGCCATTGGAGCACTATATGAAATAATCGAATGGATAGCTGCCATCATTTCAAAAGGCAGAAAAGTTTCAAAGGACTTTTTAGGAACACAAGGTGATATTTGGGACGCACAATGGGATATGGCGTTAACATTAATCGGCTCTACCCTTGTATTGTTTACCTTGTCCAAACTTCATGACAAGCTGTTACGAAAAGTGAAAAATTGAATTTAAAAATAGTGACCTATATAGATCGCTATTTTTAAATTAGGATTTGATTGTTAATATGATGTTCCATATGTTCTAGATAATCTTTTACTAGCCACTCCAATGATTTTAGTTGATTATTTCCTATATCACAAAGATTAGATAATCTATCATTTGGTGTATTCGTTATTATATGTATGATTTGCTTATTTAAAGAACAAAAAAGATTAACGATCTCATCCAATGGCCGCTCTTGATAATTCTGAACCAATACCCATTGGTCTTGATTATATGGTTGTATAACATATGGCTGTAATTCGTACTGAATCTTGATAAACCTATTCATATTGTTCAATGCAGAATCGCATAGATGTCCTAAAATCTCTTTTTTGGACCATTTGTGTGGCATTGGTCGATGATTTAATTCTTTTTCTGTCCTCCGGTTGAACTCTTCAGGTATAAAACCTTTCCAATGATTGATTCCATTTATTACATTTTTCAATTTGCACTCCCCCTAAGATTTACCTAAAGAATTTTTATTCGGCAACCAACCGGAAAATACCTTCTTCTTCAACTGACTGCATTGTTTGCTGAATATGGAAACCAACAGCATTCAATTATAGACCCAAAAGAAAAAACCGAAATCAAAAATGGATTTCGGCTCAGACTTCAGGCAAACTTGAAGAAAAGTCAGTTTGCCTGAAGTTTCAAAAATACTCGAGTTGATTTCAGAAATCCGCTCCTTTCCGCTGACTGTCTGCCAAGCCTCCTCGACGCAAGCAACTCCGGGGTCTCGGCTAGCCAGTTTTCGGCAGGGGTGTCGCAAATCCCCTCAATCTAGCGAGCGTTTCATAAAAGAACCACAGGCGCAAAAAGCTCCGAGTGCGGGACCGCCCGTGGAAAGCGAGTGCCAAGTTTCAATCAACGTTCAAATTTTAACCAGTCATGATTGTACTTGCTTACCGCCCTTTTTTTCATTGATGGCTTTTTGATCGATCTTTGTATAGATGCGTTCCACTTCAATTTTGTCATGCAACAGAAGTTCGCGGTTTTCTTTTAGAAGTTCAGTATATGATTTCCTTCTCCTAGACATTTTTTAATTCACCTCTCAAGTGATTGAATTCCTTCTGTAAAACTACTATCGGAAGCTCGTAAAGTTGTTTATTATATTTTTTAAAAATCCCGAATTTCAGAAGTTCTTGTATAAGTTCCTCTTTTTTTGCTTCTCCCTTTGTACTTAATTGGGTAATCATCAAGGACCCTCCTTAACAAAAATACAGACTTTTGGTATTTGGGGCTGCCTAGCATCCGATCCCACATGAAGAATCTCCACTTCTTCCTATTGCTTCCCCATATAAGGGCATGCTCTGCAAAGTCTTCGCATTTGCTTAATTGTTCGTATGTCCTGCTTTCATGGTGTATTTTCAACACTTGATCATATACATCAAATCCAAATTGCTTCATTTTATTGGAAAGGATATCTATCCCGGCGCAGGGTTTCGAATGGGTCAGGTCGCCGGCACCAAAGAATGCAACTTTCACTCCAGTAAAGTCCACTTGATCAATTTCTTCATAAAACTCGTTTGCTTCATACGGTAACTCTTCTAGATTCCATGTATATAAACCGATAAAGGCCAAATCAAAATCCCTTAAAGCATCAACTTCAACAGTATCCAATCTTTCCATATATACTTCACAGCCGACAGCCTTCATTCTGTTCTTTATGTTTATAGCCATTTTCTCGGTATTACCGGATAAACTGACATAACCAATGAATACCTTCATCTATATCACCTTCCTAATTGAGAATTAATTTCATTACACATCTCACTATAAATGAAAATGATTCTCATTGTCAATTATTTACCTCCGTTAATTATATTAAACAGTCCGTTCCTCATCTTAAAAATAATATAAATGTCCTAAAAATCAAGTGAAAAAACCAAAAAACTTGGGTAAAAAAGCCTATTTTTTCACAAACAACCATGATACACTATGTAATAATTTAACTTATTCAGCCATTGCAAATGGTTATAGTTATTTGGAGGTTAAATAAAAAAACACTAGGTGGGCTACTAATGGAATGGTTGAAATCTTTTGAAGCTAATAATCAGTTCTTAGACAATACAGACAGTTTTTCAGATTTCAAGATCAGGGAATTTATCCCCAATTCCAATGTCCAAAAAAAATATTCACTATTAACTCAATTCTTTTTACTGTTGGGTTGCCAAGATGAAAATAGTGTTACTTCGTTATTTGTCGATACTAGAATTGATTATCAAGTAATCGAAGAAATTATTATGCATTTTGACAACACAAAGATTGTATTAGAAAACGAATTACCATCAGAAATAATGTTAAGTAAGCCGAATCAAGAATCTCTCTCCTTGATCAGGTCGAATCATTTAAATCCAATAATAAAAAATCTATATGGGACAATGAGCAAGTCACAATATGAATGGAAACCACAAAAATCATACAAGATAATACCTGAATTTATAGAGAAATACGAAGATATGGAGTTCGATAAGGTGTTAGATTTTTTAAAAAACACATCAAAGGGGCCAATAATCTCGCTCTCATTATACAATTGGACTTTAAAAGATTATTTAAAAGATACTTTTGCGATTAGATATTTCACACATAAATGTAAAAATGCTTATTTATGGGTTGATGATTCTAATATTGTTACTACAATTCAACTAGAGTTATAGAATTACATTAAAATACCCCTTTTATATTAAACAGTAAAAAGAAAGGCTTTATTGTTTGATAAAAGGGGTTATTCTGTAATATTTAAGTACTCTAAAAATTAATCAAGCCTAATTTAAGGAGGGGCGTGAAATGACATTACAGTAGTAAATCCGTATTTATTGGCAATTCCCCTTAACATCACATTGTAAGCCATCAAATTCATTCCGTTTATTTTTTGCTTCTTCCTTCTCAATGACTTGCGCAAGCCTTTCTTTGCTGGCTAGTCCTTGAATTACTTCATCACCAATAATAAACGTTGGGACAGCCCTGATATCTGCTTCTTCATAAGCATGTTTGAGTGCTTGTTGGTGCACTTCCCGATACTTTCGTGACACTAACGCTTCTCTAAAGGCTTCTACAGGAAGATCAACTTCACCCGCTAATTTTGTCAATACTTCAATATCTTCAATATTTTGTTCCTCTTGAAAAAACGCGGTAAATACTCTGTTGTGGAATTCGTTCCCTTTTCCGTGCTCCTTTGCAAAATGGCAGCCTTCGAATGCAAAATGTGTATATGGATGCGGGGAGACACGGGGTAAACGCATATCAACCCCTAGCTTTTTCGCAGCAGGCAGAATGTAAGAGTCCCATGAATTCAACTTATCGGGTTCCTTCCATGGATCGATTTTGGCATGTGGACTCGGACGCAATTCAAATGGCATCCATTCCACTTCTACATCCTTATCCTTCACGATTTCGTCCAAAGGACCTTTACCTAAAAAACAAAATGGGCAAATAAAATCAGAATACGCTTTAATTTTCACTGTCATAATATATTCCCTCACTTTTCATTATCAGCTCAACTTGTAACCGTAACAGTTACAATACAAAGCAAAAAAAATATTAATATAAGAACATGGCATTCAGTAGTCGATAGCTTTTGGCAATTGTTTTACCACCTGATGTAATCATTTTAGTTACAGGTTAGAGGAAAGTCAACCATTATTTTAAAAGAAAAAAAGTTTGTAAAGAAAATGTTGCTTTTCTCTACAAACTTTTTATTAAGCTTCCCTACATCTCGATTTGTTCGTTAACGGGTTCTTTCTTTTTCCTTCTCTGTTTTTTCGATTTTTTATAGTACAGCAATTCGTATATACATGGAATGACGATAAGTGTGAGCAGTGTAGACACAGCTAACCCGCCAATGACAACGATCGCTAAACTTTGTGAAACCAAGCTTCCTGTTTCCGCTTTTTTATATAAAAGCGGCAGCATGGCACAAATCGTTGCTACAGCCGTCATTATGATCGGACGGAATCTTGTAGCCGTCGCTTCGACGATCGCATCACGGATGATCATTTTTTCTTCGTTTTGTTTGACTCGATCCAGAAGCACAATCGCGTTTGTCACAACAATTCCTATTAACATGAGAGCACCCAGCAGTGCTGTAATATCAACTGGAATTCGACTGATAACCAATCCTAATACCGCCCCAATGGCAGCGAATGGCAAGGAAAATAGAATGGCGATCGGTGCTTTGATTGATTTAAATGTTATAACCATGATTAAAAAGACGATGCCGATCGATATTAACATCGTAAGGAATAAATCGGAAAAATCATCTGTCTGCTGAGCACTGGCCCCGCCGACTAAAATCTCTACATCATTCGGAATATCAAGACCTTTGTTCTCTTTATCTCCAAATATCTCAAGATTTATTTTGCTTGCAATATCGGAAAGCTTAGTCGGATCGACCGTTGCCGTTAATTGAAGATACGTTTCTCCATCTTTATGGAACTGCGTTGTTGCACTCTCTTCACTATTTATAGATGCAACCTTAGACACCGGAGCTAGACCGCCGTCTGTCATGATCGGGATACTTTTTAAATCCTCTGGTTTTTTAGGATCCAAGATGGGTTCAAGGACGACAGGTGTCTGCTTATCCTGCAAGGTTATATTGCCAATAGGAGTTTTATTAAGCATGATACCTAATTGTTGACCGATTTGTTCTGTATTGCCTTTAGCCGGATCTACCTTGAATGAATAAATCGTTTTCTTTTCGTCTTGGTTTGTTGTAACCTCTTCGATTCCTTTAATATCTTGAATACTTTCTTTGACTTTATTGGCCGTCAGTTCCAAATCTTCAACATTACTGCCGATCACATCTATCGTAATGTTCGTCTTTGATGCCCCCATCATAAATGAAGAGGCTTGGGCCGTAAGCTTCGCATCAGGATAGTTTTCTTGTTCCTTTTCCATTTTCTCCAGGATTGAATCTACATGTGCTTTATCCTTCACGAGGATGCCGAAAGTTGCTTCTGTAGGTGATGTGACTGCCCCATATTGGGCCGTCTCGGCTGAGTTTCCTAATTGCATGAAAATATTATCCACTTCACTCATATCCTGCATCGTTTCTTCGAGTTCAATCGCTTTTTCCTTTACTTTCTCATAAGGCTGATCATTTGGATAAGTTAATGTCACGGAGACATAGTCTGCTGAAGAATTATCAATCGCCCCTTTTGGCATGGCAAAATATGTACCAATGGAACCGACAAACAACAGCATCGCAATAATCAGGACTACCCATTTATGATTTAATGACCAAGTAACCAGTTTGGTAAAACGCTTGGCCGGTCGATGTTTTGGCAGCTCCGTCCTTTTCAGCAATCCTGCGCTCATTAACGGAACAACCGTCAATGCCACAATTAAAGAAGCCAGCAAAGAATAAGTTACCGTCAAGGCGAAAGGAAGAAGAAACTCTTGAAGCCCTCCATTCAATAAAGCAACTGGCAAGAAAACGGCTACAGTAGTAAGGGTTGAAGCTGTTATCGCCACTCCCACCTCTTTCGTTGCATCCATCACCAATTCCTTTGAAATCTTCTCCTGCTGCATTTTCCGGAAAATATTTTCAATAACAACTATACTATCGTCCACCAAGCGCCCGATCGCTACAGCGACACCGCCCAGCGTCAAAATATTCAGCGTCACTCCCGACAATGACAGCAAAAATAACGTAAATCCAAGAGATAGCGGTATGGATACGATTGTAATGAATGTAGATCTTACATTCCGTAAAAAGACCATGATTACAATCGTAGCGAATAACGCACCTAGCAGAACTTCTTTTACCATCGTCTGAACGGAAGTCTCCACCATATCAGCTGTAGATAAATAAATGGTCGATTTCTGGTCGCTATACTTTTCATTAATTTCTTTTGCTACTTTTTCAACCTCTTTACTGATTGTGACCGCATTTGATTGACTGTCCTTGATAATGCTTAAATCAATGCTTTCCTTTCCATTAAAACGACTGATGAGGTTGCCATCCTTCGCTTCTTCAACTTTTGCTATCTCTCCAAGTGCGACATTCTGAGTGACCTTTAGTGCTTCTAATTTTTCAATACTTGTTAAATCACCGATAACCTTGATGTTACTTGCCTTCCCATCAATCACTTTTTCGCCTACAGCCAGAGCTGCATTCTGACCGTTAAGGACGCTCATGACATCTTGAATGGAGACTTTCTTTTTAGCCAATTCTTCATTATCCACTTTGACTGAAAGAACGGATTGCGAAATTCCAAATGTCTGTACATCCGAAACCCCTTTAATATCTTTATACAGAGGCTCTAATTCTTTCTTGGTAAAGTCTATATTTTCAGCTGTTAATCCATCCTTAAAAGTAACAGCTACAAATGAGATGGGAATCATTGATGTATTTAACTGTGTAACAGTTGGCTTTGCCATGCTTTGTGGCAGCGCTACACTGCCAAGAGCCTCTTGAACATCAAGTTTCGCTTGTTTCATATCCGATCCGGCTTCAAAGAATAGATCTACTTTTGAAAATCCATCTCCAGTGGTGGAGTATATTGAACTCTTTCCTTTAACTCCCGTAACTGCTCTTTCAATTGGATCTGTAACTTGTGCTTCCATCGTTTTCGAATCAGTGCCCTGACCCATTGTGATAATCGTAACTTGAGGATTATCGGCAGATGGTAAAAATTCCATCGGCAGTTTAAAATAACTGACAACTCCTATCAACAAAATAAATATGGTTACCAATGAAACGGCAGCCTTGTTCTTAAACGCCCACTTAGTAAAAAACTCCACGTACATATCACCCCTGATTATAATTTATAAGAAAATAATCCCATTTCAAATATTACCATATATTACTAATGTCGTAGTGTTAATTTTTTATTGATTTTTATATTTTTTTATGTATCTCTATACATAGAAACAAAAAAAGGCTGCGCAGCAGCCTCAGTTTGTAGACAAAAGGGGTTCTATCTAAATTTAAAAACCAAGTTGATTGGAACGTAAGGAACGAGACTCCTGCGGGAAAAGCGCGTCCAGGAGACCCCCGGACCGCCCGCGGAAAGCGAGTGCCTGGAGAGGAAAGCAACGTTCAAATTGTACAAATCCTTAAAACCAGTAGACAGACTCGATTATTTATATCCTTTGAAAAAAAGCATAACGATAGCAAAAACCATTACCCCGATAAGTAATAACGGGCCGATGCCCGAGCTATACACGAAGTATACCGTGATGTGGCGAAAAATGAGCACCACAAGAAATAGGAATAACAGGAAACATAAAATCATGATCAGAGCGGTGTTTTTATTCCGATACAAGTAACCAGCCCCATTTTAATAGCTTTATTTCCACTAAGGAAAAATTCATGCGAATGCATGCCCTAACAACAACCTTCCATTAAGAAACAATATGCAGCCCATGTTTTGTACTATTCTGTATATCAAATAAAAAAGAGCTGCCGCAGCAACCCGATTCTTCGAAAATCGTCTGGACGAAAAATGAAACTACATTTCCTGAAGTTCATTGACCGTTACAAACCTATACCCTTCGTTCGTTAACTCTTGTAAGATCCCTTCAATCGCTTGAAGTTCTTTACCCGTATCATCGTACATCGGATGCATCAGGATGATCGAACCTGGTTTTATATTTTCCTTCACATACTTCACTTTGTCAGAAGCTGAAGTGTAATAGCTATCTGGTTCCAGATTCCAAGTAATGGTCTCTCTATCATTTTTATTTAAATAATAAGGCAAACCTAAGATTTTTTTCCCGTTTGGCGGCCGGACATCAATTTCACCCTTATATCCGGAGATTTGAATTAATGTATCCGTTTTCTCGATTTCCGCCTTGATATAAGAGGGCGATTTAAAAACCATTCGCCTGTGGGAATACGTGTGATTGCCAATCTGATGTCCTGCTTCCGCTATTTTACCCGCTTCCTCTGGATACTTTTCGATTTCGTTACCAATCAGGAAGAATGTAGCCTTTACATCGTATTTATCCAATAACGGAAGGATTTGATTTACATTGTTCGATGGGCCATCATCAAAAGTCAAAGCGACCACTTTTTCATTCGTCTCGACATTATCCGTTAATCCACCGAATAACTGATATGTTCTTGAATTCATTAATTTATACGTACCAAACAATAGCAGGAAAACAACCAGGATTCCCAATCCAATTAATATCAGTTTCTTTTTCATGCAAATACCTATCTTTCTATAAGTTTTTTAATCCAATGACCTATTATAGCAAATCACTGAAAGAAAGCACTTATTGCTAGCCGTCTACACTCACTTTACATGAATCAATTCAAAACGCTCACACACTAGCAGCATATCTACTTGAAAGGTGTGTCCGATTCTGTCCAATTCTTCTTTAAAAAATTTTTCATGTGCGTCCCACCAGTATGTATATGTTCGATCGCCTTCCCCTTCTGCAATTGCAAACTCTTCGCTCACTTCATTCATGGGCAATACTTCGACTTTCACTGTTTGGATGATGGCTAAGGGCTCATCCTCACCGCTTAAAATAATGCTGTAATCACCCACGGATGGTAATGGTTCATTTTCTTCTTCATAAAAAACATACCCAGAGCATGTAGCCGTTTTTATCCCAGCCATCACTAATCGAGCCAATTGATCGGGATCGGCCCCGAATTGCCACGCACTGACTGACTGGGGTTTTTCTTCTTCTTTCCCTTGCCAAAATTCATTCCAATATAACTCCGCTTTGACATTCATTCTATGATTCTCCATTCTATTTTTCAGCTCCCCTGAGCATCACGAAAGGTTCAATTGGTTCAACTCCAAACTACCTTCAAGCAAAACTCATTAAACTCTATCACTGCAGCTGCTAATTTGATCTACGTGGCCATTCTATTTCACCAGTTAACAGCAAAGTGATGACGATAACCCAAAATATAAAGAAAGATGAGGAAAAAACCAAAGAAACGATAGAAATCACTTTTTTCTCTGTTTTCTTCAAAATTCCCATGACAGATAGGACGATACCGGTAATCGTAAGGAAAAATGTGATATAATCACCCGTCAGGCTCCCGAAATTTGCGATTCTGATAGGTGTAATAAAAACAGTAAAAAAGCAAACGATTCCAATGATGAATGAAGTAAAACTGATTACACCATACCTCTTCTGAATACATGCTTCGTTTTCCATCGAGCTCACCCTTTCATAAGTTTTTAAATCCTATACATCTATTAATATCTCACGAATAATTTTAACATATAATACCAGACAAGTTGTTGTACACAAAAAAAGGGGACAAAAGACCGTGAATTTAAAGCTTCATTTTCATGCCTTCATGAGTGGCTTTAAATCCTAAACGTTCATAAAAACGCAACGTTTCTTCCCGCTTTTTATCGGTCGTCAGCTGAATGATATGGCAGCCCCGCTTCCTTGCACGGTCAATCGCATATTGAATCAACTTGCTTCCAATACCTTTCCCTCGTTCTGTAGATGCCGTCCGAACCCCTTCGATCGTAGCTCTCCAACCGCCTTGATGGGTAATGTAAGGAGTGAACGTGATTTGCTGTACCCCAACGATTTCCTCACCAAGACATGCTACGATCAATTCATTATTTCCATCTGCATCAATGGATTCAAATGCTTTTATATAGCTTTCAGGAAGGGGATTTTCATAGCGCTCCCTTTCCTTCCCCAAAACATCATCCGCAAGCATCTGTACTATTTCACTTAAATCTTTTGCCGTCGCATTCCTGAATGTGACCATGCTATCCCTCCTGATATGTACTTCAGTATCTCGTCATGATGAAAACCAAACGTTCATTAATAACTTCTGCTAATAGTCCAGCGGTCCTCTTTTCTGGAAGAAAAAAAGGACGGACTTCCTCTATTAAAAGGAAGTCCGTCCAGTAAATCATTATTAAGTAATTGGAGCAGGATTGAACAATGCCAAATCATTATGCAGGCCCCAATGCTCTGCCCAGGTTTTCTTTTTACCGCTGGCCACTTCCAAAATAAGGTGAAATATTTCCCATCCAACATCCTCAATCGTTGCTTCACCAGTAGCGATAGTTCCAGCATTTATATCGATCAGATCTTTCCATTGCTCTGTCAATGTATTTCGTGTAGATACTTTGATGACGGAAGCCATTGCGAGATTATAAGGTGTGCCTCTTCCAGTTGAAAAAACTTGAAGGTGCATACCGGAAGCGAGCTGCAGTGTTCCGCAAACAAAGTCACTAGCTGGTGTAGCTGCAAAAATCAGCCCTTTTTCAGTTGCTTTTTCACCTGGAGCCAATACGCCTGAAATGGGGCTGCCTCCGGATTTGGCAATGGAGCCTAATGATTTTTCCACTACATTGGCCAATCCGCCTTTTTTGTTTCCAGGCGACGGATTGGCACTTCGATCAGCATCACCTAAAGCAAGGTAGTTATCATACCAATCCATTTCCTTTATTAAGGCTCTTCCTACTTCTTCATTCACCGCTCGAGGCGTCAATAGATGAATCGCATCCCGTACTTCTGTGACTTCAGAGAATAGAACGGTTGCCCCAGCTCTAACTAACAGATCTGTAGCATATCCTACTGCAGGGTTAGCTGTCACACCGGAAAATGCATCACTTCCTCCACACTGCGTACCGATGACTAATTCGGAAACTGGAAACGTCTCCCGCTGCCTGCGGTTCAACTTGATTAAACGTTCCTCGGCCATTTCCATAATGGATTGGACCATTCCCGCAAATCCCTGCTGATCCTGAAGTGAAATGATATCTGAATCGTCCCCGCTTGGATTTATCCTCATTGGAGACAGTTTTTCACACCCCAGTCCAACTACCAAAGCTTCCCCGCCGAAATTCGGGTGTTTCGCAAGGTTCTGTATCGTGCGAATGGGAATAACCGCTTCAGGTGCATTGATTGCGACTCCGCACCCATAGTTGTGATTTATGGCGACAACATCATCAACATTGGGATACTTCGGAAGAAGCTCTTTTTTTATCCGGTTCACGACAAAATCCAGAACGCCCACAACACATTGAACGCTAGTTGTAATGCCTAATATATTCTTGGTTCCAACACTGCCATCTTCATTGCGGAATCCTTGAAATGTATATCCTTCAAGTGGGGGCAAAGTTTTCGGTATATCATTTGCTACCGGTAATGCCTTTAAATCTGGAGAAGCCGGCAGTATCACCAACGACTCGTCAATCCAACTGCCCTTACTGATTGATTCAGCCGCATAACCGATAACTTCCCCATAGCGTATGATGGCTTCATTCTCGACTATATCCGTCAAAGCCACTTTGTGACCTTGTGGTACTCTTTCTTTCAATTCAAGCCCACAAGAGAAAACGGTTCCTTGATCCAAGCCCCCCGTATTAACCACGATGGCGACATTATCAATCTTATTTACCTTAATATAAAGCGGAACCTCCGTCAGTTGCGTTTTCGTATCCACTTTACCACTCCTTCATTCTAAAAAAGCAAACAGTCATCACTAAAGATACACGATACACGAGAGGGTTATTATTTTACAAACACCGTTTTAATGGATGTAAAAAACTCTTTTGCTGCTTCTCCTTGTTCCCTGGAGTGGGAGCTGGAGTTTTTCATGCCGCCAAATGGCGCCTGCAATTCAACGCCTGCGCTCTCAGCGTTGACCCTGATCAATCCCGCTTCCATATCGTTAACAAATGAAAGCAAATGTTTGATATTCGCTGTGAAAATCGAAGCACTAAGGCCGTATTCCACGCTGTTCGCAAGTTGCAGGGCCTCTTCAACTGAATCAGCTTTCAATAAAGCAATTACCGGACCAAAAATTTCTTCCTGTACAATCGTCATATCTGACGTGCAGTTATCAAAAATAGTAGGCTCTACATAAAAGCCATTTGCCTGAGGGCCTTCTTCAGCACGCTTCCCGCCAATTAGAAGTTCAGCGCCTTCTTCCACTCCTTTTTTAATATAGGAAAGAACCGTATTCAATTGATTTTCGCTAGCACATGGACCCATCCATGTTCCGCTGTCCAATCCATCCCCGATGGAAATGCCTTTCGTTTCTTTCACCAGCAGCTGCTTGAACTCTTCATAAACTTCCGCTGCAACGATGACACGGCTTGTCGCGGTACATTTTTGCCCCGTTGAACGGAACGCACCTGTAATGACGGCTTCTACAGCCAGATTAAGATCCGCATCCGCTGCAACGATGACCGGGTTTTTCCCGCCCATTTCAAGCTGGTATTTCGCTCCGCGTGCTAACGCCGCTTGTCCAATCCTTTTTCCAACGCCGTTTGAGCCGGTAAAGGTAATGCCGTTTACATCTTCGTGATCAGCGATGCCCTGCCCGATGACACTGCCCGGTCCTGTGACCATATTGATTACACCCGCCGGTAAACCCGCTTCTTCAAAACACTCCATGATCTTCGCACAGGTGATGGCCGTCTCGGTGGCTGGCTTGACCACAATCGTATTCCCATATACGAGAGCAGGAGCCATCTTCCAAATTGGGATGGCGATTGGGAAATTCCAAGGTGTTATGACGCCCACAACGCCAAGCGGGACTCGCGTCGTGAACATAAGCGCTGAACTGTCGGTGGATGGAATGACATCCCCCACTTTACGCATTCCTTCTCCTGCATAGTATTTCAGGATCGCAATGCCGCGTGCCGTTTCCCCTTTTGTTTCAGCAAAGGTCTTTCCCATTTCCCGTGTTGCACATTCTGCGATTTCATCAATCCGCTTTTCAAGAATTTGCGCTGCTTTATATAGATACTCCCCGCGCTCTGAACCAGCTAGTTTGCGCCATTTTTCTTTCGCCTTTTTCGCAGCTTCCACAGCCAGGTTCAAGTCATCCTTGGTAGATTTTTGTACATATCCGACAATTGCCTGTTTATCTGCCGGGTTTAAACTTTTTTCAACTTCATTTGAAATAGAAGCAACCCATTCACCGTTAATATAGTTAAGATACGTTTTTGTTTGAACTGTAGTTATCATATATAATCCCCACCCTTATTAGATTGATTGAATTGGTGTTTCTTTTGGAAAACGATTTAAAGCATTCTCTAATATCGTTTGCATTTCTGCATAATGTTCTTTTTCCACCGGAAGAATTGGTAATCTGACTGTTTGCCCAACCGGCATTCCCATAATCTCCATACCTGCTTTAATGAGCGAAACGGCATATCCCTTTCTCTGACGGCGAATATTGTTGATTGGCATGATGACCTGTTGGTAAATTTCATTGACCGTTTCCTGATCTCCGCTCAAAATGCCATTATAGAATTTTCGTGAGATATGCGGGATGTAATTGGATATCGCCGATGAATATGAGTCAAAGCCAAGTGGAACGTAGGCCGACATGGTAACTTCCGCAAGCGGCATTCCGTTAAGCCAGCCGAAACGTTTTCCGAAGGTTTGTGTAAGGAGTCCATTCAACTCCATATTGCCCAGGCCGTCTTTGACGCCGACCACCTGCGGGACCTCAGCAAGCGCTTCCAAAGTTGAAAGTGAAAATGAAACATTATCACGCTGATATACTATGGAATTTAAGTCTGTACTTTCTGCGATGGTTTTGAAATAAGCAGCTAGACCTGCCTGTTCTCCAGTAACGAGATATGGAGGTAATATTAAATAACCGTCTGCCCCTCTATCCGCTGATATTCTGGCAAGTTCGAGGGAAGTTTGAATATTCCCGCCTACCCCTGTGTATACAGGTACTTTTCCAGCCGTGACGGATACGGCTACCTCTACCATCGCTTCATATTCCTCTTTACTTAACGAAGGATATTCCGCTGCTGCACATGCCACGAAAATAGCCTCGAGTCCCTCATCTAATAAAAATTGGATATTTTGGGCGAGTGCTTGTTCATCAAGCTTATTACTCGTTGTGAATGGTGCCACGGGAAATCCGAGTATTCCTTTAGGTGCCTTGCGAGTCTTATTCATTATTTATTCCCCCTTGTGTATTATTGTTTTATTGTAAGACAAACAGACCTTCTGGTCAATCGTATTTTTTTTATTTTCTGAAAAAACTAACATTACCTTAAACCTCAATAATTTCACTTCTACTATATACAAAAAAACACGATAATTAAGGAGCTAAAATGAAAAATGATTTACGAAAAAAAGCCATTGACAAACAATTTTATTTGTCTTACCATTGGACAAAACTAAATATTAAGAATTTTCACGAAGGAGGAAACAGTTAACATTGTAAGCGGTATCAAATGAAAATATAATTAAATACGATTAAGGAAGTGAGTATATGAACGCTGAAGAAAAAGTTTTTCAACCATCTCCTAAACTACCAAGTGCCCAGAAAAAAACACGCACACGATGGTTCATTGTCTTTATGCTCTTTTTGGTCACTGCTCTGAATTATGCGGATCGTGCGACGCTATCAATTGCGGGTACGGACATGTCTGGTCAGCTTGGTCTCGATTCAGTCATGATGGGCTACGTTTTCTCCGCTTTCGCTTGGTCTTATGTAGCAGGACAAATTCCAGGCGGATGGCTTTTAGACCGTTTTGGCTCAAAAAAGGTTTACTTTTGGAGTATCACGTTATGGTCTGCCTTTACGCTTTTACAAGGGTTTCTAGGTTTTTTCGGTTCTGCCGGAACAGCTGTCATCGTATTGTTCGGCCTGCGTTTTTTAGTTGGATTGGCAGAAGCGCCTTCCTTCCCGGCCAACAGCCGCATCGTCGCTACATGGTTCCCAAGCCATGAACGCGGAACCGCGGCTGCCACTTTCAATTCCGCCCAGTATTTTGCAACCGTTCTCTTTGCACCGATCATGGGTTACATTACGTATAAATTTGGTTGGGAATATGTCTTCTTCTTTATGGGTGCTTTAGGAATCATCGTTGCTTTCATCTGGCTGAAAACGATTTATGGCCCGAAGGAACATCCTCGTATCAACAAAGCTGAGCTTGAATATATCGAAGCTGGCGGCGCTTTGATCAATATGGATCAAACCAGTGCAAATAAGGAGGAAAAGAAAGGCGTCAACTGGAATCATATTAAGCAGCTTTTATCAAACCGCATGCTGTTAGGTGTTTATCTAGGACAATATTGCATTACGACGTTAACGTACTTTTTCCTGACATGGTTTCCTGTGTACCTTGTACAAGAAAGAGGCATGACCATTCTTGAAGTTGGATTCGTCGCTTCCCTTCCCGCCATTTGTGGATTTTTTGGCGGTATTCTCGGAGGTACATTCTCGGATTTCTTGTTACGGAAGGGATTCTCATTGACTGTCGCCCGAAAAATGCCAATTGTTGTTGGGATGATTCTATCGATGAGCTTGGTAGCAGCAAACTATGTAGATACGGAATGGGTTGTCATTTTCGTTATGGCCCTTGCGTTTTTCGGTAAAGGATTTGGGGCATTAGGCTGGGCGGTTGTGGCCGATACCTCACCAAAAGAAATGTCCGGTGTCAGCGGCGGGCTTTTCAACACATTCGGTAACATTGCCGGCATTACAACACCGATCATCATCGGATATATCATTGCCACGACAGGGTCGTTCAATGGGGCGCTAGTCTTCGTATGTGCCAATGCTCTTGTCGCTATTTTAAGTTACTTATTCCTGGTTGGTGAAATTAAACGTGTAGAGTTAAAATCATAATCAACTAAATATTCTAGTAGGGGGAAAAATTATGAACAATCAATTGCTTAAGGATAATGTAAAAGTCGGCACACCGGTAATTTCAGAAATGAGCGTTATTCCAGTTGCGGGCCATGACGGCATGCTGCTGAACTTAAGTGGTGCCCATGCTCCATATTTCACCCGGAACATTGTCATTCTAAAAGACAATGCGGGTAATACAGGTGTAGGTGAAGTTCCTGGGGGCGAAAAAATCCGCCAAACTCTAGAAGATGCCAAACAATTGGTTGTCGGCCAGTCCATTGGGGCATACAACAACATTCTGAATACCATCCGTAAGCAGTTTGGGGACCGCGATGCTGGAGGGCGCGGCCTTCAGACGTTCGATCTCCGTATTGCCATTCATGCCGTAACAGCATTGGAAGCGGCACTTCTTGATTTAGTTGGCCAATATTTAGGTGTTCCTGTCGCAGCCCTTCTCGGTGAGGGACAGCAGCGTGATAAGGTGGAAATGCTGGGCTACTTATTTTATGTAGGTAACCGCAATAAAACAGATCTTGGTTATTTAAGCGAACCGGAAGCGGAAGATGACTGGCTTCGCCTCCGTCATGAGGAAGCGCTGACACCCGAATCGATTGTCCGCTTGGCAGAAGCCGCCCATTCTCGCTATGGATTCAATGATTTTAAATTGAAAGGCGGGGTTTTACGCGGGGAGGAAGAAATCGAAGCGGTGACGGCACTTGCGGAACGCTTCCCTGAAGCCAGGATCACGCTTGATCCAAATGGCGGCTGGCTGCTTGAGGATGCGATTAAACTTTGCAGGGATCAGCATCATGTTTTAGCTTATGCGGAAGATCCATGCGGAGCGGAAAATGGTTTTTCCGCCCGGGAAATCATGACGGAATTCAGGCGTGCAACGGGCCTTCCAACCGCAACGAACATGATTGCAACGGACTGGAGGCAAATGGGGCACTCCATTCAACTTCAATCCGTGGACATCCCTCTTGCCGATCCGCATTTTTGGACGATGCAGGGCTCCGTCCGTGTCGCTCAAATGTGCAACGACTGGGGATTGACATGGGGATCACACTCGAATAATCACTTTGACATTTCACTTGCCATGTTTACACACGTTGCAGCAGCCGCACCAGGAAAAATCACTGCAATCGATACCCACTGGATTTGGCAGGATGGGCAGCGTTTGACGAAAGAACCTTTTAAAATTGTCGGCGGTATGGTCGATGTCCCTTCCAAACCTGGACTTGGAATTGAAGTGGATATGGAACAAATCGAGAAGGCACACCAGCTTTATAAACAAAAAGGACTTGGTGCCCGTGATGATTCAATGGCGATGCAATACCTGGTTTCCGGATGGAAGTTCAATCCAAAATCTCCTTGCCTTGTGAGATGATTTTTTTCCTACATTGCGTGCGTCTCTCTCTTTAGAGAGGCGCATTTTACTTTTTTTGGACGTAGGTCTTCTCATACTCACATGCAAATAAGTGTATTATATTATATAATTAGTCTTACAGTATGAATACATATAGGATTTAACAGAAAAGGGGTTACACAATGGAAGAATCGTCAAAGAAATTAGGCGTACAATCGGTACATCGCAACACTCTTTCACAACAAGTCGTGGATCAAATTGTGCATCTGCTCGTCAGCGGACAAATGAAAGCGGGCGACAAACTGCCTCCTGAAATGGAACTTATGAAAGAACTTGAAGTAAGCAGGCCTGTTTTACGTGAGGCGCTCAGTGCACTTGATACACTAGGTGTCATTACTCGAAAAACACGTGAAGGAACCTTTTTTAACGATAAAATCGGTACACATCCATTCTCTGTCATGCTGGCGCTGGCTACAGATAATTTACCAGCGATCATCGAAGCGCGAATGGCTTTGGAGTTGGGATTAGTAACGATGGCTGCCGAGAAGATCACAGACGAACAATTGGAGAAACTGCAAGTTACGATTGAGACGATTGCCAATAGTGAAGACAACGATTATGGAGAGGCCGATAAAGAATTTCACAAGATCATAGCTTTAAGTGCAAACAATCCCATTATTGAAGGCATGATCGATTCTTTATTGATTACACATAATAAAATTAATAGCCTGATTCAATTCAGAGAACGGGAACTGACTGTAAAGTATCATAAAGCCATCTATGCGGCACTTGCAGCACATGATCCGCATGAAGCATTTAGCCAAATGTACAAACACCTTGATTACGTCCGTCAGAAAGTCCTTCAATATTCTCACGCCAATTAATATATCGTTTGAGAGGTATCGCAGCAAACTGATGGATCACTCAGTGATCCAATTTCATAGGGAAAGTGGATTTTTTCTGGGAACCTATTTTGCTTCCAAGATTTCAGAGTTCAACTTATCTTTTAAATCCAATTGATAGCATAATTCTTTTTGAGAGAAAAACTGGATAGTAGTTCGAACTATCCAGCCCCCACTTATCCACTTTCGATTGAACTGAAAATGTCAGGACTACCGAATGAAGTAAAAACTTCCTCTAGCAAATTGTCTGGCTAACCAAATTCCCCCTACAATGATCCTGCCTATGCTCCACTCAAAAAAATGCATCCCTGCTAACTAGCAGGAATGCATATATCAGTCACTAAGTTCTTGACCATTCTTTTTAATTTACGGGCTTAATATGCACTCCAACCAGCATCTGCGGTGATGACAGTACCATTAACAAAACTGGAATCGTCTGAAGCAAGGAATAATGCCACTTTAGCGATTTCCTCAGGTTTGCCATTGCGTGGATTGATAGCCATACCCAATTGTTGGCGAGAGAAGCCAAACTCATTGATATTCGTCATGCTGGAACCAATATTGGTTTCAACTCCGCCTGGTGCTATTGCATTGCAGCGAATCCCTTTATTGGCATACATAAAGCCCGTGTTTTTTGTGAACCCAACGACTGCGTGCTTAGAGGCAGTGTATGCTGCACCTGCTCGAGCACCGTACAAACCGCCAGCAGAAGCAATATTGATGATGACCCCTTTTTGTTTTTCTAAAAAGATCGGCAACACCTTTCTAGTCGAACGCATGACGCTAGTCGTGTTAATGGCAAAAATCCGATCCCATCTAGAGTCTTCAATGTCTCCAGCCGGTTCCATGCCATCCATGATACCCGCGTTATTCACCAAAATATCCACCGTACCGTAAGTACTGACCGTGGTATCGATCAAATGTTGAATATCTTCCTCCACCGCCACGTTCGTTTTAATGGCAAAGGCCATTCCGCCATTCGCTTTTATTTCTTCTACCGTTTCGTTCGCACCATCAAGATTTAAATCCGATACGACGACTTTCGCACCTTCTCTAGCATAATCTATAGCAATTTGTTTTCCCATGCCTGATGCTGCACCTGTCACTACTGCAACTTTGTCTTGTAATTTCATTATGAACTCCCCCATTCATTCTAGTGAAGTGATACTTATTGTACAGATGTTCATTAACTACTTTCCTTTATAGTATAATTAGTTTCAGTAGGCTTATACAATCAGCAAATGATGACCTCGATGTTGAACAATGAACAGATAGTGATCATTATGTTCATTAAAAGCACAATAACGAACAAAGGGTGAAGAAAATGACTGATAATAACACTGGGATTGATAGAAGGATCAGGAAGTCCAAAATGGCTTTGAAAGAATCCCTCATATCATTAATGCAAAATAAGGATTTCAGGGATATATCGATTACTGACATTGTAGAACTCGCCGACCTTAATCGGGGTACATTTTATAAACACTATCAGTACAAAGAGGAACTGCTTGAAGAGGCCATGGAAGATGTCATTGCGGATTTGATCATATCTTACCGGGAACCTTATAAGAACGTTGATACTTTCACCATCAATGAACTAACCGCTTCAGTCATCAAAATATTTGAACATGTAGCTAACTATGCAAACATTTATACCCTTATCCTAAAGACGAATGCATGGCCTACATTACTGGAAAGGATTTGTAATGAGTTAAAGAAACTTCCATTGGAGGACCTCGAAGATTACCGGCCCAACCCTAAGATCAATATAGAACTTGCCTCCAGCTACCAAGCGTATGCGATATTAGGCATGATCATCGAATGGGTCAACACTGGCTTTAAATATAGCGCTGGCTATATGGCTGAACAGTTGCTTGAAATCCTGAATAATAAATCGGTAAATTCCGTCTTTAAAATAAACCATACATTTTAAAGCAGGAATAAGAGGGCTGCATCGGCAACCCTCTTATTCCTGCTTTAAAACGCCTGTCCTTTGGAAAGAAACCTTGTTACGGCAGCCAAGAAAGCTGGTAAATTATCTTCATGGACAAAGTGTCCGGCATCCTCTATCGTCACCAATTCGCAATTCGGAATAAGCTCGGAAACCTCCTGCAATTTGTTTTGGGGAATATGGCTCGACCCGCCCCCTATAACAAGCGTCGGCATCATAATATCGGTAAGGCGCGCCCACCATTTGGGATCGGGTTCATTAAGCTGCTGTAGAATCGAAGGCACTACCTGCCAATCAAACGGCAGTGGGACAGCAGGTTTGGAAGGAACCTCCATTGGCTTATCCGAAAAAGGAGGAGGCGTGTCTTCGACAATCAACCTATCTATCCTCGAAGGATAAGTTTGCGAGAACAGATAGGAAACTGTTCCCCCCATGGAGTGCCCCATTAGCGAAAACCTTCCCAAATTAAGCGCATCCGCAAAATGAAGCAAATCATCGCACATCAATTCAAAAGTGTATGTATTAGTTCTCGCACTCCCACCGTGGCCCCGTTGATCTAAGGCTAAAACACGATAATTTTCTCCTAATGCGGCAGCCGCTTGATCCCATGAATCTGCACTTTTCCCCAGCGCGTGAAGAACAACAAGCGGCGGTGCAGAAACATCCCCGCTCTCCCGATATTGAAACGTGAGGCCATTCAACTCAATTTGATTAACCCGTATTTCCATCTCCATTCATCTCCTAGGATCGGATTCGTCATTTTGAACCCGATATATTTAATAAAAACCTCCTAGAATACTATGTTCTCTATAATTAAATTATACTTTTTATGCCTTCACCCATTTATTCGCCCTAACCGGCGATTTATTCGACCTTTACCACATTTATTCATCCTTTAGCCTAGCGGAATTGACGGCAGCGAAGTAATCCATGACAAATAACCGAAATTGCTTGGCTACTGCGGTGAAGTAGCGTTTTTCTGACCAGCCAAGCCCTATTGTTCTTTGACAAACAGGTTCTGTTATTCGGATTTTATGGGATAATGATCCGGTTTGATGAAGCCATGTCAATTCGGATACGAAGGCGATCCCCAACCCTTTCCTGACAAGGTCCGAGATGACAGCTGGTTCATCTCCTTCGAAGGCGATGTGCTGGACGAATCCCGCTTCGAGGCAAAATTGGTCGGTTAGGCTGCGGAACCCGAAGCCTGTATTCATACTGATGAATGGTTCATCTTTCACTTCTTTGAGTGTTATGCTTTCCCTGCCAGCCAGCCGGTGATTGGGAGGCACGATCAAGTATATTTCTTCGGTGATCAGCGGTTCCCACCTTAAGTCTGGTCCTTCGATCGGAACGGACGATATGCAATAATCGATTTCTCCTTCAATTAAAAGCTGCTTCATTGATGATATGGATTTTAGGAATTGTTGAAAACGGACATCCGGGTACTGAGATAAAAATGCACTCAATAAATCAGGCAGGACCCTTGGAATGGTAACGGCCAAAGTGATGTTCTTTTGGTCTTGATCTGCTAATTCCACTATTTCGCGCCTTCCTTCATTCAGTTCCGCAAAAGCGCGTTCGACCCGGTTCAAGAATATTCGGCCGGCTGCATTGAGCTTGATTTTCCGGTGTTCCCTATCGAAAAGTGCGACACCCAAATCCTCTTCAAGCCGGGATATGGTTTTACTGAGGGATGGCTGAGCTATTTGAAGTTGTTCCGCAGCCTTCGTCATATGTTCCAGTCGTGCTACGGTTTGAAAGTACTGCAGCTGTAATATTTCCATTTTCCCACTCTTTTCGCATAGATTTAAATCTATTATTACATAATCAATTATGTATTATACAGTATCTAAAAAAGCCATTATCATGAAATAATCTCTTATTTAGAAAGGGCAGGCTCAATAATGAAAGGTTTACAACTTGTATTGCAAGATATTAAAGCAATGTGGAAACATAAACACGGGAGAATCGCCTTGATTTTCCTTTTGGTCGTTCCATTGATTTACTCTGGTTTCTTCTTGGCTGGATATTGGAATCCTTATGGACAGTTGGATCAGCTCCCTGTAGCAGTGGTCAATCTCGATAACGGTTCGGAAATGGATGATAAGCCAGTCCAAGCTGGAGATGATTTCGTTAAAGAATTAAAAAAGCAAAAAGAATTGGACTTTCACTTTGTCACGGCAAAAAAGGCTAATACAGGTCTTGAAGAAGGTACCTATTATATGGTTGTCACGATTCCGGAGGATTTTTCGGAAAATGTCACGACTTTAATGGATGAAAAACCGGAAAGAGCTAAACTTTTGTATACTGTCAATCCAGGTAAAAACTTCGTTGCCTCACAAATCAGCTCAACTGCTGTTGAAAAGATGACTGCAAAAATCAACGCAAGCATTACGAAAGTCTATTCTGAAGGCATCCTTTCAAAATTCCAGGAGGTTTCTAAAGGCTTGGCGAATGCCGGGGATGGAGCAGAAGAGCTTCAACAAGGAACGGCGGAAGCGAAAAGCGGCAGTGAAAAATTGGATGATGGCATTCAGGATTTAAATGATGGCGCCCAGAAACTGCAAACAGGAAGCACCAAGCTCTTGGATGGACAAGAAGCCTTAGCTGATGGTGCGAAAGGATTAACATCAGGTTCGCAGAACTTGTATTCCGGCATGAAGCAGCTATCGGATGGACATCACTCATTGGAAAGTGGGATGAATGAAGTAAGTCAGGGTGTTGAGGACTGGTCAGCCGGAAATAAAAAATTGATGCAAGGGCAAGAACAGGCTGCCGATACAGCGAATACTCTTAAGAAACAATTGGATGCCTATATGAAAAGTCATCCTGATGCAATAAAGGATCAAGACTTCAAGCAAATCATTGCCCTATCAGAAGGGTTATCCAAAACAGCCGCCACTTTAAATGCCAGTCAAAGGCAATTGGGAGAAGGTGCTGAAAAAGTGGCTGATGGACAAGAGACCATTCAAACCGGGATGAATGCCTTTGGTGATAAAATGGCACAGGCTACCTCAGGTGCCAAGCAATTAAACGAGGGATCACTAGAATTCGCGAATGGTTTCTCTAATTGGACAAATGGTTTCTCCACTTTAAATGCCGGAATCGTTTCGCTAGCTGGCGGAAGCAGCCAGCTAGCCAGTGGATCGACGGAACTACAAGAAGGACTGGCTTCGCTGGAAACGGGCTCAAGCAAGTTATCCTCCAAGCTTAATGAAGCTGCCGATAAAACGGCTAGTCTTCAGTACGACGATTCGACCACTTCAATGTTCTCTGAACCCGTGCAATTGGTCCAATCCAATTTATCCGAAGTTCCTAACTATGGAACCGGAATTGCCCCTTATTTTCTGTCTTTGGCCTTTTATGTAGGCGGCATCATGGCTTCCAATATCTTGCCGCTTGGCCGCAGGCAGAATCTTAGGGTTACCGGAACCGTTCACTTCACGAATAAATTAATGCTAGTATATGTAATCGGCTTGATTCAGGCACTTCTAGTGGATGCAGTGGTCCTGCTTGGATTCCATTTACATGTAGCAAGTGTCCCTGTATTCATTCTATCTAGCATCATCGTTTCATTTACCTTCATGACGTTCATTCTTATGCTGGTGACCGTATTCGGAGTGGTCGGAAAATTCGCGGCCGTGACCCTTCTCGTGTTCCAATTGGCTACATGCGGCGGAACATTCCCAGGCGAACTGGGCATGTCGCTATTGACGAAAATCGGTCAATTTTTACCTATGGCCCATTCACTAAAGGAACTTCAAGAGGTCATCTCCTTAGGCGGCTGGGAAAACTTGCAGGCTCAGATGTGGATCCTACTTGCCTATCTCGTTTCTGCCGCGATCATTGGCTGGATAGCCAGTCATATCCAGCATGCAAAAGTAACTTCAGAGGAAGTGACATCTTGATGTAAAAAAAGCGCAGTGCAAATGGCACTGCGCCTTTTTTGTATAAAAGTGAAATCACCGGGTAAAACATATTTGATTCATGGGTCGATTTAAATAGGTGATAGGTCGAATATTTCCAACGTGGGTCGAATTTAATCGGTGATAGGTCGAATAAACTCCAACGGGGGTCGAATTTAATCGGTGGTAGGTCGAATTACTCCAGCGGGGGTCGAATTAAATCGGCGGTAGGTCGAATTTACTCCAGCGGGGGTCGAATTTAATCGGGGGTAGGTCGAATTACTCCAGCGGGGGTCGAATTTAATCGGTGGTAGGTCGAATTTACTCCAGCGGGGGTCGAATTTAATCGGTGATAGGTCGAATTATTCCAGCGGGGGTCGAATTAAATCGGCGGTAGGTCGAATTTACTCCAGCGGGGGTCGAATTAAATCGGCGGTAGGTCGAATTTACTCCAGCGGGGGTCGAATTACTCCAGCGTAGATCGAATAATTCGCTGTAGCCTGAATTAATTCCGCTGTAAATCAAACTAGATGGCTGATGTTATTAAAAAAAGCCCTATGCTGCCTGACGATTCAGGCGGCATAGGGCTTTTTAATGTTTCATTTAAGCGGTTTGATCTTTTTTCATAGCTGGTTTTTCTTCAGCTGGCCATGCACGCTTAATGAATAATGCCAGAATCAGCGCCACACCGGCAATGAAGGTAGATACAAAGAAGGAGAAGTTAATTCCATCCAGCATTGCCTGCATCCCGATTTGGGCTTTCATTTGGCCCATCATCTCAGCGGTGGGCTGGCTTGTTAATTTGCTCATCGCTTTCGTCATTAAATCTTCGGCAGTAGAAGCTGCACGGTTAGACATGACCGTAACGAGCAATGCCGTACCGATCGCACCGGAAATTTGGTTCAGTGTGTTATTCATGGCTGTACCGTGCGGGTTCATGCGGGCTGGCAGCGAGTTCAAACCATTTGTCATGATCGGCATCATGGACATTGACATCCCGAAGGAACGAACGGAAAACAGGATTACAATTTCTGTATACGTAGTTTCCATTGATAATTTACTTAGCAAATACGTAGTTACCACGGTGATAAGCAAACCGATTGAAGCAAGGATGCGGGCACCGAACTTATCGAAAAGCTTACCGGTAACCGGTGACATGAGGGCCATTAATAACGCACCTGGAAGCATCAGTAATCCAGAATCGAATGGTGAAATGCCACGTACTGTTTGTGTGTACATCGGAATTAAGATCATCCCCGAGAACATCGCCATGTTCAGTACGATTGAGATCGTTGCGGATAAAGCGAACATCGGGTGCTTGAAGATCTTGAACTCAAGCATTGGTGTTTCCATTTTAAGCTGGCGTGTTATGAAAAGGATCAGGGAGATGGCACCGACAATCAGTGTGCCGTATACCTCAAGGCTATCCCAACCTTTGCTGCCTGCCGAACTGAATCCGTAAAGCAAACCGCCGAAGCCTAAGCTTGAAAGAATGACCGATATTTTATCAATTGAGATATCTACTTTTTCCTTGTGGTCTTTAAGTTTAAAGAAGCCGAAAATAAGCACTAGTAAAGCTAGCGGAGTAATGAAATGGAATAGCATTCTCCAATCATAATGTTCGATGATCCAGCCTGAAAGCGTCGGCCCGATTGCAGGGGCAAACATCATGACCAAACCGAATAGTCCCATTGCCGAGCCCCGTTTTTCAACAGGGAAAGAAGTTAAAAGTACGTTCATTAATAATGGCATCATGATTGCCGAACCGGCAGCCTGAACCATACGTGCGCTCAATAATAGCGGGAATACATGCGCTACACCTGCCACGATTGTCCCGATTGAGAATAGGAGCATGGCTGTCAGGAACAGATTACGTACCGAATATTTCCTTATTAAGAAGGCAGTTGTCGGAATCATGATTCCGTTCACGAGCATGTAGCCAGTTGTCAGCCATTGAACTGTGGAAGTCTCTATTCCCAGGTCTATTTGAATTGATGGCAGTGCAATATTTAAAAGGGTTGAATTCAGTATCGCTATGAACGCCCCGACCATCAATATGGCCAAAATGCCATACGAACCCTTTTTCTCATTTATTTGTGCAGTACTCACTTTTTATCTATTCCTCCATTCAAACTATTGGTTCATTTAATTAGACGAGCGGTATATTCCAATCTCACAAAATCAATAATATACCCCTAGTTCATTTTTTGCAATAGAAATTTACTGGTTTAAATAAGGGTTTGTGCTGTCATGAAAAATAGAGTACGATTAAATTTATACAAGCAGTATAATGAAAATTAGGTGATATGATGAATAATCGAAGGCAGAATGTCATCGATACGGCTCATAAGCTTTTTATTGACAAAGGCTACCAAGCGACGTCCATCCAGGACATTCTAGACGGCAGCGGTATATCAAAAGGTACATTTTATAATTATTTCCCTTCGAAGGGTGAATTATTTATAGCCATTTTCCGTTCCTTTTATACAAAGATTCGCCATGAACGGGAAAAACTGTTGATTGGTCAAGATTCCGCCGATATTGAAATTTTCATCCGGCAGCTAGAACTGCAATTAATGGTGAACAAGCAAAGCAAATTGCTTATCCTGATCGAAGAAGTCCGTGTTTCCAACGATGAAGAATTAAAACAATTCATCAATAAAACGCTATTGTTGAGCTTACGCTGGATGTATAACCGTTTTATCGATATCTTCGGGGAAAGCAAAAAACCCTATCTTTTAGATAGCGTCATTATCTTTCATTCGATGATGACCCACATGAATCATTTTAGTTATCGTGCTAATCCCGCCGGTACACCGGACATACAAATTATCCGCTATTGCATGAACCGCATTGTCCATTTAGTCAATGAAGTGGCTGAAAGCGGGGAACAGATCATTGATCCGGAACTAATGGACACATGGTTTCCAAACTTTACAAACCACCTTGAACCTTGCCATAATGATTTGCTTCATTCCACCACGGAATTGAAAAAAGCGATAAACAAAGCTTTTCCTTGCGATGAAAATCGAACAAGAGCCATTGAATTGGTCGACTTCATCCAAGATGAGCTAATGCAGTCTGACAAACCGCGAGAATTCTTGATAGAAAGTTTGCTGGCCACTTTGAAGACTAGATATGCTTCTCAGGTCCAAGCATACATTGATTCTTTTGAAGAAAGCATCAACTCTTGCTTGAGCCGTTGAAGATTGAAGACACACGCACCTACCGAAATCGGCAGGTGTTTTTTTACGGCTTCTTGCATTGCCCCGATTTTATAAAAAGAGTGGTTTTATAAAAGGTGCCTAAGGAAACACTATCCTTATCATAATATAAAGGGAGGTCTACCCACTTGAGTGTGAAAGAGAATGCTTTGTCCATACTGGCTCTGGGCGGAGTGAATGAAATCGGTAAAAACATGTATGTGGTTCAATATGCAAACGATATCGTCATTATTGACTGTGGTGCCAAGTTTCCTGATGAAAGTTTATTAGGAGTCGATTTAATCATTCCTGATATTTCCTTTCTCCAGGAGAATAAGGAGAAGATCCGGGCTTTGATTGTTACTCATGGGCATGAAGATCATATTGGCGGTATCCCCTATTTCTTAAAAAAATTGAATGTACCCATTTATGCCACACGTTTAACACTAGGTTTGATTGAATTGAAATTAAAAGAACATAACCTTTTGGGTGATACGAAGTTAATCCAGATCGACTCGGATTCAAGATTGGAATTTGGAGAGATGGTTCTCGACTTTTTCAAAACGAATCATAGTATACCCGATTGCCTTGGTGTCACCATGCGAACGCCAGAAGGCACGGTCGTTCATACAGGGGACTTTAAGTTTGACTTGACTCCCATGAATGATCAGTATCCCGATATTCATAAAATGGCCAAGATCGGGAGTGAAGGTGTTTTGGTTTTATTATCGGAAAGCACGAACGCTGAACGTCCCGGCTCCAGTCCCTCGGAGCATCTCGTTGGCAGCCATATCGAAGAGGCCTTCATGCAGGCAAAACAGAAAGTCTTTCTTTCGACCTTCGCTTCAAATGTAAATCGAGTTCAACAAGTTGTGAACGCTGCACAGAAGACAAACCGGAAACTTGCCCTAATTGGACGTAGCATGGTGAACGTCGTATCCGTTGCCATTGAACGTGGCTACCTCGAGGTACCTGATGGGATGCTTATCCAACCACATGAAGTCGATAATTATGCTCCTGAAAGGATCGCGGTTTTATGTACAGGAAGTCAAGGAGAGCCGTTTGCTGCCCTTTCCCGCCTTTCCAGTTCAAATTATCGGGATATGAGTATACTGCCTGATGATACAGTGATTCTTGCCTCCACTCCAATACCCGGAAATGAACGGGATGTTTCACGAATCATCGACAACCTATTTCAACTTGGTGCCAAAGTCATTTACGGTTCTGGGACTGTAACAGGCATGCATGTATCCGGACATGCCTATCAGGAAGAGTTGAAGCTCATGCTTACCCTGATGAAACCGAAGTATTTCATTCCAATTCACGGTGAATATCGGATGTTGCACCAACATCGATTACTGGCTGAGTCTGTCGGGGTAGAGAAGGGCAATACTTTCATTATCAGTAATGGCGATGTGGTGGATATTGAAAACTCCGTTGCCCGTCAAACGAGAAAGGTGGCTGCCGGCAATACCTTTGTTGACGGTGTCGGCGTTGGTGATGTTGGAGAAATCGTTCTGCGGGACCGTAAGCAGCTTTCCGAAGATGGCATGCTCGTAATCGTCATAACATTAAGCAAGTCGGAACGAAAAATAGTATCAGGACCCGATACTATTTCCCGTGGATTTGTATATGTTCAAAATTCCGAGGACCTCCTTAAACATGTGAATCGTCTTGTCACGAAAACGGTCAACGACTTACAAAGTGAAAAGATATACCGTTGGAACATCATCAAACAAACCATAAAGAAGGAATTGGGGCACTATCTCTTTACTCAAACTAAGAAAAAGCCAATGATCCTTCCGATCATCATTGAAATTTAGCACCAAATCGAAAGCACACAAAAAGGAACTAGACTTCGTTAGTCGAGTTCCTTTTTTTCAATCAAGTTCTGATTTACTGGCTTTTGCGGCCATCGCCTTGTTCTTATTCCAAACCTTAAATTTCATGAAAACGGCGGCAAGACCGATAATCACGATGAATAAAAGGCTGATGAAAAAACCTGGACGTATTTCTTTTTCAAGCAAAGTGCCACTGACCGCCGCTAAAATTAAAAGAAGTCCGAAAACGGCCGTGATCTTACTCCAAATCTTATTTTCCAAGATTTTAAATGAAGAAAGAATGATGAATGCCCAGTTATACAAAAGTAATATTCCAGCAGATGTTGTGATGTATTCATAAATCTTGCCTGGCAGGAGCAAGGCAGTGATGATTGACCCTAAAAGTCCTAAGGCTCCAAGACCAAGTGAAGGCAGTGGAAGGTCCTTGAATTTCTTGATCTTTTGCATGAATAATGAGGGTGCGTTCCCGTCATTGGAGAGTGTTACCAAAAGATTGGTTACACCAAAAAGTGAAGCGGTCATCGTCGAGAAACCAGCTATTATAATTGCACCATTAAATACGTGCGGGAAAAATGCCAGATGATAGCTGTCCAATGCCGAAACGAATGGACTTTCTTTTTCACTGAATGCCCCTAACGATATCATGGTTACGGCTAACCCCAATGAAACCACATATATGATGGTTAGAACCAAGAGCATGATCGTCCCTGCCTTTGGCGCATCTTCTTTCTTTTTAAGCTGCATCGCCATCAGTCCAATGACCTCAATGCCGCCAAACGCATAAAAAGCATAGATTAGTGATGTCCAAAACCCTTTTAACCCTTTTGGGAATAATTCATTGAACTTATTCGGAAAGGATGGCGGTTTCCCTCCATCAAGACCAAACCAGCCGAAAACGGCACATATTGCTATAATGATAAACATTACGATTGCTGCTGTCTTAATTACCGCAAGGATGTTTTCCACCCTGTCGAACCCTTTTGTTCCCAACAATACCACCACGATTGAAACAATTGCGAATCCGGATGCAAATAGCCACAGCGGTACTTTCGGGAACCAAAATTGAGATAATAGCGAAAGCGCAGTAAGCTGGCTTCCCATGATCAATATATTGGAGGACCAATAATTCCAGCCACAGCTAAAGCCAGCCCATCGTCCAAATGCTTTATTGGCATAATAACAAAAAGAACCCTCTTGAGGATCGGCCGCAGTCATCTTGGCAAGCAGATTATAAACGATGTAGGTACCTAGTGCAGCCAATACAAATGAAAATACAATGGATGGCCCCGTCGTTTTAATCCCTATAGTCGATCCAAGGAAATACCCTGTCCCGATCGTACAGCCTACACCGACCAATGATAGCTGCCACCATTTCATATCGCCTTGTTGTTCACCCGATGCATTAGAATCTTGGACAGCCTTCCCTTTCGCTGAACTGCAATTGGCTTTTGTCGTCATGACATTACCTCCTCCTTCCATCATTCATAGTGTTGATATTGCCACAATGAATTATGCAAGGAAGAAGTTTTCAAATACCCTACCTTATGTAATAAACTAAAGCATGGTGCTTTATGATATGAATGCAGAAATACCTTGATATGCAAAATAAACCCCAAAGCCTACCAATGATAATCCAGAGATGATCGAAATGGCCATTAAGCTTTTTTCATTTAAGAACCTGCGAAATCCATTCGTTAATGCCGCTACAAAAAAATCCCAACAGGTAAGCCCAAGGAAGATCATCCCGCTATAAATGAAAAGTTGGGATGTCCCGTAACTTGAAGCTGTTTTAGCTAAAACAGATCCATATATCCCCAACCAAAATAAAATGGATAATGGACTGGTCACAGACATGATGAACCCTGTCAAAAAACAGGAAATTAAAGAATCTTTATTCCTATATTCATTTAATAATATCGTATTGACCCGTAAAACACTTTCGACCCCAGAATAAATAAGCACGAATCCCCCAAAAAGCCATAGAAAAATCTGGACAATCGGAATTTCTAAAAACCTTACCATACCTATATACACTAAAATCATGAACAAGGCATCTGCAATCATCGACCCTGCCCCAACGATCCAGGCATGCCAAAACCCGTTCTTGATTCCTTTATCGATACGAGCAGAGTTCACCGGACCGATCGGTGCTGCAAGGGTAAGTCCCAAGAAAAAGTAACTCAGCAGTAAATGTACACTCAAAAAGCATCACTCCTTCGAGCTAGTTCATGACTTGTACATTTTATGTGACAACCCTCGGCCTATAACCACTTGCCAAAAAAAATTTCCCGATTTACAAACAAAAAAAGCCGTGGGAAAGCCCGGCTTTTTCGGAGAACTTCTATAGAAACCTATTAGGCAGCAGCTTCTTTTTTGTCTGAACTAATGAATTTCATAACAATCAAAACGATGCCTATACCAATGATCCCTGAAATGATATAGGTCAAATTGATATGATTTTTCATGACAAGGGACATGACCGGAGGGCCTGCCGCAACTCCAATGAACCTTGATGACATATAGAAGGAAGTTATCGTACCCCGCTGTTCCTTTTTTATATTTTGAGTGATGATTGCGTCGAGTGTCGGCAATAACGCACCAATCGCTATGCCAACCAAACTTGTTACGAGTAATAAAAGGAAAACCTTGTTTTTTGTAAAACCGACAAATACAAGGCTGATTGAAAGAACAGCTATACTGATCATGATGATTTTTTTCATGATTGGTAATTCACCCTTGATTTTTTTCCCGGCAACATAAGAAGATACACAAAGGAAAAACAGCGGGATCGCTATTACTAAACCTTTTTTAACTCCATGCAAATCATGGATTTTTTCCAGATTATCAGACAAAAAGAAAAGAACACCAAACAAAACCAACATGACAAATACACCAATTAGGAAAACTGTATATAACCATTTCCCTTCCTGCTTGAATATTTTTTTCGTATCATGCCAGAATTCTTTGAATTTCTTCGGATCATCCTTCTCCTTTGGTACCTTTATAAAGAAAAAGACCAAGACAATAGATATTAAACTGAAGAATGAAATTGAGAAGAATGGTAAAAACCAGATAAATGCAGCAAACAGGGAACCCAGTATTGGACTCAGTACTTTCCCAAATGTATTCGAGGTTTCTATGATTCCTAAACAAGAACTGGTTTTTTCATCATCATCCTTGTATAGATCCCCCACCAGAGGCAAAATAATGGGCGAGGCCCCAGACGCCCCAATCCCTTGCAATACCCTTCCAATGATGATCCATGTGTATGGATTCTCCATTTTCCATGATGCATAACCTGCGATCAAGCCGCCGATAAGGGCAAGGATCAAGCTTGGCAGAATCACCATTTTCCGTCCAAATCTATCTGATAAATAACCCGCTATAGGAATTAAAAAAATGGATGCTACGGAATAGCTTGTTATAACCATACTTGATTGAAATGAAGATATTCCCACCTTTTCCTCGAAAATGGGCAAAACCGGGATAAGCATTGAATTTCCAAGTGTCATTACCAATGGAATCGATGCCATACTGATCAGGCACCATACGCTTACATCTTTATTTTGCTTCTCATGACCTTCCATACTTACACTCCTCATCCATTATAAAAGCAACTTATTGCATAAAAGGTAACATTGTGAAACTAATTTGTTTTGCATCATTATAGATGTCTTCAATTATTATGTTATAGCGCAGAAAGATTTATTCAGTAGCGCTTTACCCAAAATTACCCCTATTACCTTTAAAACAAAAAAAACCATTCTGTTTAAGAATGGGTCAGACTGTTGACAACTCGATATTAATTTAGATTGCCTACATTTTAGAGAGTGTAAAATATGAACGTTGATTTCAATTGGAGCCCCTTTTGACTACAAACTCAACCCATTCTGTTTAATAATGGGTTTCCTCCTTTCGTCTTTATAAAAGAATAATATTCCTTTTTTCACAATCCTTTAATATTTGGTCATTCCATACCGAAACCTGAACCTCGCCAATATGTGCTTTCTTCAGCAGAAACATGCATAATCTGGATTGCCCTATTCCTCCACCTATTGAATACGGAAGCTTTCCTTCCAATACGGCCTTATGATAATCGAGCACCTTACGATTTTCGTTTTTGGATAATCTTAATTGTTTTAACAGTGACTTTTCATCTACTCGAATTCCCATTGAAGAAACTTCAAAAGCACATTCCAAGAGTGGATTCCATAAAACGATATCTCCATTTAGGTCCCAATCATCATAATCCGGTGAACGTCCATCATGCTTTTCCCCCGATTGTAACTCTCCGCCAATTTTCATGATGAAAATTGCACCATATTTATTCGCTGCCACATTCTCCCTTTCCTTCGAAGTCAGATTCGGGTATAAATCCTCCAACTCCTGGGTCGTAATGAAGTGAATGTCATCAGGTAACACAGGCTTAAGCAGATGATGGAATTCAAACATATAACGTTCGGTCGATTTAATGGCTCTATATATTTTTTTTACTTCAGATTTTAATGTATCTACGTTACGCTGTTCCTTCGTTATGACTTTCTCCCAGTCCCATTGATCCACAAATAAAGAGTGTAAATGATCCAGTTTTTCATCACGTCTTATTGCATTCATATTTGTGTAAATGCCTTCATCACACGCCAAACCATACCTAGATAGAGTGATTCTTTTCCACTTCGCCAAAGATTGAACCACTTCGATTTGTTTATTCTTAATATCCAGAGCTTCAAAGGTAAGAATCCGATCCACACCATTTAAATTGTCATTTATGCCATTACCTTCATTTAAAATGATAGGTGCTGATACTTTAATCAGGTTTAACGCATTTGAAATTCCTTCTTCAAAATGATTCTTAATTTCATTTATTGCAATATCCGTATGCATGATATCAAGAATTGTTTTGTATTTATTCGGCATCGATAATTCAGGCATAATTATCCTCCAATTCCGCTTTGAATAGCGCATGCATTAAAATTGGCGTCTTTCCATTTGACTAAATTACATTATGAAGGAGTTTTCTGTGTTGTTACAAAAACACCATGTCACGACTAGGTACATCCATAAGCAGCAAACCGGACAATGATTCACCATATCCACTCAAAAAAAGGGTCAAAAATGTGGTACAAGTCCAATTATCTGAATACATTCAAATAAGTGAAGATGTAACAAACGATGAGGTGATGAATTGGGTGTTTTTTTCAGCTATGTATTATTAGGCTTATCACTGGCGGCTCCTATCGGTCCCATAAATGCTGCTCAATTGGACAAAGGAATCAAGAAGGGTTTTTGGCATGCCTGGGTTTTTGGCTGGGGTGCCATTTTAGCTGATTTTGTATTTATAGCCCTCGTCTTTTTCGGTGTCGTCCACTTTTTGGACAACTCCTTCATGAAGACATTTTTATGGCTGTTTGGATTTTTCGTCCTGACCTATACCGGAATCGAAAGTCTGTTAAGTGCAGGTAAGATTGAAGTGAATGCACGAAAAGCGAAAGATTCCCTTATTTCTTCATTCCTGACAGGATTCATCATGTCCCTTTCGAATCCTTTATCCATTTTGTTTTGGCTTGGAATTTATGGATCCATTCTGGCAAACTCCGCTTCAAAATATGATATGGATCAATTGCTTTTATACAGTTCAGGGATCCTTGTCGGCCTCTTAACCTGGGATTTCGCAATGGCCATCATCGCCAGCACCTTCAGACGCATTTTATCCAAACCCATTCTAATGGGCATTTCGATCATTTCAGGAATATCCCTTATAGGGATTGGCATTTACTTTGCCATCCAAGCAGCCAAGGCTTTATTTACATAAAGAGTTTACTCTTACATTCATTAAATATATAAAATAGGCAACCCATTTTAATGTCCATCTTTGTCCATGTCGGACACTTATCCCTCTTTGTTCATAGCTTGAAAGGGTAAACACAAAGGGAGGATTTCTTAAATGTATAATAATTATTACCCTTATAATGTTCCATATAATAATGATCCATATTATTATGATAATTCTTATGCCAATTTGCCTTATTATGATTACAGAATGCCAGTACAAACACTGGTTCCATTAGCTACTATTCAGAGTCATTTAAACGCAGGCCGACAAGGTCATTGTTTCAGAGGTTTTTGGGGTAACACCGAGCACACCTTTATTTTGATGGGGTTCAATGCTGCTACTGGTATGGTACAGATACTCGAAGGTGGCATCCCGAATGAGATTCATCATACAGATATAGTCGGATTACAATATCTAGGATTAACTTGCCCTGTCGGTGGCGGCGGTCAAGGCGGCGGTCAGGGCGGCGGTCAAGGCGGCGGTCAAGGCGGCGGTCAAGGTGGCGGTCAAGGCGGACCGGGCGGTAACTGTTTCCAGCAGTTCGTTCAGGGCGTTGGCTGGGTATGGATTTGTAGATAGAAAAAAGACAGCCGAAATATTCCGGCTGTCTTTTTTTATCCAAACCTAATCCAATGGGCATTTACTCGTGAGTTTCACACATTTACTCGTGAGTTCCGCGTATTTACTCGTGAATTTCGCACATTTACTGGTGAGTTCCGGATTAAGCTGCTTTTTTGTTAGTTGCCGCGTTCTTTTATTTGCTGTACCATTTTCTTAATGAACATTTCTATTGCGACATTTTCAAATTCTTGTTCCCCGTATTTCCGGACATTCACTTCATTTTCTTTCTCTTCTTTATCTCCAAGAACCAGCATATATGGGATTTTCCCCATTTGTGCTTCCCTGACTTTATACCCCAGCTTTTCATTCCGATCATCAATTTTCACTCTTATGCCTTTATTCTTCAGTTCTTTTTGAACCTTTAAACAATAGTTCAAATGAACCTGTGAGACAGGGATGATCTGTACTTGCACCGGAGCGAGCCAGACGGGAAATGCACCGGCAAAATGTTCTATCAGAATTCCAAAAAAACGATCGATCGATCCAAAAATGGCACGATGAATGACGACCGGACGGACTTTTTCATTATTTTCATCAATGTAAGTCAGATCAAATTTATCGGGCATTTGAAAATCAAGCTGGATTGTTGCACATTGATGGCTTCTTTTTAATGCATCTTTAATATGAAAATCAATTTTCGGTCCATAAAATGCCCCGTCCCCTTCATTTACTTGATAATGTATCCCGATGCTTTCCAGAACATTTTTCAAGGCTGTTTCAGAAGCTTCCCAAAGGGAATCATCGCCCATTGAATCCTCTGGACGAGTCGAGAGCTCCACGGAATACTCGAATCCAAAAGTGCGATACACTTTATCAATCAGATGAAACACTTGTTTAATTTCACTTTCGATTTGATCCTTCCGAACATAAATGTGGGCATCATCCTGGCAAAATGTACGGACACGCAGCATCCCGTTCAATGCACCGCTATATTCATGACGGTGGACTTGACCGAATTCGGCCATCCGGATGGGTAAATCCCTGTAAGAATAAAGACTGTTTTTGAATATAAGCATATGACCCGGACAGTTCATTGGCTTCATCGCGAATTTTGTTTGATCCACCTCAGTGAAGTACATATTCTCATGGTAATGATCCCAGTGACCCGATTGTTCCCATAACCGCTGGTTCATCATGAAAGGAGTGCGAACTTCGTCGTAGTCAGCTTCAGTTTGAAGCTCCCGTGAGAACTTCTCCAATTCATTTCTAACAATTTGTCCTTTCGGTAAATAAAACGGCATTCCAGGGGCTTCCTCCGAAAACATGAATAACTCCAACTGCTTCCCTAATTTACGGTGATCGCGTTTAGCCGCTTCTTCCAGAAATTCAAAATGCTCCTGTAAATCTTTTTTCTTTTGGAAAGCAACGCCATACACCCTTTGAAGCACTTCATTTTGATTGTCTCCCCGCCAGTAGGCACCAGATACACGAGTCAATTTGAACGATTTTACAAATGAAGTGGATGGAAGGTGCGGCCCTCTGCAAAGATCGACGAATTCCCCTTGTTGATAAAGCGTTAATTTTTCACCATTAGGGATGTTCTTTGCTATATCCAACTTGAATGACTCCCCTCTGCCCACGAATAACTTTACAGCTTCATCATAAGTAGCTTCGATCCTTTTAATTTCCAGATTTTCACTTATGATATACTCCATCTCTTTTTCAATGGCTTGTAGATCTTCTGAACTCAAAGGATGGTCTAACTTAAAATCATAGTAAAAGCCATCTTCCACTACTGGCCCCATCCCTAATTCCACGTTTTGGTATAATCTTTTCACAGCCTGCGCCAAAACATGTGCCGATGTATGTCGTAACACTTGTAATCCTTCATCCGAATCCAGAGTCAAGATCGACAGTTCGGCATCCTTATTAAGCTTGTGACTTAGATCAACCAGTTGCTTACCCAGTTTTCCTGCTACTGCCTTTTTCCTTAAACTTGAGCTGATGGACCCTGCCACACTTTCCACCGTCACCCCTTGCGGATATTCCCTTTGCTGCCCATCCGGGAATTGAACTTTAATCTTTTTTTCACTCATCACATAACACCCCTTTTTTAATAATAAAAAAACGCACTCATCCCTATGCGAGGGACGAGTGCGTTTACCCGTGGTTCCACCCAATTTCCCATAAGCAAAAAACACTCATGGCTCTGGAGCTTGTAACGCAGCTTAGACGATATCGGTTACTCTTGTTCACCGATATAGCTCAAAGGCGGTAAATCAGTTTCCTAAGCCAGGAAGTTCGCAGCTGCCCTCCCCTCTCTGCAGACCGTAAAAATGATTCATGTCCTTATCATGGCAAAAATTATAATAATAAAAAACGCACCCATCCCTAAGTAAGGGACGAGTGCGTTACCCGTGATTCCACCCAATTTCCCATAAGCAAAAAACACTCATGGCTCTGGAGCTTGTAACGCAGCTTAGACGATATCAGTTACTCTTGTTCACCGATATAACTCAAAGGCGGTAAATCAGTTTCCTAAGCCAGGAAGTTCGCAGCTGCCCTTCCCTCTCTGCAGACCGTAAAAATGATTCATGTCCTTATCATGGCAAAAATTATAATAATAAAAAACGCACCCATCCCTAAGTAAGGGACGAGTGCGTTACCCGTGATTCCACCCAATTTCCCATAAGCAAAAAACACTCATGGCTCTGGAGCTTGTAACGCAGCTTAGACGATATCAGTTACTCTTGTTCACCGATATAGCTCAAAGGCGGTAAATCAGTTTCCTAAGCCAGGAAGTTCGCAGCTGCCCTTCCCTCTCTGCAGACCGTAAAAATGATTCAAGTCCTTATCAATGCTTCTAAAAATGTAAATGGATTTTTATATTGTTATATATATTACAATATATTCCCATAAGTGACAACCTCAAATTTATTAATTTCATTACAAACACTAAATTGGTATAATTAGTAAAAAAGGAGTCTCTATGAAAAGTTTAAGCAATTGGTCTATCGTATTTGCAGTGATTGGTACACTATCATTTGCTGTTCCCTTGCTTTAGCAAAAGCCTCCGAGCTGCTTATGATTTCAGGATTCGGTGCGTTGCTTATTGGTATGTTTTGCAGTTTCGGGGCCATGTATAAAAATGAAAAAGGAAAGTCGAAATTTTTGGCTGTGGCTGCATTCTTTCTTTTAAGTTTCATTCTCGTTTGGAATGAACCATTTCAAATTGTCAGGCTCTTGACCTGGATGAAAAATTAATCAAAATGAAAAACCCGTTCACCATGACGGGTTTTTTGATTGATTCAATCTTCATTGGCTAGCGTTCGACTTGAATTCTTTATTCCAAGCCATAGCATAAGTCCAGTGGTCCAGAGAATTAGCGCGCATCCAAAGCCAAGCAAGGATAACGGTGCAAGGATTTGATGCTCTCCAAACATGACGGCGTCTGGCACAATAAGCAATGTGATAAGCGCTAATAAACAGAGAAGCACACCTGTTGCATAGTAGATCTTGATTTGGAAAAGTGACGCCAAAGGTAAAAAATGAATCCCAACAATAATGGCGATGACTCCCGGTATAAGATCGGTCTGATTGATCAAGTTACAGATGGCAATGGCAATCCCGATCAGTAAACCTTCGGCAATGAAGACCATATTAAACAAAAATCCGATACGCTTAAGACGCCTAGCCCCATTTTCTGAAACTTGATTGGACATTTTTTGTGATGCATGAATTAATGAAATGCCGCCGATAACCATTATGATTCCTACGAGTATGGCTGCGAGTTCCACATAGGGAAACCCCCACCCCTGCAATCCCATTACACCAATACCAGCCCAAAGTGTACCGAAGAATGCCATGAAAATGACTCCAATTCCAGAACCGCGAAACGCCTCTTTCATCATCAGTTTCCTTTCATCCACAGTAATATCGTACATAGAATAATAGTATTGCACACCCTTCCCAATTATTCAGCTATAAAAAATGATTTATTGAAAAAATTACCATACTGCGAACTTTAATAGATAATTTCCGCTTTCGGAGATATAACTGGATTTCCGAAGATATATTTCGATTTTCGGAGATATAACTGGATTTTCGGAGATATAATTCGATTTTCGGAGATATAACTGGGTTTCGCAGATATATTCCGTTTTTCGGAGATATAACCGGATTTCCACAGATATAACCGGATTTCGATACAAATCCCCATAAAAAACCTGAGTCCCCAAAGGGGTCTCAGGTTTTTTCCATTGGTATCAAGCCACATCTGATTTATCGAATTGACAATCTTTTAATGATATTAATTTGGTCTTGTGATAAAACTTGTATCCTAACCAGACTACCAGGAATATCGGCAATCCGATATAGGAGACAGCAACGCCATACCAGTCGATGCTGCCGCTTAGGAATGCTTCATAATTCTGTCCTGCAATGACGAGCATGCACAGTGCGAATGAAAGAATCGGACCGAATGGAAACCATTTTGCTTTATATTTCAATTCGTTTAGGTCACCACCTTGTGCAACATAGGCACGTCTAAAGCGATAATGGCTTATGGCGATTCCAATCCAGGCGATGAAACCAGTCAGCCCGGATGCATTCAATAGCCATGTAAATACATGGTCCCCGAAAATGGAGGTCAAGAAGGCGAGTCCTCCAATTAAGGACGTGATGATCAAAGCATTCATCGGGATTCCCCTGCGGTTGACTTTGGCCAGGAATTTGGGAGCTTGTTTATCTTTTGCCATCGACCATAACATCCGCGTTGATGCATATAGCCCCGAGTTCCCTGCAGATAGTAAGGAGGTTAACACGACAGCATTCATGACTGATGCCGCAAATGCCAGTCCTGCCCGTTCAAAGACTAGTGTGAAAGGGCTTACAGAAATATTTTCGACATCTCCGTTCAACAAACTTGGACTCGTATAAGGTATTAAGAGACCGAGTATCAGGATGGCCCCGATGTAAAATAAGAGGATGCGCCAAAATACTTGGCGGATCGCATTCGGAACATTTTTTTCGGGTTCTTCACTTTCTCCGGCAGCAATACCAACCAGTTCTGTGCCTTGAAAAGAAAATCCCGCGATTAGAAAGATTGAGATGATCGATAAAAATCCTCCCTTGAATGGTGCCTCATCCATGGTGAAGTTTTCAAATCCGATCACCTTTCCGCCAAAAACCCCCAATATGGTCAATAAACCAATAATGATAAAGCAAATGATGGCGACGACTTTTATTAAGGCAAACCAATATTCAGATTCACCATAGCTTTTAATGGATAGGGCGTTGAGGGTGAAGACGATTCCAAGAAACAATGCGCTCCATATAAGGCTGGGTACATCAGGGAGCCAGAATTTCATGATGATGGCTGCAGCGGCTATTTCGACGGCAAGGGTGACTGCCCAGTTAAACCAATAATTCCAGCCAAGTGCAAAGCCGAATGCGGGATCAACAAAGCGTGTGGCATAGGTGGAAAATGATCCCGACACAGGCATATATGTCGCCATTTCCCCTAAGCTCGTCATAAGGAAATAAACCATGATTCCAATGCAGGCATATGCAGCAAGGGCACCACCAGGCCCTGCGCTCTGGATGGTTGCCCCGCTTGCCAGGAATAATCCGGTTCCTATTGAACCGCCAATGGCAATCATGGTCATATGCCTTGCTTTCAGTTGCCTTTTAACTGTCGGTTCTTGATTATCGGGATGCCTTTTAACTGTCGGTTCTTGATTATCAATGAGATTCATATCCATATGGTTCCTACCTCATTTTCTTTTATAGTTAAAAGTTCAAGAAATATAAGAGTTTTTAACAACCGCTTTGTGAAAGACTGAAATATTTCGCTTTACCTGCTGGGATGCTATCCAGTTTAATTGCCATTGCCTGGTATCGTCTCTCTATTCCCTGCCTGTGTGACCCCATCCTGCTCAGTCTCCATTCCGCACCATTGAATTAAAGTAAGGGCAATGATCTCCGCTGTGGAGAATACGTTGTCCAGCAAGATATATTCATTTGGATAGTGGGCAACCTCGGTTACTCCTGGCCCGAAAACGATTGCAGGCGTTTCACCGACATGTGTCAGCAATCCCCCGTCCGTTCCCCAAGGGGATGCTTCAATGACTGGGTCCTGTCCGGCAACTTGCCGATATTGATGAACAAGCGCATTCATCAGTTCATGCTCTACATCAATTGCACCTGGTACCCAGCGTGCCCCGAACCATTCCAATACGGCCGGGTTTTCCTTGAACCATTGGTCCACTTCCTCCAGCTGCAATAACCAGGCGGCCATTTCTTCCTTCGCCTGCTCCATCGTTTCCTCTGGCGCAACGCCCATCCTTCCTTCGACCTTCACAAGGTCGGGAACGGATGACGGCCAATTACCGCCTTCAATGACACCTAGATTGATCGGAATCGGAATAGGAGTGTTCTGATAAAGCGGATCAATGATACGTGCATTTCGCTTTTCTTCCAAGGCACGAATATGATTGATGACGGTCATGCTTTTTTCAATCGCACTAACGCCTTCATACCTTGTTCCGCCATGGGCTGACCGTCCTTTAACAGAGATTCGGAACCACATCGAACCCTGCTGTTTCGGGAAAATCCTCATATTCGTCGGCTCAGGGATCAGGGCAGCATCGGCTTTATATCCCCTCAGTACGGCCGCTAATGTTCCGGCCCCGCCGCTTTCTTCTTCAATCACACTTTGAAAAATGACATCTCCCTTTAATTGGATGCCATTTTCCTTCAATGCCTGCATCGCAAGGATCAGCGATACATTTCCCCCCTTCATATCGGTTACTCCGCGTCCAAACATTCTTCCATTCTTAATGGCTCCGCTATATGGGTCGTCGTCCCACTGATCCCGGTCTCCATCCGGAACCACATCGATGTGTCCGTTCAGTATGATGGAACGTCCGCCTCCAGTCCCTTTCATGATACCTACCACATTGGGGCTGTTGGAAAATTCACTGCGCGGAGAATAAAAATAAGAATGCTTTTTCAGCTCGCCGCCGTCAGGTTCCCAACTATCGATCTGCAAACCCATTTCCTGCAGCTTTTGGGCGACGATGGCCTGTGCCCCTGCTTCATTTCCTTGCGTACTCGGGGCTTGTACCATTTTTTGCAATAGGTTTGTTCCTTCTTCCCGATGATCCTCTATCCATTGGTTTATCCGTTTTTTTATATCCGGCACATTTATCCTCCTTAAATACACATATTCTCATAGATTACTGAAAGTCCCATTCCACCTGCCATACACAACGTTACCATTCCGTACTTAACTTGTGAACGCAACATTTCATGCATCAGTGTGACTGTCAATTTTGCACCTGTTGCTCCTACAGGGTGACCAAGTGCAATTGCCCCTCCATTGACATTGACAATATCCTGATTCAAATCTAACTCCTTGATCACTGCAAGTGCTTGGGCAGCAAAGGCTTCATTAAGTTCAATCAGTCCGATATCCTCTAACGATAGACCTGCTTTTGCCAATGCCTTTCGAGTCGCTGGTACGGGTCCAATCCCCATAACTCCAGGTTCAACTCCTGCACTGGCGAAAGCTTTTATTTTCAAGAGCGGTTTTAATCCCTTTTCTTCTGCTTGCTGCTTGGACATTAATAGTACAGCTGCAGCTCCATCATTCATAGGACAGGCATTTCCTGCCGTAATGGTTCCTTCATTTTTGAATACTGCTGGAAGACTGGCTAGTTGATCTAGATGAATGTCCTCGCGTACCCCTTCGTCATGGTTGAAGATTTGAAGTCCTTTTCGATCCTTGATTTTAAGCGAAATAATTTCTCTATCAAAGCGACCCTCTACTATAGCTTTACAAGCCTTCTTGTGGCTTTGATAAGCAAATTGATCCTGTTCTTCACGACGGATACCGTATTTTTCAGCCAAGCGCTCGGCAGTTATTCCCATATGCTCATTTCCCAAGGAACATATTAATCCATCTGCCAGCAGAGCATCCTCCATCGTTACGTTTCCAAATTTACCGCCCCATCTATTTTTCACGATATAAGGCACATTGCTCATGCTCTCCACTCCGCCGGCAATGATTACGTCTTCTTGACCAGCAGCGATAGTTACAGCGGCGTTGGTAATGGCCTTTAAACCTGATCCACATGCTTTGATTACAACGTGGCCTGGGACACTGTGTGGGAAACATGCCATCTGCGACGAAATTCGGGCCGAGTTTAGTCCGCCTCCGTGGACATAGCCATGTCCGAAAATCACTTCATTTACCTTCTCTTTATCTAACCCAGAATTATCCATTAAACCTTCCAATACTTGACGGCCCAATTCGGTAGCTTTAACATTCCGTAGTGATTTGCCAAAGGATCCAACTGCAGTTCGCGCTCCAGCAACGATGACAACCTCATTCATGCTTTTTTCCTCCTCTTACCTATTCAATGGTGTTGACAGCAGCATGGATTTTCAACGTTGCCTCTGTATTCCTTATCACATCATCCACGGTATATGGCGTCATGACTTCCTTCAGCACCAATCCCTCCGGTGTAACTTCCATGACTGCCATTTCCGTAATGATTAAATCCACACTCTGCTTTGCCGTCAATGGAAGCGTACATGTCTTCAAGATCTTCGATTCACCCTGCTTATTCACGTGATTCATCAGGACGATCACCTTTTTGGCTTTCTGGGCAAGTTCCATTGCCCCGCCC